>JACPOZ010000019.1 GCA_016191235.1 Gammaproteobacteria bacterium
GCCGTGCCAGGGCTTGCGTGACGTTGGCCACGCTGTTTCAGGATGCGGCGCATGCGCACGGTGACATCGCCGAAGTCGATGTTGACCGGGCAGGGATTAAGGCATTTGTGGCAGACCGTGCAGTGGTCGGCGACATCGTTCATCTCGTCGAAATGACGAATCGAAATACCGCGCCGGGTCTGTTCTTCGTAAAGAAAGGCCTCGATGATCAACCCGGTGGCGAGGATTTTGTTGCGCGGCGAGTAGAACAGGTTGGCGCGCGGCACATGGGTGTTGCAGACCGGTTTGCACTTGCCGCAGCGCAGGCAGTGGCGGATATCGTCATTGAGCGCGCCAAGCTCGCTTTGCTCCAGGATCAGCGCCTCCTGCTGCACCAGCCGCAGCGAGGGCGTATAGGCATTGTGCAGACCGGAACCGGCCAGCAGCTTGCCGCGGTTGAAGCGGCCATGGGGGTCGATCTTCAGCTTGTAGCCGGTGAAGGCCGCCACCGCCTCGGGCTCCAGATAGTGCATCTTGGTGATGCCGATGCCGTGCTCGCCGGAGATTACCCCGCCCAGCGCCACCGCCAGGGCCATAACGCGGTCAACGATGCGGTCGGCCTCTTGCAGCATTTCGTAATCGTTGGAGTTGACCGGGATGTTGGTATGTACGTTGCCATCGCCGGCGTGCATGTGGGTCGCCACAAACAATCGGCTGGAGCGGATGCGGGTGTGGATCTCGTCGAAGCGCGTGTGGAATTTCTCCAGTTCGCGACCGGCGAAGATGGCCTTCAGCGGCCGTTCCACCTCCTGGCGGTATGAAATGCGCAATTCACGGCGCTGCAGCAGATCGAACAGGGTATCGCCTACACGCACCTTGGCCCGTGTCTCGGTATCGAGCAAGGTCGGGGATAACGAAGCGGGGGCATCCAGATAGTCCAGGATGGCCGTCCACTGTTGCTGGATCTTGAGCAAATAGTCACGGGCAGCACTAATCTTGTTGGTGATGATTTCATCGCTCTCGGCGCTGGTTTGATAATCGGCGCTGCGGCGCAATTCCGTCAAATCGCCACCCAGATACTCCAGCAGCGCCGCCACCAGGCGCAGCTTGTTGTGCATTGACTGCTCGATGTTGATGCGTTCGATGCCCAGCGTGTAATCGGCGAGGCGCTCCAGCGGGATCACCACGTCTTCATTGATCTTGAATGCGTTGGTGTGGGCGGCGATGGCGGCGGTGCGGGCGCGGTCTGCCCAGAAGCGGCTGCGCGCCTCGGGACTCACCGCGACGAAGCCCTCCGCCTCGCGGGCGTTGGCCAGCCGCACCACCTGGGAGACGGCTTGCGCCACCGCATTTTCCTCGTCACCTGCCACGTCGATGATCAATACCATCTTGGGCCGCTCGCGGCGCGGTGCCTTGGTGCTGTAATTCACCGCGCGCACATAACGCTCGTCCAGATGCTCCATCCCCGCCAGCAATACACCGGGCACGGTATCTATATAATTCTTGATCTCTACGATGGCGGGCACGGCGTTGCTCAGGTCCGCGCCGAAGAACTCCAGGCACACGGTGCGGGTAAAGCGCGGTTCGCGGTGCAGAATAAACACCCCGGAGGTGATCAGCCCGTCACAGCCCTCCTTCTGAACACCGGGCAGCCCGCCCAGGAATTTGTTGGTGACATCCTTACCCAAGCCCTCTTTGCGCAACTCCGGGCCGGGGATGCGCAGAATCTCGGAGACGCCGGTCGGCGTCTTGCCGTCGGCGCGGTAATGGGTGACGCGGAACTCGGCGAGCGCCACCTCGTGGATCTTGCCCAGATTGTGATTGAGGCGCTCCACCTCCAGCCATTGCGCATCGGGGGTCACCATGCGCCAGGACACCAGATTGTCCAGGCACGTGCCCCACAGCACGGCCTTTTTGCCACCCGCATTCATGGCGATGTTGCCGCCGATGGTGGAGGCGTCCTGCGAGGTGGGATCGACGGCGAACACGTGACCGGCGGCATAGGCCAGCTCCGAGACGCGCTTGGTGATCACGCCAGCCTCGGCGCGCACCGTGGCGACCGATTGCGATACGCCGGGCAAGGTGCGGAACTCCACTTGTCCCAGCCCTTCCAGTTTTTCGGTATTGAGCACCGCGCTGTCCGGATGCAGCGGCACCGCGCCGCCGGTATAGCCAGTGCCGCCGCCGCGCGGGATGATGGTTAGCCCCAGCTCGATACAGGCCTGCACCACACCCGCCATCTCCTCCTCGCTGTCGGGGGCGACCACCACGAACGGGTATTCCACGCGCCAATCGGTGGCGTCGGTGACATGAGAGACGCGCGCCAGGCCACTGAAATCGATGTTATCGCGCCGCGTGACCTTGGTGAGACGTTTGAGCGTCTTTTTGCGCAAGTCGTACTGGTTCGAAAACCAGGTTTGAAACTCCTGCACTGCCTTGTGCGCCGCGTGTTCCAGCTCCAGTGCCAAGGGATTTTCTCCGGCACGGGTGCGGATCTGCTCCAGGCGTTGCAGCAGGGTATTAATCAGCGATGCGCGGCGCTTGGGGTTTTCCAGCAAATCGTCCTGGATATAGGGATTGCGCGTCACGATCCACATATCCCCCAGCACTTCGAACAACAGGCGCGCCGAATGCCCGGTGCGGCGCGTACCACGCAGCTCGTTCAACACCTCCCACATGCGTTCGCCTAGAAAGCGGATCACGATCTCGCGGTCGGAGAAGGAGGTATAGTTATACGGAATTTCACGAATGCGGGGGGTGCTGCTCATAGGGAGATAGCCGGTACTATGTATGAAAGTACAGGCATTTTAACACGCGCCGAGCGGATAATTCAGGAGCAGTTGCTAGGGGATTTAACCCTGAAACGGATTAACTGTGACGGCGGTAACGGCTATGCAGGCTCAACACGCGGCTGACGTAGTTGGTGGTCTCGGGGTAAGGGGGGACGCCACCGAAGCGCAACACGGAGTTTTCGCCGGCATTATAGGCCGCCACTGCAAGGCGCGGGCTATTGCCAAACATCTTGAGCAGGTCGCGCAGATAACGCACCCCGCCGGTGATATTTTGGGAAGGGTCGAAAATGTCGCGCACCCCATAGCGCCGCGCGGTATCGGGCATGAGCTGCATCAGCCCGGACGCGCCCTTGGGCGACACGGCCTGCGGGTTGAAGCCGGATTCGGCATGAATCACCGCGTGTACCAATGCGGGATCCACTTGATAGGTCTGCGCCGCCCTGCTTACCATGTCGTCAAGTCCCGCTGGTCTCTTCGCCGCACGCAGCGATCGTAACGCCCCAGTGGAATAATCGCGGCGCGGCGTGCTTTTCGGCTCCCTGTGGATCACCTTGTAGCGCGCATCGTAGCTCGGCACATTGGTGATGTTGAGCACACCGTTCTCGTCGGTAAAGGCGTAGAGGTCCGCCCGCGCCCAAGCGCTGGCGGTAAGCATGAAAAACAGCAGAGTAAGCCTGACGGTCATGCCGAATCCTCGTCTTTTTAACCTTATAACCTCTCCCAACCGCAAAATCCGTGAACCAAGTCACACATATGCAGGGATGAATAGCGTAGCGAACAGGCCAGGATGCAAAGCTCCTCCATTTCTGTCAGATAGCCTTGGCAACCTGATCTACACAATAACTACTTCGGCCTCCAGCGAGCTTATCTTTAGCAATTATAAAATCGCGAGGACCTACGCCCCCGCTTTTCCCGCCACTTTCTGGCCCCGCCGCAGCCGCGACAGCAACCGCCGCGCCATTTCACCGAACATCTCGGTTTGGGTGGGATGTGGATGGATGGCGTGCGCCACTTGCTCCAGGGTCATGTTGCCGCTGACCATCATCACCGCTTCGCCGATCAGCGTATCCGCGTGGTCGGCGAGGAAGTGTACGCCGATGATGCGGTGGCTGGCCTTGTCGGCGACGATTTTGATCATGCCTTGGGTTTCGGCGGTGATCATGGCTTTGGCGTCGATGCTCATCGGCATTTTCACTTCAGCGGCGTCGATGCCCTTGGCCTTGGCTTGTTCTACCGACAGGCCGACGAAGGCGGCCTCGGGGCGGGTGAAGATCACGCCGCAGTCTTTGTCCTGGTCGTATTTGGCGTCCTCACCCAGGATATTTTCCGCCGCAACGCGCCCCTGATGGCCGGCGGTGTGGGCGAGCATGTAGCCGCCGATCACATCGCCTACGGCGAAGATGTGTGGCACGGAGGTGCGGCCACGCGCATCGGCCTTGATGACGCTGCCGTCCAGCGCCACGCCAGCGGCCTCCAGTTTGAGCGGGCCAACCACCGGACGCTTGCCCGTGGCCATCAGGACGTATTCGCAGCCGAGCGACTGGGCGACACCCTGGCTGTCTTCATAGACGACGGTCATATCACCCGCCGCGCCCTTGATCTCCTTGATCTTGACCGAGGTGTGGACGGTCAGGCGCGGATCGTCATTGAGGATCGCGGTGAGGTTTTTGGCGATTTCCGGCTCGACTTCAAACAGGATACGGTCGCGGCCTTCCAGCAGCACCACTTCGGTGCCGAAATCCTGGAAGATTTGCGCCATTTCCAGGCCAATAGCGCCGCCGCCGATGATGCCGAGGCGCTTGGGTGCTTTGGTCAGGCCCCACACGGTATCGGATGTCAGCACGCCGCCGCTCTTCAGGCCGGTATCGGCCCCTGGAATGGGCGGCACGAAGGGTGGCGCGCCAGTGGCGATAACGGCGCAGCCAAAAGTGATGTGCTCACCCTTGGAACCGTCACCCAACGGGGCGCGTGCATGCGGATCTTTGCTGTTGCCGGAGGTATCAACAAACAGCCGGTGATCGGACTCGAACCAGGCAAAACCCTGGATGACCTTGATCTTCACGCCAGTGTCGGTCTTGAGCGCCATTTCACCACGGGTTTCCAGTACATGGCGGCGGGTCTTCTCCAAGGCCTCCCAGTTGAGGGTGGCCTTGGTAGTGCCTTCCACGCCCAGGTGTGCGTCATGGGCGCGGTCACGGATGCGATCCGCCGCCGCACGCCACGCCTTGGAGGGGATACAGCCGCGCCACAGGCATTCACCGCCGGGGAACGGCGAGTCGTTAATCATCGCCACCTTGATGCCATGTTCGGCCAGGTCACGGGCGCAATCTTCACCGCCCGGCCCGCCACCGATCACCACCACGTCGTAATCCCAGTTGCCTTCGGGAATAGCCGGGCCAACATAGCCGATCCACTCTTCCGGGTGTTCGATATGTTGCTTGAGGGTATTCAGGTACATGGCCGTCTCGGCGCCGTTGACCACGCGGTGGTCAGCGGTGATGGTGAGCGGCATACCCTGATCGCCCGCCGTGGCGATGGCGAGGATGGCCGCCGTGCCGGGGGTGGGGATGGCGTCGAAATAGCTGACCCCCAGCATGCCCATATTGGACACCATGAAGGTGGGGTTGGCGTATTCCTCCGGTTTGAGACGGCGCACGCGGGCGCGTGTCACCAGATCCTTCCATGACGCATCCAGCTCTTCCAGGCTGCGCGATTCGCAATGGCGCAGCACCGGCACCACCAGGCCGCCGCCGTCGGCGGAAACCGCCATGCCGATATCGACAACATCGCGCTCCACCAGCTTGTCCACCGGCTGGTAGGCCCAGTTCATGGTGGGATGCTTCTTCATCGCCAGCGCACAGGCCTTGGCAATCGCTACGGTGACGGAGACGCCCTTCTTCTTGGCGGCCTTGATCAGCGCATCGGGGCGGGCATTGATGGTGACATGGAAGGTCGGCATGGTCAGCGAGGCAGTCATCGACTGGCTCACGGCACGTTCCATGGCCGACATGGCGCGGCCATGTCCGGGCACCTGTACTTCGGGCAGAATATGCGCTGCGGGCAGTGCCGCAACTTCCGTGGGCCGTTCGATGGGTTGGGCGCGCAATACATCATCAGCGACGATCACGCTGCCTGCGCCCGTGCCCCGGAGGGTGTTCAAATTCACGTGCAGCGCCCCCGCCAGTTTGCGGGCATAAGGTGTAGCATGCTTGTTGTCGGGGCGAGGGGCGGGCAGGGCGCCCGCCGCCACCAGCGGGGCGCTGACGGGGCGGGAGACCGCCGCCGCAGGTGCGGTGGCAAGTGTACTTGCAGCAGAGGCCGTTTGCGCTGTGCTGCCCGCAGTGACGCCTGTCACCACTTGTCCGGCCTGTTCCACCAGATAGGCCAATGCACCACCCACCGGCACCATGGCGTCCACCGCTGCGAGCGGGCCGGAGAGATAACCATCACGGAACACTTCGACATCCATGATCGCCTTGTCGGTTTCAACCTGCGCGACGATATCGCCGCGCTCGATCTTGTCGCCGGGATTTTTGCTCCAGCTTACCACCATGCCTTCCGTCATGGTATCGGAGAGCTGGGGCATTTTGATCACGTGCGTCACGCCCGCAGGCTCGTCTGACACTGCAGGGGCGCTTGGCGCGGGACTGGCGACGGCGGCCTGGGGAGCAGCAGTTGCAGGGGCGTGTGCTTGCGCAACAGGCGCCGCCGTACTTACGACTTCTTCATCTGTTGCAACAATATAGGCAATCGCCCCACCCACCTCCACCACGCTGTCCACAGCAGCGAGCGGGCCGGAGAGGTAGCCTTCGCGGAACACCTCGACATCCATGATCGCCTTGTCGGTCTCGACAGTGGCAACGATGTCGCCGCGCTCAATCCTGTCGCCAATTTTCTTCTCCCAGCTCACAATGACACCTTCGGTCATGGTGTCGGAAAGCTGGGGCATTTTTACTGCATAGGGTTCTGCCATTGGTTATTTCCCGAACATCTTCAGCACGGCATGGACGATATCCTTGGCGCTGGGGATGGCTGCCTTTTCCAGTTTGTGGTTGTAGGGGATGGGGACATTCCTGGCCGACACGCGCAGCGGCGCTGCATCCAGCTCAAAGAAACATTCCTCGTTGATGATCGCAATCACCTCCGAACCCACGCCGACCGGGGCCTCGGCCTCTTCGGCGATCACGGCGCGGTGCGTCTTGCTCACAGAAGCCTTGATCCCAGCGCGGTCGAGCGGGCTGAGAGTAAAGAGATCAACCACCTCACAGTCGATGCCATGATGGGTAGCAAGGAACTCCGCCGCCTCCAGGCACCAGTGTACCGAGATGTTGTAACCAAACAGCGTCACGTCGCGGCCCGGGCGGGCGACTTCGGAGCCTTCCAGCGGGTGGAAGTAGTCGCCGTCCGGCACCTCGCCCTTCATGTTGTACATCAACTCGTGTTCGTTGATGAACACCGGGTCGTTGCAGCGTATTGCGGCCTTGAGCATGCCGTAGGCCTGTTTCGGGGTGGAGGGCGTCACCACGCGCAGACCGGCGATGCCCATGAATACCTTCTCCATGCGCGCCGAATGCTGCGCACCCAGCTGGTGGGCCGTGCCGCCCGGCGAACGGATCACCACCGGCGCGGTGAGCTGGCCGCCCGACATGTAGCGCACTTTGGCGGCGGAATTGAAGATCTGATCCATCGCCAACCAGGCGAAGTTGACCGACATGATCTCGATAACGGGCCGCACGCCAATGAAGGAGGCGCCGATGGCAAGGCCGGTGAAGCCGTTTTCCGAGATCGGGGTGTCGATCACCCGCTCCGCGCCGTATTTGTCATACAGGCCTTTGGTGGCCTTGTAGGTGCCACCTGCCACGCCGACATCCTCGCCCATCACGAGCACCAGCGGATCGCGCGTCATTTCTTCATCCTGGGCGCGCTGCAGCGCTTCCCAATACATCATAACTGCCATTAGCGTACCCCCCCGCGGACATAAGGATCATTGTCCGCCAGCACATATTTTTCTAGTTCGTTCACCGAAGGTTCCGGTGATTCTTCCGCAAATTTGATGATCTCGCTCTCGATTTGATGAAGGATTTCGGTATCCATTGCCTTGTAGTCATCGAGGCTGATCTCACCTGCATCGACCAGACGATCGCGCAGCATGATGATAGGGTCGCGCTTGCTCCACATGCGCTCCTCGTCCTTGGCGCGGTAGGCGTTGGAATCGGACATCGAGTGGCCACGGTAACGGTAGGTCATCAACTCCAGAAAATACGGCCCCTTGCCGGAACGCACATGATCGACGGCGGTCTTGGCGGCCTGATACACCACCTCCACATCCTGCCCGTCCACCTGTACGGCGGGAATGTCATAGCCGCACACCCGCTTGTACTGATCGACCACCGCCGTAGAGCGGTCGATGCGCGTGCCGATGCCATAGAGATTGTTTTCGCACACATACAGCACCGGCAGATTCCACACCTTGGCCATGTTCAGCGACTCGTGGAAGGTGCCCTGATTGTTCGCGGCATCCCCCAGGAAGCAGATGGAGATGGCGTCCGAACCCTTCATCTTGAGGCCCTTGGCGATGCCGGCCGCAAGCGGGAAAGGCCCGCCCACCAGCGCGTAGCCGCCCATGAAATGGTGTTCCACGTCGAAGATGTGCATGGAGCCGCCGCGCCCCTTGCTGGAGCCGGTCTCCTTGCCATAAAGCTCCGCCATCACGGCCTTGGGATCAGCGCCGCACTTGATGGCATGGATGTGGTCGCGATAGCCGGTGATCACGTAATCATGACCGGGCCGCGCCGCTTCCATCACACCCTGGGCGCACGCCTCCTGGCCGGGATAAAGGTGGAGAAAACCACCGATCTTACGTTCCACATAGGCTTCGTAGCAGCGCTCCTCGAAGCGGCGCGCGAAAAGCATCTCGCGCAGCACCCGTTTTTTGTCAGCGGGGGTCATGGGGCTCCTTTTACAGTACCTGAAAATGAATAAGCACGATATGATCAGTGTTTTGGCGCATCAGGTCAAGGAAAGTCATGACTTTTTAAGGGGGTTCTCAGTGATAAAAATCAACATAAAACAACATAAAGGCCTGCCGGACGAGGCTCGCCTCAACAATTCAGGCAACCTGGTGTGTGTGTTGCCCGACACCAAAGGCGAGTGGCCGTTGTTTCCCTATGCCGACATACTCAAACAGCGCTGGGCGCGCAGCAAGGAGAAGGACGATACCTCGCCATTGACCACCGACCTGCCCAACGCGGCGGGCACGCGCGTGACGCTGGCGCGCATCAAGCCGGATATTTCCCCTTTCGATCTGCTGACACTGGCGCGCAAGCTGTGCGCGATCCATTTTGAGCAGAATCCGGCGGAGATTTCCCTGCTCATGCCGGGGCTGGAGGACGCGCTGGCTGCGCGCGTCGCCGAGGCGATGGTCGCAGCGCTGCTTGCAGGCAGGCACGCCATGCCCTCGCTAAAAAGCAAACCCGCCCCGGACAAGCGGCTCGCCGCTCTCCATATCCACGGCATCAGCGGCAAACTCGATTTCTCGCGTACCCTGGCCGCCGCCGAGGGCAACAACCTGGCGCGCTACCTCACCGCCCTGCCGCCCAATCAACTGACCCCGGCACATTATCTTGAGCGCATCACTGAACTGGCGGAGGAACACGGCTGGAACATCCACCTCTTCGACACCAAGACCTTGCGCCGCCAGGGTGCCGGTGCATTTCTCGCCGTCGCCCAGGGCAGCGCCGACGACGATGCCTGCATTGTGCAGTTGTGCTATTCGCCCAAAAACCGTGGTGTCAACACAAAACGGGGGTCTGAAAAAGCCACCAAAAAAAGGCTCGCCCTGATCGGCAAAGGCATCTGCTACGACACCGGCGGCAACAACCTCAAGCCCGCCAAGAGTATGTTCGGCATGCACGAAGACATGGAAGGCAGCGCCGTGGCGCTCGGTACCCTGCTGGCGCTGACACGGCTCAAGGCGGATTTCTCCGTGCATTGCTGGCTGGCACTGGCACAAAACCACATCGGCCCCAAGGCCTACAAACAGAATGACGTAGTCACCGCCAGCAACGGCACCACCATCGAGGTGGTGCATACCGACGCCGAAGGCCGCATGATACTCGCCGACACCCTGGCGATGGCCAGCGCCGAACACCCCAACCTGATCATCGACTACGCCACCCTCACCGGCGCCTGCGTCTACGCCCTGGGTACACGCTACAGCGGCGCCTTCACCAACCGCGCCGCGCTGATCCCGGACATCATCGAAGCCGGACGCCAAAGCGGCGAGCGCGTCTGGCCCTTTCCTACTGATGCCGACTATGACAAGGAGCTGGAGAGCGACATCGCCGACATCAAGCAATGCACCCTCACCGGCGAAGCCGACCACATCCTCGCCGCACGTTTCCTGAGCCGCTTCGTCAGAGACGACACCCCCTGGCTGCACATCGACCTCGCCGCAGGGAACAGCAAGGGCGGTCTGGCGCATATCCCTACCGACATCACCGGGTTTGGGGTGAGGTTTACGCTGGATTTGCTGCTGGATAGGGGCGTGATGGGGAAGGGCTGAGAACCTGATCACGATCTCGCTGAAGGGCGCATTGCGGCGTTCACCCCTCAAGGGGGTACCGAGGAAAATCGCATTCAAAATGCGGGGCCGGGAAGCGGCAAACTGCGTGTATGCTCCGCTTTTTCGTGCGATTTTGCCTTGCACTGGGAACCCTTCGCTTCGCTCTTCCCTTGATCGAGATCGTGAACAGGTTCTGAAGCCAGCCCCCGGTTTTTCATGTTAATTGCACGGTATAATCGGGTAGAATCCCATTCTGGTATCCTTAATGGCTAATACGCCACGGCTCCGGCCGCCATTTTCAGGTTCAAATCACTCAGAAACCAGGTATGCGTAAACCCCCTCGGATTTTGGATGCGCAGACGATAGCCAAGACGCGTCTTTTTCACGTCGAGCAGATGGACCTTGAGTTTTCCAACGGTGTCGTCGTGCAATATGAACGGTTAAAAGGCTCTAGTCGTGGTGCGGTGCTTGCGGTGCCGATGCTGGACGAGGATACCGTGTTGCTGATCCGCGAATACGCCGCCGGGGTGCAGCGCTATGAGCTGGCCTTGCCTAAGGGCCGCATCGAGCCAGGTGAAGACCTGCTGGAGGCCGCCAATCGCGAGCTTGCCGAAGAGGTGGGGTACGCCGCAAGGAAGCTGCGGCACATCACTTCGCTGACGGTGGCGCCGGGTTATCTGAGTCATACTACGCATGTGGTGCTGGCCGAGGATCTGTATCCCAGCAAGTCCGTTGGCGATGAGCCGGAAGAGATCGAGGTGGTGCCGTGGCGCCTGAGCCGCCTTAATGAGTTGCTTGAATGTGAAGATTGTACCGAGGCGCGCTCAATCGCAGCCCTATTCATGGTGAGGGAGTTGTTGCGTGAAGATAATTGAAGGCCTTGGCAAATTGCTTATGCCGGTAATCGACATAGCCGAAGACGCCGGGCGCAGGATCATGGAAGTTTATGCGCAGGATTTTAGCGTCGCTAGCAAGTATGACCGCTCTCCGCTCACCGATGCCGACATGGCCGCGCATGATGCGATCCTGGCAGGCCTGGAAATACTCACGCCCGATGTGCCGGTGCTGTCCGAAGAGTCGGCGGCCATCCCTTATGCGGAGCGCGCGGCGTGGAATCGTTACTGGCTGGTGGACCCGTTGGACGGGACGCGCGAATTCATCAAACGCAACGGTGAGTTTACGGTCAATATTGCGCTGATCGAGAATCATCAGGCGGTGCTGGGGGTGGTATACGTGCCGGTGAGCGGCGTTTGTTATTTCGCCAGTAAAGGCGGCGGCGCATATAAGCAAGAGCATGGCGGGGATCCCGCGCAGATCCGTGTGCGGCCTTGCGGCGGCGGGCGCGTTACAGTGGCGGGCAGTCAATCGCATCGCAACGAGGCGTTCGACGCCTTTCTCACCAACCTCCCCGATCACGAGGTGATCTGCATCGGCAGCTCGCTCAAGTCCTGCCTGGTGGCGGAGGGCAAAATAGATATTTATCCACGCCTCGGGCCGACCTCTGAGTGGGACACCGCTGCGGCCCAGTGTGTGGTCGAGGAAGCGGGCGGCCGGCTCACCGATACCAGCCTGCGGCCATTGCGCTACAACACCAAGGATTCGCTGCTCAACCCGTCTTTTCTTGCGTTTGGCGATATCCGGCACGACTGGTCGAAGTATGTACCGGAAGAGCACCGAGGTTAACCATTAACGTGACAGAGTCCATTGTAATAGCGCCGAATAACGAGGATTTGTCTGTGCTACTGGCGCGCGGCCTGGAACAGATGAATTTACCCCTGTCACCGCAAACCCAGGCCAAGCTCCTTGCTTATCTGGCGCTGCTGGCCAAATGGAACCGTGTCTATAATCTGACGGCCGTGCGCGATCCCGCGCAGATGGTGGTGCGTCATTTGCTCGACAGCCTCTCTGTGGCGCCGTACATTAAAGGCCTCCGTGTGCTGGATGTGGGAACGGGGGCGGGCCTGCCGGGTATTCCTCTGGCGTTGGCGCTGCCTGATGTGCAATTTGTGCTGCTCGACAGCAACCGTAAAAAGACCCGTTTTGTCACCCAGGCGGTTGCGGATCTAGGGTTGAGTAATGTCACTGTGGAGGCGTGCCGGATTGAGGCCTATCGTCCTGGCGAGCCGTTCGATACGGTGATCTCGCGGGCGTTTTCGGAGCTTGTCGACATGCTGACCGCCACGGATCGTTTATGCCGCGCGGGTGGCGCCATGCTCGCCATGAAGGGTGAGTATCCGGCGCAAGAGTTGGCTGCAACACCTGAATGTTACGCGGCAGCCACCGTCCATCCCTTGATTGTGCCGGGGCTGGATGCGAAACGGCATGTCGTGTGCGTCGCCGCCAAAGGAGCGGAATAATGCGCATGGCCAGGATTATTGCTGTAGCCAACCAGAAGGGCGGGGTCGGCAAGACCACCACCAGTGTCAACCTTGCCGCCTCGCTGGCGGCAACCAAGCGCCGTGTCCTGCTGGTTGATCTCGACCCTCAAGGGAACGCTACCATGGGCAGCGGCGTCGACAAAAAATCCCTGGTGCTCTCCAGTTACGACGTTTTGCTCGGCGAGCAGGAGGTGGCAGGCGTCACCGTGGCGGCAGGGCAGGCTGGTTATGCGCTGGTGCCCGCCAACGCCGACCTGACCGCCGCCGAGGTGAGCCTGATGTCCCTGACTGCAGGCGAACAGCGGCTACGCGAGCGCCTCGATGTTGCGCGCGGCAAGCCGCCCCTCGCCGCGCGTGAGCAGCGGCTGCGGCAGGCCCTGGAGCAGGTGCAGGTAGAATACGATTACATAATCATAGATTGTCCGCCCTCGTTGAGCATGCTTACCGTCAACGCCATGGTGGCGGCGCATTCGGTGATCATCCCCATGCAGTGCGAATACTACGCGCTGGAAGGTTTGACGGCGCTGATGGAGACTATCGAGCAGATCCGCGCCACCCTCAATCCGCAGCTCAGGATTGAAGGACTGCTGCGCACCATGTTTGACCCGCGCAACAATCTTGCCAATGAGGTCTCTGACCAGCTTGCCCAGCACTTTGGCGAGCAGCTCTACCGCACTGTGATCCCGCGCAATGTGCGTCTCGCCGAAGCTCCCAGCCACGGCTTGCCAGTATTGCTGTATGATAAGGCCTCGCGCGGCGCCTTGGCCTATCTGGCACTGGCCGGTGAGGTGCTGCGCCGGGAACAAAAAGCGGATGCAGGTCAGGTTGCCGCGAATGCAGTTGCCTGATGGTCAAATTTACACACCGGGGAGCGCATTTCGCCCCTTCGGCCTATTCGAAACGTGAAGCATATGTCGACAAAAAAACGCGGTTTGGGTAAAGGTCTTAACGCCTTGCTGGGCGATATCCGTCCCATAGGATCGGATGAGGGCGAGGCCGCCGGCGATCTGCGCAATCTGCCAGTGGACCTGATCCAGCGCGGCAAATACCAGCCGCGTATCGACATGCACACCGAGAGCCTGGAAGATCTGGCCAGTTCGATCCGCGCCCAGGGCGTGGTGCAGCCCATCATAGTGCGCCCGCTGGCTGAACCCGGCCGGTACGAGATCATTGCCGGCGAACGCCGCTGGCGTGCCGCACAGATTGCCGGCCTACAGGAAATTCCCGCCATAGTGCGCGACGTACCGGACCGTGCCGCTATCGCCATGTCGCTGATCGAAAACATTCAGCGCGAGAACCTTAACCCGCTTGAAGAGGCCAACGCCCTGCAACGGTTGATTGATGAATTCGTTATGACCCATCAGCAGGCGGCTGAAGCAGTGGGACGCTCGCGCGCCGCAGTGAGCAATCTGCTGCGTTTGCTGGAGCTGGCCGACGACGTCAAGCGCCTGATCGAGCATGGCGATCTGGAGATGGGCCATGCGCGCGCCCTGTTGAGCCTGCAAGGCGCGAGTCAAGGCGAGGCGGCCCGGCAAGTTGTTGCCAAGGGGCTATCCGTGCGCGAAACCGAACAGATGGTGCGCCGCTTGCAATTGATCGCTCAAGAAAAGGGCGAGCAGTCCAAGGAAAAAAGACACCTTGACCCAGACATCCGCAAATTGCAGGAAAACTTGTCTGAAAAAATTGGCGCCAAGGTGGACGTGCAGCACGGCGCGCGCGGCACAGGAAAATTGGTCATCCATTATAATAGCCTCGACGAGCTCGACGGCATCCTGGCGCACATAAAATAGTGCCATTATCCCCCATATGTCTGGTTGACCCGCGATTTTGGCAAAGTTTGGGGTTGTGGTGTGTGTTGCCCCAGTGTTAGAATGCCGCCCGTCTTTTTGTTCGGCGTACGCACCATGAAGACCCCTCCTCAAATGGGTTGGCTGCTGGTGGGGGTTGGCTCCCATTTGGCGGCAATGGTCGTTGTGGGTTTTGTGCTGGGGTACGCCCTGGATTTTTGGCTGGAGACCCGCCCCCTGCTGATGTTTATCTTCGGTTGTCTCGGTTTTGTCGGTGGCATTCTGAAGGCGCATAAGATGTTGAGCAGGTGGGGATAGATTGGATAGCGCCGAGCACGAAATTGCTGAAAAAACCCGCAAGATCATCGTCCTGCAGGTGGTTGTGGGCCTTCTGGCCGCTGCCGGGTTTTATTTTGGCAAGGGTGGCTGGGAGGCGCGCTCCGCGCTGTACGGCGCGTTCATAAGTATCGCTGCTGCTGTGCTGTTGCGTCGGGGTGTGCGCCGTGCAGCAGCGCAAGCGGCCGAGCATGGCCCCAAGCATGTCATGCTGGCGCTCTATATGGGCGCGGTGCAACGCTTTGTGATGGTGCTGGCGCTGTTTGGGTTGGGTTTGGCGGTATTCAAGCTGGCGCCGTTGGCGACTATCGCCGGTTTTGGCGCCGCGCAGCTGGTTTATCTGGCGGGCGCGGGTGGTTCGCGGTCGAACTGAGTGGTTAAAGATTTCTTATTGAGCATTGGGTGGGGGATAGAGTCTTGAGTGAGGCAGCACATAATTCCGGCGGTGGCGGCACCGTTGAGTATATTCAGCACCACTTGACCAATCTGTGCGTCGGCGACTGTGATCCCGTAACGCATCAGGCGTCCGGTTTCTGGTCGCTACATCTCGACACAATATTTTTCGGCTATCTGATTGCGGCGTTGATCGTGTTTGTCGGCTGGCGCGTCGGCAGCAGCCTCAACCCGGACAAGCCGAGCGGCTTTCAGAATTTTGTTGAAATGATCCTGGATTTCGTCAGCACCCAGGTCAAAGATACCTTCCCCGGCCACAATCCATTGATTGCCCCCCTGGCGCTGACCATCTTCCTGTGGGTGTTCCTGATGAACTTCATGGATCTCATCCCGGTGGATTTGCTGCCGATGATCGCATCCGGCTTGGGCATTCCCTATCTCAAGGTGGTGCCGACCACCGACCTGAACACCACGCTGGCCATGTCGCTCACAGTCTTCGTGCTGGTGGTTTTCTATAGCATCAAGGTCAAAGGCCCGGTCGGCTATCTCAAAATGTTCCTCTTTCATCCCTTCGGCAAATTCTTCGTGCCGGTCAACATCGTCATGACCACCATCGAAGAGCTGGCCAAACCCCTGAGTCTGGCGTTGCGTCTTTTCGGCAACCTGTTTGCCGGCGAGCTGGTGTTCCTGCTGATTGCGTTGATCGGCGGCACGCTGACGGTAGGCGCGGCAGCACTGTTCTGGTTCCCTCTGCAGGTGGTGCTTGATCTGGGCTGGTTGATATTCCACCTGCTGGTAATCACCTTGCAGGCGTTTATCTTCATGGTGTTGACCATCGTTTATTTGGGAATGGCGCATACTGAAGAGCATTAAAAGCGGTTTTTTGATTTTTATCTTTAATTTTTATCAATGAGGAGAGCAGTAAAATGACACCCGATATGGTTGCACAAATTTATGCCTACACCGCGATTGGCGTTGGCGTCATCCTGGCCGCCGCTGGTTTAGGTTCCGCCATTGGCTGGGGCTTGATCTGCGCCAAGACTTTGGAAGGCATTGCACGCCAGCCCGAGATGCGCCCTGCCTTGATGACCAACATGTTTATCTTTGCCGGTTTGATGGAATCCTTCCCCTTCATCATCCTGGCGTTCGCCATGTGGTTCCTGTTCGCCAACCCCTTCGTCGGCGCCCTGGAAGCTGCGCTCAAGACGGTGGGCGGCTAATTCTGTCGGCTTTGTACGGTAATCATGCCGAGAGGAATGTAACGTGAATATAACCGCAACCCTGATAGCCCAGATGATAGCCTTCGTGCTGTTGATCTGGTTTGTGAACAAGGTGCTGTGGGGGCCGATGTCCGCCATGCTGGCCGAGCGCCAGAAACGTATCGCGGATGGTTTGGCCGCAGCGGAAAAAGGTAAACACGACCTGGAGCTTGCCGAAAAGCACGCCAAGGAAGAGTTGCAGGCGGCAAAAGCAAAGGCTGCCGAGATCATGGCCCAGGCCGAGAAGCGTGCCAATGCGATAGTCGACGAGGCCAGGGTTCATGCCCGCGCCGAAGGCGACCGCCAGCTTGCCGCCGCCCAGGCCGAGATCGAGCGCGAAACGAATCGCGCCAAGGAACAGTTGCGTGGTCAGGTGGCATCCGTCGCCATGGCCGGTGCAGCCAGGATCCTCAAGCGCGAAATCGACGCCAAATCGCACGGTGAAGTGCTTAACGATGTAATTGCGCAGATCTAGCCATGGCAGAAAAATCTACTGTTGCCCGCCCTTATGCCCAGGCCATTTTTGACCTGGCACGCAGCCAGGGGGCATTGCGCGAGTGGTCTGATAGCTTGCAGCTGCTGGCGGCGATTGCCGCTGATATCAGAGTACAGCGTCTGATCGCCAATCCGCGGGTTCGTGGTGGCCAGTTGCAAAGCTTGCTGCTGGATATCGGCGGCGCGCGGTTTACCCCGGGTGTTCAAAGTCTGATCAAGGTGTTGATTGTAAACCACCGCCTGGTGCTGCTGCCTGAGATCGCCGCGCTCTATGAGTTTTACCGTGCGGAGGCGGAGCGAACCATGCAGGCTGAGGTGGTTTCCGCGTTCCCGGTCAGCGACGAGCAGCAAAAGAATATTGCTGCCGCCCTGAAAAAACGCTTGGGGCGTGACATCAGTCTGACCTGTAAAGTTGACAGTGACTTGGTGGGCGGCGCGATTATCCGCGCCGGGGATCTGGTGATCGACGGCTCAGTGAAGGGGCAATTGGCCAAGCTCTCCGGTGCGCTGGCGCGCTGAGAGGATTAAATAGGGGCGGGTTTCAAGACCGCGCCCTTATGATAAATACCGGCGCACCCCGCGCCACGCAAGGTTTCGCTAATTTAAGGTTTATAGAGGATTAGATAATGCAATTGAGCGCTACAGAAATCAGCGAGCTGATTAAACAGCGGATCGAGAAATTCGAGGTGGTGACCGAGGCCCGCACCGAAGGCAGCGTAGTCAGCATCACCGACGGTATTGCGCGTGTCCATGGTCTGGCCGACGTGATGCAGGGCGAAATGATCGAGTTTCCCGGCAACACCTACGGTATGGCGCTCAATCTGGAGCGTGATTCGGTTGGCGCGGTGATTCTGGGCGACTACGAGCACATCAGCGAAGGCGACAGCGTCAAATGCACCGGCAAGATTCTTGAGGTGCCGGTCGGTGAAGGCCTGCTGGGGCGCGTTGTTGATTCCCTGGGTGTCCCGATTGATGGCAAAGGACCGATCAAGGCCAGCGGCATGTCCCCCATTGAGAAAGTGGCGCCGGGCGTCATTAGCCGTCAATCAGTGAACCAGCCGGTACAGACCGGCCTAAAGGCTATCGACGCGATGGTGCCTATCGGGCGCGGCCAGCGCGAGCTGATCATTGGCGACCGTCAGACCGGCAAGACTGCCGTGGCCATCGACGCCATCATCAACCAGAAAGGTACCGGCGTTAAGTGTATCTATGTGGCCGTTGGCCAGAAGGCCTCCTCTATTGCCGCCGTAGTGCGCAAGCTGGAAGAACACGGCGCACTGGCCCACACCATCGTGGTGGCCGCCGGCGCCTCTGATTCTGCCGCCATGCAGTTTATTGCCCCGTACTCCGGCTGTGCAATGGGTGAATATTTCCGCGACCGCGGTGAGGATGCGCTGATTGTTTATGACGATCTGACCAAGCAGGCCTGGGCCTACCGTCAAGTGTCGCTGTTGCTGCGCCGTCCGCCGGGCCGCGAAGCCTATCCGGGCGATGTGTTCTACCTGCATTCACGCCTGCTGGAGCGCGCTGCGCGCATCAATGCCGAGCATGTGGAAAAGATCACCAACGGCGAAGTCAAGGGTAAGACCGGCTCGTTGACCGCGCTGCCGATTATCGAGACCCAGGCCGGCGACGTGTCGGCATTCGTGCCCACCAACGTGATCTCGATCACCGACGGACAGATCTTCCTCGAAACCGACTTGTTCAATGCCGGTGTCCGCCCCGCTATCAACGCCGGTTTGTCGGTGTCGCGTGTCGGTGGCGCAGCGCAGACCAAGATCATCAGAAAGCTCGGCGGCGGCGTGCGTCTCGACCTCGCCCAGTACCGTGAGCTGGCGGCCTTCGCCCAGTTTGCTTCCGATCTGGACGAGTCCACCCGCAAGCAGATCGAGCGCGGTCAGCGCGTCACTGAGCTGATGAAACAGAAGCAATATGCGCCTCTTTCCGTTGCCGAACAGGCGTTGTCGTTGTTCGCCGCCAGCGAAGGCTTCCTGGATGATGTGGACCGCAAAAAGGTGGTGGATTTCGAGCAGGCCTTGCATGCCTATGCCAGAGCCAATAGCGCCGATTTGTTGGATCTTATCAATAAGACCGGCGATTATAACAATGACATTGCCAATGGCATGCGCGAGACGATCAAGGCCTTCAAGGCGAGCAGCGTCTGGTAACCAGGAGCAGATAAATGGCCGTCGGTAAAGAAATCCGCACTAAGATCAAGAGCGTAAAAAATACGCAAAAGATCACCCGCGCCATGGAAATGGTGGCCGCCAGCAAGATGCGCAAGGCGCAGGACCGCATGGATGCCGCGCGCCCCTATGCGGAGAAGATCCGCAACGTGATCGGCCATCTGGCGCACGCGCATCCGGAGTACAAGCATCCCTATTTGCAGGAACGGGAAGTCAAGAAGAGTGTAGGATTTATCATCATTTCTTCTGACCGCGGCTTGTGCGGCGGGCTGAACGCCAATATGTTCAAGGCCACCGTGCGCGCCATGCGCGAATGGAATGACAAAGGTGTCAGGATCGACCTATGCACCATCGGCACCAAGTCCAATGCCTTCTTCAAGCGGCTGGGCGGCAATGTCATCGCGCAGGCTTCGCACTTGGGCGATACGCCCCAGGTGGCAGACCTGATCGGGGTGGTAAAGGTAATGCTGGATGCCTACGATGCCGGGCAGATTGACCGGTTGTTCCTGGTGTACAACGAGTTTGTGAACACCATGACGCAGCGGCCCCACGTCGAGCAACTGTTGCCGATTCACGGCGTGGAAGATCCGCAGCTCAAGCATCATTGGGATTACCTCTACGAGCCGGATGCCAAAGACGTGCTGGACGGCTTGTTGATGCGCTATATCGAATCGTTGGTTTATCAGGGGGTGGTGGAAAATCTCTCCTGCGAACAAGCGGCGCGCATGGTGGCGATGAAGAGCGCCTCCGACAACGCGGGCGATCTGATCGGTGATTTGCAGTTGGCCTATAACAAGGCGCGCCAGGCGGCGATTACCCAGGAACTGTCCGAGATCGTGGCTGGCGCTGCGGCCGTATAACAAGTGGTTGGGTTGAACCCAACCGACATCGTTTTTTTATCTTTTGTGTGAGGAACTGAAGCAATGAGTTCGGGCAAAGTGGTACAGATTATCGGCGCCGTAGTCGACGTGGAATTTCCGCATGATGCGATGCCCAGGATTTATGATGCGCTGATGGTGACAGACGCAGGTCTGACGCTGGAAGTACAGCAGCAGATCGGCAACGGCGTGGTGCGTACTATCGCCATGGGTTCGACCGACGGGCTGCGCCGCGAACTGGCGGTAACCAACTCCGGGGCGCCGATTTCCGTGCCGGTGGGCAAGCAGACGCTGGGCCGCATCATGGACGTGTTGGGCAGCCCAATTGATGAGAAAGGCCCGATTGGTGAGGAGCAGCGCTGGGGTATCCATCGCAAAGCTCCCGCCTTCGATGAGCTGGCCGCTTCCACCGACTTGCTGGAAACTGGCATCAAGGTCATCGACCTAGTATGTCCCTTCGCCAAAGGCGGCAAGGTGGGTCTGTTCGGCGGTGCCGGTGTCGGCAAGACCGTGAACATGATGGAGCTGATCCGCAACATCGCTATTGAACACAGTGGTTACTCGGTGTTTGCCGGCGTCGGTGAGCGTACCCGTGAAGGTAACGACTTCTACCACGAAATGAGCGAGAGTAACGTGCTCGACAAGGTGGCGCTGGTCTATGGCCAGATGAACGAGCCGCCCGGCAACCGTCTGCGCGTAGCGCTGACCGGCTTGACCATGGCTGAGTTCTTCCGTGAGGAAGGCCGCGATGTGTTGCTGTTCATCGACAATATTTACCGTTATACCCTGGCCGGTACCGAAGTGTCCGCGCTGCTGGGACGTATGCCCTCCGCAGTGGGCTATCAGCCGACGCTGGCGTTGGAAATGGGCGTGTTGCAAGAGCGCATCACCTCCACCAAAACCGGCTCGATCACCTCCATCCAGGCGGTATACGTGCCAGCCGATGACTTGACCGATCCGTCGCCAGCCACCACCTTTGCCCACTTGGACGCTACCGTGGTGTTGTCGCGCCAGATCGCCGAGTTGGGTATCTATCCTGCTATCGATCCGCTGGATTCCACCAGCCGCCAGCTCGACCCGCTGGTTATCGGCCAGGAGCACTATGACGTGGCCCGCGCTGTGCAGGGTACCTTGCAGCGTTACAAGGAGTTGAAGGATATCATCGCGATTCTGGGTATGGATGAACTGTCCGAAACCGACAAGCTCACTGTGTCCCGCGCGCGCAAGATCCAGCGCTTCCTGTCCCAGCCGTTCTTCGTCGCAGAGGTATTCACCGGCAGCCCTGGCAAATACGTGTCGCTGAAGGACACCATTACCGGCTTCAAAGGCATCGTCAACGGCGAGTATGATCATTTGCCGGAGCAGGCCTTCTATATGGTCGGTACCATTGAAGAGGCCATTGAAAAGGCCAAGAAGCTCTAATTCGGCAGTCCATGCAGGAGTAAAATATGGCCATGACCATGCACGTAGACATCGTTAGTGCAGAGGCGGAGATCTTCTCCGGCCCGGCGCATATGGTGTTCGCGCCCGGAGTAATGGGCGAACTCGGTATCATGCCGCGCCACGCCCCGCTCCTCACCCGTCTCAAGCCGGGTGAGGTAAGGGTGCGTACCCCCGAAGGTGAAGAAGAGTTCTTCTATGTTTCCGGCGGTGTTCTGGAAATTCAGCCGCATAGCATCACTATTCTCAGCGACACCGCGCAGCGTGCCAAGGATCTTGATGAGGCGGCAGCACTTGAGGCCAAGCACCACGCCGAACAGAAGCTGCAGGATCAGGTTTCTGAGTTTGATTATGCTCAGGCTCAAACTGAGCTTGCTGAGGCAATGGCGCAACTGCAGGCCATACAAAAGTTGCGCAAGAAGCTGGGTCGTTAAGCTTCAAGTCTTAATCTGAAACAGATAGCCAAAGATCTACACATGGATCTTTGGCTATAGATGTATTCCCTCCTAAAATTCGGCTACGTCCTTGTAGGATCGAGCCGCCGCCATTTTCAATTATTAACAATTAAACTTTCAGATTTACTTTAATATGATGGGGTGGGTTTACCTGTTTAGTGAACCCACTACATTGTGCCTTTATTGTCACCTTTGCGGTGATTACGGGTACGGGTACGGGTTGGGTTGCCCAGTTTTCGGAGCGCAGGGTAGCGTAGCAACTTCATGGAATGACATTGCCATCCATTGCCACCCATTGATCCCATCGAGGGGGTTCACGGTGGGGGTGCCCATTCCTCTTGTTGTGCCTATTTGATCCTTTTAGAGCCTGCCCCCGCTTCGCGAGCTGCATACCCCACCTCGTCCAATGGCTGTATGTAATTAATAAATATCTGATTTATTGGGATATTTCGCGGTACAAGGACGTAGCTGAAAAATTTTTTAAATGAATTTTTCAGAGTCTTCTTAACCATAACAGTCGGGGGTATTATGAATAAAAATAAAATCATTTCATCCATCACGTTAATGGTGGCTGGGGTGTTGAGCATAGCCGGGTCTGAGGCGCACGAGTATCACTGTAATCTGGTGAGTGGCAGTGTAGTTTTAGCACCTGATGCCGGATGCGGTATCAAAAATGCCTATCCGGGTTTGACTTACGTTGGTTTGCCTAACACCTGTTTCTCGGTGAGGCTGACGATGGGAGGCCGGAAGTTTTCTGGCGTTGCGGGATTGACGGCTGAGGGGATGGCCCATCCCTTGGAGGGCTCGCGGTCGCAGCGTGGTACTCCGGCGATGCTGAAGGAGCAGGGTCTTCCTGCGGTTACGAATGAGTTCGGTCTTGTTGAGTCGCGGCGGCTTTTTACTGGGAGGACTGCCTTATCTCTTTCTGGAGGGAAAGTCTATACGGCGGATGCCGGCGTGGCTGCAGGTCCATCTTCCACGGAGCAAATGTTGATCACGGGTGGTAGTGGTGTCTACGCGGGTGCGAAGGGCACTATCTATACGACCGGTGATCTTGTTGGGAAGGGAGGTGGGTATTTTGGTAAAATCTGTACGCCTGCTCCTCGATCAAGCCGAAGGGATGATGATTAACGCCTGACTGACAATGAAAAGGCCGCTGTTTGCGGCCTTTTCATTTTTGCGGCAGGGCAAGTATTTAGCGTCTCTAATAAACCAGATTGTCCATTAGCCCCAAAATCGTTCGCCCTGAGCCTATCGAAGGGCCGTTCATGGTTCGACAAGCTCACCACGAACGGGGGTGTGCGCTCTATTTCACCTGATGGACTATTTGGGATAAACCGAACTAATGTCATGTCGTGCAGCTAAAATGCGCTTTTGACGGCGCCTCCTGCATGGTTGTGAATTTAAGCCATTATTTTTATTTGATGAGTCCGAACATGGGGCGTCCTGCGAGTTTCTCCGGGGCTGCAATTCTGGCATTATTAACTCCTTTTCATTTCATCGGTTATCGCTATGAGTCTTAACGTCGTTATTCTTGCGGCGGGTGCTGGGACGCGGATGCGTTCCAGATCGCCCAAAGTGTTGCATGAGGTGGGCGGCAAACCCATGCTGGAGCATGTAGTGGATGCTGCGCGGCAACTCGATGCGCGGCGTATCCAGGTGGTGTACGGTCATGGCGGCGAGGCGGTACGCTCAGCGCTCGCCCATCTGGAGGTGGTCTGGGTGGAGCAGGGCGAACAGCTCGGTACTGGCCATGCGGTGGCTCAGACGCTGCCTCATATGGGGGCGGGCGATACGGTGCTGGTGCTGTATGGCGATGTGCCGTTGATCAGCGCCGAGACGCTACGGCAGGTGGTTGCGGTGGCGCAGCAGGATAGTCTGGGCCTGTTGACGGTGCGGCTGGATGACCCGCGCGGCTATGGCAGGATTGTACGCGATGAACAGGGCAGCGTGTTGCGTATTGTCGAGGAGAAGGATGCCAATGCAGAGCAGCGTGCTATTGCTGAGATCAATACCGGGATGCTGGCGGTCTCGGGCGAGAGACTCCAGAAATGGCTGGCGGTGCTCGATAACAACAACGCCCAGGGTGAATATTACCTGACCGATATTATCGCCATGGCAGTGCGCGACGGCGTGAAGGTCAGCACTGTTGCGCCACGCTCGGTGGCTGAGGTCATGGGAGTCAACAACCGGGTACAGCTGGCGGAGGTGGAGCGCCATTACCAGCGCGCCCAGGCTGAGCGTTTGATGCTTGCTGGCATCACGTTGCGTGCGGCGTGCGGATCGGGCCGAATGTGGTGCTGCGCAACGCCGCCATCGGGGATGACGTGGAGATCCTGGCGCAGTGCGTGATCGAAGACGCCGTGATTGGTGCACACTGCCGCATCGGGCCGTTTGCCCGCATCCGCCCCGAGACGCGTCTGGCCGCCGATGTGCATATCGGCAATTTTGTCGAGATCAAGAAGTCGGAGATCGGCCAGGGTTCCAAGATCAATCATCTGAGTTATGTGGGCGATGCCACTGTGGGTGGCAACGTGAATATCGGCGCGGGTACGATTACATGTAATTACGATGGCGCGAACAAGCATCGCACAATCATCGGCAATGATGTGTTTGTCGGCTCCAGTACCCAGCTTGTCGCGCCAGTGACGGTGGGTGACGGCGCGACGATAGGCGCAGGCTCCACCATCACCCGTGATGCCCCGCCCGGCGAGCTGACGCTGAGCCGTGCGCCGCAACAGACGCGCCCTGGGTGGAAACGCCCAATTAAAAAAAAATAGGAGATTAGATCATGTGTGGCATTATCGGCGCGGTTGCGCAGCGTAACGTTGTTCCCATCCTGATCGAAGGCTTGAGCCGCCTGGAATACCGTGGCTATGATTCGGCGGGTGTGGCGGTGCTTAACGGCGGTATCAAGCGCGTCCGCGCGGTGGGCCGCGTTGCCGGCATGCAAGCCAAGGCGACGGAGGAAGGACTGCACGGTTTGGTGGGCATCGGACATACCCGCTGGGCGACCCACGGCGGTGTCACTGAGTACAACGCCCATCCGCACATTTCCCACGGCGAGATCGCGGTGGTGCATAATGGCATCATCGAAAATCACGACGAGCACCGCGCGCACCTCCAGTCCTTGGGTTATATCTTCGAGTCGCAAACCGATACCGAGGTGATCGCGCACCTCATTCATCACCATTACGCGCAATGCGGCGATTTGTTTGCCGCCACGCAGCGTGCCGTGGCTGAGCTGGTCGGTGCTTTCGCGATTGGCGCGATGGCCCTCAAGTCGCCGGATATCATCACCTGTGCTCGCGTGGGTTGTCCGCTGCTGATCGGGTTGGGCGAAGGCGAGAACTTTATTGCATCCGATGTCTCCGCCGTGCTCTCCAGCACGCGCCGCGTGATTTACCTTGAGGAAGGCGATGTCGCCGAACTGGGGCGCGATCATGTGACCATCGTTGACAGGTCGGGGACACGGGTCGCGCGCCCGGTGCATGTCAGCGATGTCTCGCTCGCCTCGATGGAACTGGGGCCTTATAGCCATTTCATGCAGAAGGAGATCCATGAGCAGCCGCGCGCGCTCACCGACACCATCGAACCCGTCATCAGCGAAGGTTTCAATCCCCTGTTGTTCGGCACCGAGGCCGAGGCGATTTTCAAGGACATAAACGGCATCCTGATTCTCGCGGCGGGCACCAGCTACTATGCGGGGCTCACCGCCAAGTACTGGATCGAAGCCATTGCCAAGCTACCGGTGTCGGTGGAAATCGCCAGCGAATATCGTTACCGCTAGTCGGTGCCGAATCCGAAGCAGCTCATTATTACTATCTCCCAGTCCGGTGAAACACTGGATACGATGGAAGCCTTGAAGCATGCCAAGTCTTTGGGGCAGAACAAGACACTGGCCATCTGCAACGTACCGGAAAGCGCTATCCCGCGTGCCTCCAGTCTGGTGTTCTACACGCGCGCCGGTGCGGAGATCGGCGTGGCTTCCACCAAAGCCTTCACCACACAGCTTGCTGCGTTGTTTGTACTGTCAGTCACGCTTGCCAACACCCGTGGCTTGCTGACGCCGGAGAAGGATGCCGAATATCGCGACGCGTTGCGCCACCTGCCCGGCAGCGTGCAGCATGCGTTGAATCTTGAGCCTCAGGTCGCCGAGTGGGCCAAGGCGTTCGCGCACAAACATCATGCGCTTTTCCTTGGACGCGGCATCCATTATCCCATCGGTCTGGAAGGCGCGTTAAAGCTCAAGGAAATCTCTTATATCCATGCCGAGGCCTATCCCGCTGGTGAGCTGAAGCACGGGCCGCTGGCGCTGGTGGATAGCGACATGCCGGTAGTCGTCATTGCCCCCAACGACGCGCTGCTCGAAAAGGTGAAATCCAATATGCAGGAAGTCCGCGCGCGCGGCGGCGAACTTTTTGTCTTCGCCGATCTGGACAGCCATTTCGCGGAAAGCGAAGGCGTTCATGTTATCCGCACGCCACGCCACGCCGGCATGCTCTCGCCTGTCGTGCATGCCATCCCGGTGCAAATGCTTGCCTATCACGCGGCATTACAGAAAGGTACCGATGTCGACAAGCCGCGCAATCTGGCCAAGTCGGTGACGGTGGAGTAGGTGGATGTGTGTCGCTAACCGTGTAGGAACAAAATAATCTCTCAGTCCGGTGGCGGTTGCCCTATCGCCACTGGACTTTGTTTTTGAGATGCTCGTGGCCGGTCGCAAGCCAAACGGAATGAAAACCACCCTTAGCCAGCTTCCAGCCCACTGTTCCGCGCCTGCGACGACCTGGGCGACAACTACCGTTGCAGGCTACCAACAGGGCCGGCCCTATGCGGGCTTTACTTTACCAGCCCCCTTCCCAGCCGCACCTTGATGCCTCCATTCAGTATCGAGAGCGAGGTGTCCAGTGTAAGGCGCGTTTGTCCCAGCAGCATCAGGTCATTGCATAGAATGGCGGTGTGCCAGCCGGGACATTTGGCGCGCAGCACGTTGCCAAGCTGGGCATACAGATTGCGCAGATCCTTGTTGCTGCTGATGCGGACGCCATAAGGCGGGTTGGTGACGACCCAGCCAGTTCCGGCAGGCGGACTGATCGCCGAAACTGCCTGGCACGTGAATTGGATATGCTGCGCCACCCCGGCGCGCTCGGCATTTTCCTGCGCCATGCGAATCGCGCCCGCATCGCGGTCGGAGGCCATGATCGGAGGCAACTCAATCCCGGCGCGGGGTTGGCAGTCGGCCAACAATGCTGCCCAGCGTTTTTCGTCGAAGCCTGGCCAGTCCATAAATGCGAAACAGCGGTTGCGGCCCGGCGGCAGCCCCAGCGCCAGCAGGGCAGCTTCGATCGGCAGGGTGCCTGAGCCACAAAATGGATCGAGTAAAGGGGATGTGGTATCCCACTCCGAGGCAAGCAACATGGCAGCGGCCAGTGTCTCACGCAACGGAGCCTTGGCGACCGCCTGACGGTAACCGCGGCGGTGGAGTAACTCGCCGGACGAATCCATGCTCACAGTGCAGTGATCGTGAACCAGCCGTACCACAACCAATTGCGGCGGGTTGTCCGCCTCCTCATCTCCCGGCTTCTGGCGGGAGACGGGCTGACCCAACTGGTCCGCGATGGCCCCAGCCACGCGCTCGGCCACCGCATCGGCATGATACAGCTTCGATTTGTGACACGTGGCGCGGATAGCGACTGCCTGCCCAGGGACCAGATAGCTTGCCCAGTCCAGGCGGCTGGCCTTTTTGCGCAACTCGGAAAAGGCAGCAGCGTTGAAGTCGCCCAAGCGCACCAAAATACGGCTGGCGGTACGCAGGTGCAGGTTGGCGCGGTACACGGCATCCAGTTCGCCCTGAAAGGCAACACCGCCGGCTTCTGTCATGGGCGGATTTGTAGCGTCTGGCAACAGGTTCAGCCGATGCAACTCCTGTGCGGTGAACGTTTCCAATCCCGGCGCGGTTACGGCAAAAAATGAATTCACGCAGCTTCTCTCTTTTCGTATTAAACTATTTTTTCCACTGCTCTATGTAACGCAGGTTTTGCATGATCCTAAAAACGGCGGTTGGAACCCACTGTAAAAGCTAACATGACCTCAAAAAGTTTCACTTCTCCCTCTATGATCGCCTACCTGGTGGGGTTCGCTTCGATCATGCTGACTCTTGTGGCATGGCACTATGCCAAAGAGCTTGCCGAAACGAAAGAACACGCAAAGCTCGCCAGTGAATCACATGTGCTTGCTGACACCATCAATCGCCAACTAGGCAACTATCAGCAAATACTGGATGGCTTGACCGGACTGTTCGCCGCAAGCATTTCCGTCGACCGTAGCGAGTTTCACGCATACACCAAGCAGATCGATGCCATCCGTCGCTTTCCAGGAATACGCCGATTCGCCTATTGCGGCATGGTGCGGGCAGAGGCCCTCCGCGATCATATCACCGAAGTCCGCGCGGAAGGTTTTCCGGCGTACACTGTCACTCCGCCGGGTAGCCGGCCAGAGTACTGTCCGGTAATTTATCTGGAACCATTTGAGCACGGCAAACTAAAATCGTTTGGTGCGGATATTCTGGCAGAACCCATACGCCATGAAGCCATGTCTCTGGCGCGCGACTCTGGCGAGCCGGTCTCCACGAGACGGCTTACGCTGATGGAAGATACAGGAGTATCCTCGCAATCTGGGTTCGTCATATTCTCACCAGTCTACCGGAACGGTGCGCCAAAGCAGTCGGTAGCTGAACGCCGCAAGGCGCTTGTGGGGTTCGTGTATGCCAGCTTCCGCTTAGACGAACTCTTAGCAGGGATTATGGCGCACGATCGTTTCCCAGGCCTGGCGTTCAATGTCTATGAAGATGACTCACTCGACGTCGACTCTCTGGTCTACAGTTCCGCTCCGCGCGTATCCTGGGTTGATCAGGATGCGGTAACCGACCAGATCAAAATAGCAGGCCGCATCTGGGCGCTCACAACCATCTCTACTGGCAAGCCTGCAAATATTGCTGACAATGTGGCCGCGATCACCCTGCTAGGAGGGCTTTTCATCAGCGCCATTCTCTTCTGGGCAACATTCTTGCAAGCGCGCCATATTGTACAACGCACTGCGTCTGAAGAGAAAATTCGCACGCTGAACACGGAGCTGGAACATCGCGTGAAACAACGCACCGCACAGCTCGAAGCCGCAATCAAGGAGCTTGAGGCATTCAGTTACTCGGTATCCCATGATTTGCGCACACCTCTCCGCAGCATCGATGGATTCAGCCAGGTTTTGCTGGACGACTACGAAAGCAGTCTCGATGCCACGGGACAGGATTATCTGCGGCGAGTGCGGGCGGCGGCTCAGCGCATGGGAATGTTGATCGACGATTTGATTAAACTGTCCCGCGCCACCCGTGCCAGCTTGAACATGGCCCCAGTTAATCTTTCGAGTCTCGCCAGCGAGATTGCCATGGATCTGTCCAAGACATTCCCCGGCCAACGTGTAGAATTCATAACCCACCCCGGCATCATTGTTGTAGGTGACCGCGCGCTACTACGGATTGCCCTCGAAAACCTGCTTGGCAATGCATGGAAATACTCATCGAAGACCCCTGATCCCCGCATCGAATTCGGCCAGACGGAAGAGTCTGGCCGCACGGTCTTCTTTGTGCGGGACAACGGTGCGGGCTTCGATATGCGTTATGTGGACAAACTCTTTGTTGCCTTCCAGCGATTGCATGGTGTGAACGAGTTTTCCGGAACAGGAATCGGCCTGGCGACTGTGCAGCGAATCATTGCCCGCCACGGTGGGCGGGTTTGGGCGGAAAGCAAGCCAGGAGAAGGCGCGACGTTTTATTTCACCTTGTCAGCGCCATGAATAGATGCCATCTGCAACATGTATGCGAATTCAATGATGATGCCCGCCGTCACCATGCACATGCCGATGAGAGATTTCTTCCGCCGATGCTGCACGCACATCAACCACATCTATTTCAAAGGTCAGCGTCTTGCCCGCCAAAGGGTGATTGGTATCCACATCTATCGTTTTAAGCCCCGCCTTAACCACAACAACCTCTCGTGGGCCATCATTGGTATTGACCTGCACCACCATGCCCGGCTTATAGGCAATCTTTCTACCGGAAGGATTGGTCACGTGTTTAACCGATATCCGCTGTTGCGAATTTTCACGCCGCAAACGATATCCGCTGTTGCGAATTTTCACGCCGCAAACCATAGGCCTGCTCTGGTGACAGCGTTACCGTAAACGTGTCACCGGCTTGCTTGCCCGCCAGGGCATTTTCCAATCCCGGCAGCATGCCGTGATGCCCATGCAAATAAACCATAGGATTACCCTGGTGCGAGTCTTCAAAGACCTCTGTGCCAGGCTCGCTCAACCGGTAATGAAACGTCACTACTTTATTGGCTTCAATCAACACGTTTTTTTCTCCAGATATCTTAGAGCCTGTCTGTGAATAAATCATCCCTGCGTTGCCGCCCCAAAACACGCCAGGCAAGACGCGAGGCGCAAAATATGGTTTATTCCAGTAAGCGGCGAGCAACGCCGCCTGGCGTGTTTTGAAGCGCAACCCGAAGGGATGGGGCCGGTTTTGCGCAGTGCGGCGTCACGCTTCGCTCATGTGCAACAAGCACACTACGCTCAGCGTTCCTGGCCCTGCGCCCCCTGTATATGAAGGGCGGCCTCCGTCGCAGGGATGATTTATTCACAGACAGGCTCTTAATTTTGCCGTGATCGCAATTTTACTACTAAACGTGACACATGGCTCTTACTTCCATGGCCGATCACTCCACTGATGCAAGACCAGGCCTGCCATGATCAATGCGGTACCCACCCAGACTTGCATACCCACATGCTCGCCATTCAAGAAAGACCCCAACAGCAGGGCCGTAATCGGTGTTATTAACGTTATCAGTAACTACTCAGGTACCCCGAGGCCGATCACGTGAAGCGAGGCTGAGGTGGGCTACCCTGAAAGGTGAGCGCGAGAGCGTGGTACAGGTTTTGGCGCTGCTTGTGCAAAGTGGCGAGGTAGGAGCGGATGATGCAGAA
>JACPOZ010000044.1 GCA_016191235.1 Gammaproteobacteria bacterium
ATTTCGCTCTCAATATGCTCAACAACGCCAAAAAGAGCTTTAAGGATACCAGCGTGAAAGCTTTGCGCAAAAAAGCAGGATGGGGCAATTCGTCCCTTCAGTTTATTTTGAAACAGAATTTTTAATGGGACAGCCCTGGGGTTTTACATTCCTTCCGGCGCTACTCATTGGAAGCATTGACATAAAAAAGGTTAGCCGTGACACCTACATTGCCGCTGTTGCGGCGCGTTATGGCATTACCCCTCGGTTTGAGATCGAGGTAAAAGTACCCTATGTGAATCGTTCCGATACCACGACGGCACGCCCGCTTAATCTGGGGGCAGGTGAAGATCAACGACTAATAACTGAAAAAATAGGCGGCGAAAATATTGGCGATGCCGAGCTTGCCTTGCGCTATCAGATGACTCAAGGCCAGGGTGGATGGCCCTATGTAATAGGTAATTTCCGTGCCAAAAGCCACACCGGTACATCTCCCTACGATGTAGAGTTCGACGATAAGACTTTTCTGCAAAAGACTCTGCCCACCGGTTCTGGATTCTGGGGCGTGCAGCCTAGTCTGACGATGATAACCCCCTCCGATCCGGCGGTGATTTTTGCTAACGTCAGTTATCTTTGGAATATCGAGCGCAAGCTTGAGCAATATGGCCGGATCGACCCTGGCAATGCCATCGGCGTCAACTTCGGCATGGGTTTGTCCTTGAATGAGAAGGCGTCGTTCAGCCTCGCTTACGATCTGAATGTTATTGGAAAGACAAAGCAGAACGGTGAACCTATACCGCTATCGGAAACCCTCAAAATCGCATCTTTGCTGTTTGGATATTCATATCGGGTAACCCCGGACACCAGCGTCAATATCTCCATCGGCACCGGCATCACTGCGGATGCGCCAGACATGCAATTGGCGGTGCGTGTGCCAACGGCGTTTTTTTCAAGGACACAGGGCAAACGATGATTTACATGTTGGCAGAAACAATCCGCTTGCGCATAAACGCGTAATACATCACCGGTATCACCACCAGCGTCAGCAGGGTAGAGACAAGGATGCCGAAGATCAGCGAGATCGCCAGTCCGTTGAAGATGGGGTCATCCAGAATAAATAGTGCGCCGAGTATGGCGGCCAGCCCCGTGAGCACAATCGGTTTGGCGCGTACGCTGCCGGCGCGGATCACTGCTTCTTCGAATGCCACACCGCGACTCACTTCCTGGTTAATAAAGTCCACCAGCAGGATCGAGTTGCGCACGATGATGCCGGCCAGTGCGATCATGCCGATCATCGAGGTGGCGGTGAATTGCGCGCCGAGCAGGGCGTGGCCCGGCATTACGCCAATGATGGTGAGCGGAATCGGCGCCATGATGATCAACGGCGTCAGATACGAGCGAAACTGCGCAACCACCAACAGATAGATGAGAATCATGCCGACACCGTAGGCGATGCCCATGTCGCGGAAGGTCTCGTAGGTAATCTGCCACTCGCCGTCCCACTTTAATCCATAGTTATAGGGATCATTCGGCTGGCTGAGCAGGGACTGATCCAGTACCGCGCCATGCTCCATCGGAGTATCGCCAAGCTTGCCGAGCATTTCGAACATGCCATACAGCGGGCTGTCGAGCTTCCCAGCGGCATCGCCGGTGACAAACACCACAGGCATCAAATCCTTGTGATAGATGGCATGTTCGCGCGTGCTGTGCTCCACAGTGGTGATTTCGGACAAGGGCACGAGCTTGCCCTGATTGCTTCGCACTTTAAGGTCCAACAGCGACTGGATAGCGGCCTTGTCCGCCACCGGCAATTCCAGGCGGATAGGTACGGCATATTTGGCATGGACATCGTGCAGGTAACTGGCATCATCGCCACCCAGCGCGGCACTGAGGGCGCTTACCACGCTCTGTTGGGACACACCCAGTTGCGCGGCCTTCTGCCGGTCAATATGCACGATCAAGCGTTTTTGATTGGCCTCGATGCTATCGTCCACATCGACAACGTCCTGGGTGTTTTCAAATATTCCGCGCACACGTTTGGCGATACGCATCTGGCCGTCATAGTCCATACCGTAGATCTCGGCGACGAGCGGCGCTTGCACCGGCGGGCCGGGCGGTACTTCGACGATCTTGACGTTAGCCCCCAGGCGGCGCCCGATGTCCTGCAAGGGCGCGCGCACCGATGCCGCAATCTCATGGCTCTGGCGGTCGCGCTTGTGCTTGTCCACCAGATTCACCTGGATGTCGCCGACATTCGCGCCCTTGCGTAGATAATACTGGCGCACCAGGCCGTTGAAGTTAATCGGCGCGGCCGTGCCAGCATAGGTCTGGTAATCCGTTACCTCGGGCACGGTGGAGAGATACACGCCCAGCTCACTGAGCACGCGCGCGGTCTGCTCCACGCTGACGCCCTCCGGCATGTCGACCACCACCTGAAACTCGGATTTGTTGTCGAATGGCAGCATCTTGAGTACTACCAGTTTTGCCACGCCCAGGCCGACGGAGACCACAATCAGCAGCATGATAACGCCAAACAGCGCCCAGCGCCGCGGCCTGCCTGCGTCACCTTTTAAAAACGCACCGACATATTTTTTGAAAAATCCATAGAGAGGTCCGCTGCCCTCGCCTTCTGAGTGCGCTTGGCCGCCTTCCACGAGGGCGGTATGGCCCTGTTTGTGTTTGGCATTACGTAGAACCTTGTAGCTCAGCCACGGTGTCACCACAAAAGCCACCGCCAGCGAGATCAGCATGCCCATGCTGGCGTTGATCGGGATCGGCCCCATGTACGGCCCCATCAGGCCGGTGACAAAGGCCATCGGCAACAGCGCGGCGATCACGGTGAAGGTGGCGAGAATGGTGGGACTGCCGACCTCGTCCACTGCCAGCGGAATGGCCTCGGCCAGCGGCTTGTCGCCGATCTGCATATGGCGGTGGATGTTTTCCACCACCACGATGGCGTCGTCCACCAGAATGCCGATGGAGAAGATCAGCGCGAACAATGACACGCGATTGAGCGTGAAACCCCACGCCCACGAGGCAAACAGCGTGATCATCAGCGTAATGACCACGGCGCTGCCGACGATCAACGCCTCGCGCCAGCCCAACGCGAAAAACACCAGCAGCACCACAAATGCCGTGGCGAAAGCCAGCTTGCCGATCAGCTTCATGGCCTTGTCGTTGGCGGTTTCGCCGTAATTGCGTGTCACGGTGCCATGCACACCCTCCGGCACGAAAGTGCCTTCGAGCTGCTCATAGCGCTCGATCACCTGCTCGGCGATACTGACCGCATTGGTGCCCGGCTGCTTGGCAATGGCCAAGGTGACGGCGGGAAATTCGCCTTTGAGGGTAACGCCCTTATCCTGCGCGGCAGGCCCGGTACCGAAGGAAACGTACTGCTCGGGCTGATCCGCCCCTTGTGTCACGCGCGCCACATCGCGAAGATAAACGGGCGCATTATTGCGCACGCCAACCACCAGCGCAGCGACCTCTGCACCGTTCGTCAGAAAGGTGCCGGCCTGCACCTGTATCTCACGATTGCCAGACACCAGTGCGCCAGCCTCGCGCGATGTATTGCCTGCGACCAATGCGGCGCGCAGATCATCCAGCGCAATGCCATAGGCCGCCATGCGCTTGGGATCAAGCTGCACATGCACCACCCGGTCCGGGCCGCCGACGGTGTAGATATCACGCGTGCCGGGGACGCGCTTTAATTCCGACTCGATAGCATGCGCCACCCGTTGCAGTTCATGGCCGCCCCGCTTCGCGTCATCGGTCCACAGGGTAAGCGTAACGATAGGCACATCATCCATGCCCATCGGCTTGACGATGGGCTGCCCCACGCCCAGATGGGCGGGCAGCCAATCCTGATTGGAGTATATCGCGTTATACAGACGCACAATCGATTGCGTGCGATCCTGCCCCACATCGAACTGCACAGTAAACACCGCCATGCCCGGCTGCGATACCGAGTAGATGTGCTTGATGCCTTCGATTTCCGACATCACCTGTTCGCCAGGCGTGCTGATTAGAGACTCAACCTCTTTTGCCGTCGCGCCAGGAAAGGCGACAAAGACGTTGGCGAAAGTAACTTTGATCTGCGGCTCTTCCTCGCGCGGCGTCACCAGCACCGCAAACAGGCCTAGCAACAACCCGACCAGTGCCAGTAGAGGCGTGATCTGGGAGTGTAAAAATTTCCTGGCGATGACGCCGGAGATCCCCATGCGTTCGCTCATGGTTTCGCCGCACGCTGCTGTTTGAGATTGACCATGGCGCGTATCGGATCAAGCGCCACATTCTCGCCCGCATCCAGCCCCGCCAGCACCTCGATCATGCCATCGGCATAGTGTTGCCCCATGCGAATCTGACGTAGTGCTACACGGCCATCCTTGCTTACCACATACACACCGGTCATCTCGCTGCGCTGTACCACGGCGGCCTGCGGCACCAGCAGGGTCTTTTCTTCATCACCGGCAAAAGAGGCCTTGAGGAACATGCCAGGATAAACACCTTGCACCCCCTCAGGAAGATCAGCACGCACCTTCACCGTATTCGTCACCGGATCGGCGTAAGGGAACACCGTGAGGTGAGCGGCCTCAACCGTGCGCGGGCTGGCGCCATTTTGCGCAGGCAACACAATATGAACACGACCCTGGGTACGCACAGTCTTGATGAAGCTTTGTGGTACCTCAATCGAAACACGCAAGCGATCCAATGCAAGCAGCGTCAGCAAGGGTTGGCCCGCCTGGGCCGTCTCTCCCACCTCAACATGACGTTTGACCACAATGCCGTTATACGGCGCCTTCACCACCGCGTAGTCGAATTGCTGGCGGCTTTCCGTTACGCGCGCCTGGGCGGCCTCCAGCCGCGCCCTGGCTGCATCGAGCGCGGCGCTTGCGCGATCCATCTCGACCCTGGCAATCAGTCTCTTTTCATAAATCCCTTTGATGCGCTCGAAATCCTGTTGTGCCTCCTTGTAACGGGCCTGGGCCTCGCTCAGCCCCGCCTGCTCCCGCGTCAGCCGCGCGCGCGGCTCGGTATCCATCACACGCACCAGTACCGCCCCCTTGGCGACACGATCATCCACATCCACAGCAATTTCCTGGACACGCCCGCTCGTCTGCGCCGAGACGGTGGATTGCTTGACGGCCTCAACCACCGCATCAAACGCCTGTTGCGCGGCCACACCACGGTATTGCGCCTGCGCCACAGCAAGCGGGGGTTCGGCGGCGGATGGCGCCTGCGATACGCCCAGAAAACCAGCCATCAAGAAGATCATCGACAATGTGCGCACAGCAATTCTCCGTTCCGGGTGCAATTTTTCATTATTGTATATTAGAGGTTGTTAATATACAAATATTCGGGAGAAACCGATATCTATCTAGCCACCACACGTACCCCTTCCCGCACCCGATCATCCGGATGCACGATCACCTGTTCGCCGGCATTGATGCCGGAAACAACCTGTGCGCTGAGGCCATTGCGCTGGCCAATCTCCACGCGACGTTTGGCGGCTTTGCCTTGTTCGACCGCGAAGGCTGCCCAGCCGCTACCATCGCGGAATAGCGCGCTGGCGGGGATTTGGAGAATGTCGCTGGATTCCCAGAGGATGAAGCTGGCTTCGACGCGATAGCCGTCGCCGAGGCGTTGCCATTGCTCGCGGGGCGAGGTGAAGGTGACGATGATCCAGACGCGCTGTTCTTCCACGCCCAGGGCGGAGACTTTGGTGAAGCCGGCGGGCTCGGTCACGCGTACCACGCCTTCGAGCGTGCCCTCGCCGCCCCAGCGTTCAAATATGACACGGGTACCGGGGCGGATGCGCACAGCGTCGGCTGAGAGCACATCCACCTCAACTTCCAGCGCATGCGGGTCGCCGATCTCGATCAGCGGCTGGCCCGCCGCAACCGTACCTTCGCTCTTGCGCGGGATCTTGAGCACCTGCCCGGCCACGGGTGCGCGTACGGCCACGGGTTCGGCGCTGCTGCCGCTGGCAGCATATTTCAAGGCGGTGCGGGCGGCTTCGAGTTCGTGGCGCGCGGTGGCAACGGTGAATTGCGCTGAGCGCAGTTCCGCTGTGCTGCGTTCGGCCTCGCTGGCAGCCCTATCTTCCACCTCGGCGCTGACGTGCCCTGCCGGACGCAGTGCGCGCATGCGCTCAAGTTCCTTTTGCGCCAGGCTGGCATTACTCGCGACCGCATTTGCGCGCTGTTCAGCGGCGCTGACGCTGGTTTCGGCGGCGGCGATGCGGGCCTTGGCCTCGGCGCGGCGGCGCTCGTCCAGCACCTCGGCGCGCAGGGGTTCAAGCGCTACCAGCGTGGCGCCGTGTTCGACGGCATCGCCCACGTCGAATTGGACACGCCGTGCGTAGCCGTCGACTGGGGCGGTGATCGTGTAGCGGTCGATCACCCGTGTGCGGCCTTCCTGTTCGATGGTGACCCGCAACGGTGCGCGGCTTGCAGTGCCTAAATCCACCTCGACAGGCTGTGGGCGGAATCCCTGGAACAGCCCCCAGGCGACGAGGACGGCGATGAGGGCGAGCACGATGCGGCGACGCCATTGCACACTGTTTTTCATAGCTTCACTCCGCCGTTTTCAGCACGGCAATCAGGTCAAGTTGATCCAGCCGGCGGCGCACCGCCAGGCCCGACAATATCGCGGAAACCAGCACCACTGCCGCAGCAAAGGCATAGGTTTGTGGCACCAGCACCACCGGCACGCGAAACAGGTCATTTTGCATGGTATGCGCGATGTAATAACACATCCATTCACCCAGCCACAGCCCGAGCGGGATGGCGAACAGGGTCAGGATGCCCAACTCGCCAAGCAAGATGTAGGCGATCTCGGCGCGGGTGAAGCCGAGCACCCGCAGGCTGGCGAGTTCGTGGCCGCGTTCGGTGAGCGCGATACGGGCGCTGTTGTAGATCACGCCAAATGCGATGATCACGGCGAACACGGTGGCGACATAGGTGAAGAACAGCATGGTCTCCTGCATCACGCGGTTGAAATTACGTATCTCCTGAATGCGCTCGGCGACACCGGCGACGCGCGGCATGCCCTTGATCTGTGCATACAACGACTGTAACTGTGCGCTGTCGATGCTGAGGTACGCGCCGGAGAGGGTCGGGCCTTCATGCATAAAGCGGTTCAGCGCGGCGAGATCCATATAGCCCGACACGCCTACGTATTCCCTCACCAGCCCGGCCACGGTGGCCTCGCGCACTGGCCGGTTGCCTTCGAGCACTTCCACCACCACGCGGTCGCCGACACGCAGGTCGAGCATCTTGGCGAGAAAATCAGTAAGCAGGATGCCGTCAGATGGCAAGGCAACCGGCCGCAGGTCGGCATCAAGCAGGCGCTGGATGTCGCCGCCCGGCTCGACGCCGCGAATGCCGGTGCGATAACTGTGATGGCCATGGCGCAGCCGCACCGGCACGGCGCGGAATACCTCCACGTGCTGCACCCCCGGCAGGCCGAGCAGGTCGAAACGGGCGCGGTAGGCCGTGGGGTCGGTAAAGGTCACCGAGAGATCCTCGCGCTGGGCCATGCCAAACTGGATATTCACCATGTAGCTGACGGTATCGCGCTGGAACAGGCCGGTGAGGATAATGCCGCACGCCATTGCGATGCCGAGGAGGGTGAGCATCGACTTCAGCGCACGGCGCTGGATATGGCGGATGATCATGCGCGTGGGCTGCGACAGCCAGCGCTTGAGGCCCAGCTTCTCCACCCAGGTCTCATGATAGCGGGCAGGTGGCTCGGGGCGCATCGCCTGCGCCGGCCGCAAGGTGGCGGCGCGCCATACTGCAAACACCGTCCCCGCCCCGGCCGCCAGCAGGCTGGCCAGCGCAGCCTCCACCACGGTGTCGGGCTGCAAACTGAACTTCAGATAGGGGAAGCGATAGAACTCCATGTAGATACCAGAGAGCACCTTGCCCAGCCACACCCCCAGCGCAGTGCCGCTGACGATGCCCAACCCAACGATCACCGAGACCATCTTGAGGTAATGCCACAGCACCGCGAGATTGCTGTAGCCAAAGGCCTTGAGCGTGGCGATCTGCTCACGCTGCATTGCCACCAGACGCCCGATCACTACGTTGAGCAGGAAGGCGGCGATACCCATGAACATGGCGGGGAACAGGCTCGCCAGGATGCCGAGCTGTTCCAGCTCCTGACTCAGAAACCGGTGCGAGCGCTGATCCTTGCGTATGTAGGCGCCCTGGCCGCCATAAGGCTTGAGCAGGTCGTCGATGCGGTCGATGACGTATTGGCTATCGGCACCCGGGCGCAGATTCAGGGTCAAATCGTTGAACGCACCGTGCATGTCGTAGGCCTGTCCGAGGGCACGACGCCCCATCCACATCACGCCGTAGCGCTTGTAATCGGGGAATGCAGAGCCAGGACGCATCTGCTGGATAAATTCCGGCGACAACGCGGTGCCCACCAGGGTCAGCGCCTGTCGCCGCCCATTGAGGATGGCGTAAAAGCGATCACCCAGTTGCAGTGTGTGTGCCTGCGCAAACGGCGCGCTCACCACCACCTCGTTTGCTCGCCCTGTTGCGGGCAGCCGCCCCTCGCGCAGATGCAGCGCATTCAGGCCCTGCCGGCCGCTGTCGGATACCGACACCATCAAGGCCGTTACCGGCTCGGGAAAGTCGGGCATGTCGAGGCGCACCTGCGCCACCACCCGTGTCTCCACCTGATCCACACCGGTGATTTCCTGCACGCGCTGGCGCAGCGTCTCCTGCGCCCGCTTCAGAGTGACGAACACCTCGGCGAAGCGGTAGTCGCGGTAATAGCTGTCCTGTGTCGCACGTAGCGCCCCGAGCGTGGTGAGAAACATGATGTAGGTGCCGACGCCACACATCACCACCAGCGCAATGGCCAGCGCCTGGCTCTTCATCTGCCAGAGGTCTCGCCAGAGTTTGCGGTCGAGCGCTCTCACCACTGCAACTCCGAGGCATTTTTCTTGTGCTCATTACACTCGATGCGCGCCACCAGGCCATCGCCGAAATACACCACGCGATCAGCCATCGCCGCGATCACCGCATTGTGGGTGATCACCACCGTGGTCGTCCCCAGCTCCTGATTCACCCGCGCAATCACATCAAGCACCATCACCCCGGTATGGGCATCGAGCGCGCCGGTCGGCTCGTCGCACAATAGCACCTGTGGCCGCTTGGCCACCGCACGCGCAATCGCCACGCGCTGCTGCTCGCCACCCGACATCTGGGTCGGAAAATGATCCATGCGCTGGCCCAGCCCGACCAGCACCAGCGCCTCCTCCGGCGTCATCGGGTTCTCGGCAATCTCGGTGACAAGCGCAACGTTTTCACGTGCGGTGAGGCTCGGGATAAGGTTGTAGAACTGAAACACAAAGCCGACGTGCGAGCGGCGATATTGCGTCATCGAGGCGTCGTCATCCAGACTCAGGTCGTGGTCGGCATAACGCACGGAGCCGCTGGTCGGCGTATCCAGCCCCCCCAGGATATTCAGCAGCGTCGACTTGCCGCTCCCCGACGGCCCGAGCAACACCACGAACTCACCGGCGTACAGATCCAGGTCCACCCCGCGCAAGGCCTGCACCTGTACCTCGCCCATCTGGTAAACCTTGGTGAGGCCTCGCGCCTCGAAGATCGGGGGCGCGGTATTTACAGCATGGGATTCGGAATGCGTCATGTGCGATCTGCCTATGTACGACTGTAGCAACAGGAGTGCGCTTGGGTTTTCTGGTCAACTATGGTTGCTATCCGAAAGCAACTGTCGAAATGATCCTAAAAACGGCAGTTGGACGGGGTGGAGTGTGCGGTTTTCGGGGTGCAGGGCAAGGCGCGACGACGCGGAATGGTTGTTCCATTCCAAGGAGTTGCAACGCTGCCATGCGCACTGAAAATCGTGCGATCCGCCCCGTAGCGGGCTTCACCAAACAGGTGAACCCGCAGGGCGCGATAAAGTCTGTTAAAAACCATATTGCCCGCCATCCAGAGAAGCGGTCAACTGCCGTTTTTAGGATGATTGTACTATGAAATATTTTCGTGACTTTCGTGGACGATGCGTATTACTCCGAAAATATATTTCACTCCTCAATGTGTACCTTCGTTCCCGCCTCTACACACTCGAACAATTCGATAATGTCGCAGTTGCGCATCCTCACGCAGCCATGCGAGCCGGGAATGCCCATCGGCACATCATCGGGCGAGCCGTGGATATAAATATAGCGGCGCATGGTATCAACGCAGCCCAGCCGATTCTTCCCAACTTCTATTCCACTCAACCAGAGGATTCGCGTGAGTATCCAGTCACGATCCGGAAATTGTTCTCGCAGTGCTTGGGTATAGATTTCGCCCGTGGGGCGACGGCCCACAAACACCGTATCGGGGGCACAACCACTGCCGATCTTGGCGCGAATCACATGCCAGCCGCGTGGTGTGCAATTACTGCCGGACTGTTCACCCGGGCCATTAGCTGCGGTGGAAACGGGAAACTCCAGTAATACACGCTCAGAGTCCCGCAATTGCAAACGCTGCGCGGCAATATTGATGTAGATTGTTTTTTCAGACACAGGTTCGCACCCCGATTGCTAGCTATCAGACCGTAGCGCGGACAGACGGCAGCAACTACATTGATCGGCCGTTGACATGGACCAACCCATCATAATTCCCATCCACTGCCACTGTATACCCCGTGATGCCGCGACGCGCCACAAAAACGTGATCTTCATACCATAACGGAACATACGGCAACTGCTCCAGCAAATAGCGCTGTATTTCCCGGTATTTTTCCGCCTGCGTATCCAGCTCCGATTCAGTCTCGGCCGCTTCAATCAGGCGGTCAGCCGTGCTGTTGGCGAAACGTCCGCGGTTGGCGCCGTCGGGCGGGATGGATGTGCTGTGGTAGGCATAGCGAAAGATATCGGGGGTTTTGATGCCTACCCAGCTCAGGCTGAACATCTGAAAGCGCCCCGCCTTGATGTCGCCATAAAACGTGCCCCAGTCATAGCTGCGTAGATCGACATGAATACCGGCATCGGCGAGCTGGCTTTGGATGATGGTAGCCAGGCGGATGCGAAACGGATCACTGGAAGTTTTATACGTAAGTTGCACGGGATGTTGTGCGTCAAAACCTGCCTGTTTGAGCAACGCGCGCGCCTGCTGCGGATCATGGGGATAGCCGGATAAATCCTGCACACCCGCCCAGTGACCTGGCGGGAACATTGCACCCGCCGGACGCGCCGCGCCGCCCAGCACATATTTAATAATCGCCTCGCGATCCAGGGCATAAGCAATGGCGCGGCGCACCTCAACCCGGCTGGTCAGCGGGTCGTTCATGTTGAAGCCGAGATAACTGAAGTTGGATCCGCTGCCGCGCTGCACCTGTAGTTCTTTCTTACCTTCGAGGTATTTTACAAGCTCGGGCGGGAGGTCGTTTTGCAGCATATCGATCTCGCCACGCATCAGCTTGAGGGCGCGCACGGTGGGATCGGGCACATGGAGAAATTCCAGCGCTTGCCGGTCCGCAACGCGGATAAGATGCAAGCGTCCTTCCGTTGGCCAATCGAGGAATGAAAACGGTCCGCTGCCTATCGGCTTTTGATTGAATGGATGCCCGGCAACGATAAGCCGGGCGGGCAGGATGCCAATCACCAGTTTTGCAGGAAACAAGGCATCCGGCTTGTTCAGGTGAAAGTCGATGGTGCTGTCATCCGGCGCCTCAATACCCCCGATCATCTCCAATGAGGCGCGATGCGGTGAAGCATTGTGCGAAGCGAGGATGAAGTCATAGGTCGCCTTGACATCGGCCGCCGTCAAACGACTACCGTCATGGAATACCCTTCCCCCTTCCCGCAACGTAAAACGATAATGCACGGGTGTAATTTGTTGCCAGGCGGCAAGCGACGGCACCGGCAACGATGCGCTGTCAAAGTCCACCAATTGCCGGTACAACAGGCGATTGAGTCGAGTGGAAGCGGCGTCAGTGGCAAAACGCGGATCGAGGCTGACAGGCGCGCTCGCAAGCCCGAAGCGCAAGACACTATTATTGGCAGGTGTGGAACAGGCGGACAACGCCACCAGAAAAAACAGAAAAATCAGTGCAGGAAGAATCCGCCTGCACGAGCAAAAAAACAACACAAATCCTACCAATCCTTAAACGGGTGTGTCACAAGACAGACGTTATAATAGCGTGGATCGTGCGACACCTCCTCCCCCGCCCAGTCCGGCAACTCAAAAGCCTCATCGGCATCGTCAAGCTCGATCTCTGCAACGATCAGCCCGTCATTATCCCCCGCGAATACATCAACCTCCCAGATATGCCCGGCATGATCGACGTTATAGCGGGTCTTCTCGATCAATGGGCCGTCGCAAAACAGATCAAGCATCTCATTGGCCTCCTGCTCGGGAACCTCATATTCATATTCCTTGCGGGTCACACCGAGTGTGGCGCTCTTGAGATTCAGGTATCCCTTTCCGCCACCCGAACGCACACGTATCGAACAACCTGGCGAGCTGGACAGGTATCCCTGACGATAAAAAACACCTTCATCGGCATGGTTATGCCACGCGTCATTACGCACCAGGAATTTACGCTCTATCTCTGTTGCCATGCTTACTTGTCATCCGTTTTTACTACAAAGCCGATAATCACGCCGCCCAGCTCATTTTTCAGAATCCGGTCCACTTGATCCATCACACGCTGCCGGGCCAGCACAGCTTCTTGACCGGAAGACTTGATGGCCCAGCGCTGGGTGCCGCGCACACGCCCGGAGGTGTTCTCATAGAGATTCACCTCCAACGCCCCCGTCATCCAGTACCAACCCTCGCGGCGGCCAAGATCGGCAAGGTCGAGGGCGGCATCCACCCGATAATCGGGATTTTCCTTGGTTTCTGTAAATCCAGCCGCAGCAAGCCCACCCGATACCGCCCTGCCCAATTGACCTGTCGAATCATCATTGACACGCACACCAATACGCACACGTTTGAGCAGATCGTCCAGATCCGCACGCAAGCGCTCGACTGTCCAGGTCGATGGCATCCCCTGCCCGGTGCGATCCACCACCTTGAGGCTCTTTTGATACCCCACCCGCTCACGTTGCGCGTCGAGCGCCTGGCTGGCGGCGCTGATCTTGTCAAAAAGATCACTGGCGTTGCGTGCCCGCTCAAGATCATGGCGTGTCGCATCATCCAGGCGATTGATTTCCTGGCGCAAGCTCATTGCTGCGGATGCGCGCCGCAGCACCGCGAGGGCAAAATGATGATGCGTCGCCGGGTCCTGCCAGAACTCCACCATCTGCACGCCCTGCATAATCTGATCGGTGCGGGTGCTCAATGCACGGGAAATATTTGTCTGTGTCCGATCCTGCTTTTGTTCATCTGCACCCGCATTTCCACCGCTACTAAATACACGCACATCGCTGCTTTCCTCGGCAACGGACACTGAAAAAATCTTTGCCAGATCGGCGCGCGCGCGGTCTTTAGCCGCCTCAAGTGTGTCACCTTCGCCACGTCCCATGAGGAATTCTGATTCCTGATAACGTGGTGTATCACTCGCCAGCCAATCTGGCCTGGTCGCTTTTCCGGCGCAGCCCTCCAGAAAAAACATCATGGGCAAGATCATTAACAATAATGCGCGTAATTTCATTGAACTGCCTCTACCATCTACAAGCTTATCCAGTGATATGAAAGGTAGGTTTTTTTACCTTCCTGAATCAGAACGTTTGGAAATTCCCGAACCGCAACAATATTATCCTTGCGATCACGCAATTCGATTTTAACAGTATAACTACCGGCGCCGAGTGGAAAACGCGCCAGATAAATATCTTGCGGCAAGGTCGACCAGGCGCGCGTATCGGCCTGCTCAGTGATAAAGCCGATGATATCAATCACTGCGGCTAATGCGTCATTATTATTTTTCCTTGCCTGCACTGCCATCTGCTGTTTTGCGACAATGCGCGCCACGCTGCGGGCTGTTATCGCCGGTATTTTTTCGGCAAGATTCCCTGTGGCGATTGCATCGATGTTTTCCACTCTCTCACCTTCAACCCCACCCTCTGCGGCACTCACACGCACCTTGTATACCGAGGATGGGCGCGACTGGTAATAGGGCAAGGAGATGCGCACCAGGCCACCCCTCGATGGATTCGGCACCACCACGCTATTTTCTTTTTTCATCGGCGCAAGTCCGTTATTCAGGACAAAAACAAGCTCCCCTCCCGCGTTACCCTGATTTTTATCTTGCCAGTCCTGAATGCCGAATTCGCGCTGGTATTTATCCTGCTCTTCTCCAAGATCCAGCCTATGTGCCAGCCTGAGCAAATCCATTTTCAAAAACGCCGGCACATCAATCCGGTATTTTGATTTATCCTGGAGATAAGCCTCATAGGCCTTGCGGTAGGCGATCATTGCATCGCTCCATTCCCCAAAGTCCTCATAAATGATGCCGGTGAGATAGCGGGAAAACGCTTCGCCGAGGTGCTTGCCGGATTTTTCCCCCAGCTCGCGCAGCTTGAGATCAACCTGCAACGCTTCTACCCGTGCTCCGTCACGCTCCCCCAATTGAAGGTAATTGAGTGCTTTATACACATGCACCATTACCTGCTCGAACGGTTCACCCACATAACTGCGGGTGCTGTCGTTGATGATGAACGATGTGCCTTGCTCGCGCAGACTCAGCGCGGACAGCGCCCCCATACGCTGCTGCGCCGCTTCAAACGATGCTGTGCTGGCCCGGTAATCACCCGCAATACGCAGCAACATGGCTTTATTTAGAAGATAGAGCACCTCATCTGTGCGGGAACCTTTCTGCTTTTCCAGCGACTGTAGCGCCAGTTCCGGCTGTTGGTTTGCCAGATTTTTCTCGACAACCCTGAACGATTCGCTGTGCGTGGCGCAACCCGTCAACCATAGGGCATAAAACGCGGCAAGGCAACGCAGCAACCTGTACTGGCTCATACCTGTCAGAAACGTAGCTTGCTACGCTCGACAAGCTTCTTGATTTTCTTTTGACCCACCCATGCGATGCGATTATCGGCCAAACTTATCAGCGACAGATCCACCTGATAATAGCGCACCTGGGTTGATCCGGAGGCGTCGATAATGGTGTTGATGGCCCCTTTCAACATGTAATCCGCGCCTTGTTCCATGCCCATCGCTTTGCGGGTATCTTCACGGGCATTCAGATCCTGATCTTTGCGTTCTTCGCGGATTTCATTGCGCTCGCCCCGTGAAGCGACAAATTGCACCTTGCCCGAGTTGATCAAAACACGGCCCATATCGGAAATAAAGGTTTGCGTGTTGATGTGTTCATGACTGAGATTGCGCACTTCACCCACAATAAGGGCAGGCGGAGCCTTGTGTGTGCTGCTGTAAGCCGATAACCAGGGGGCCGACAACACATCCTTGATCATCTCCTCCGACACCAGGCGTGAATCTGTATCGTTCCAGGCACCGCTCAGGTCTTTCACCTCATCAACCTGCAAGCGCTCTACTTTGGTAGCGCAGCCGCTGCTCAACACAGCAAACAATCCTGCCATCAATGCGGCACACGCTGCGCGCGGCATACCAGCGGTAAAACACATCATTTTCTGGTCCTCGCAACCCGGTCAAATACGTTATCGCTCTCTTTCTCGAAATAGGCACGCAGATCCGCATTCATTTCATCCATGTTTTTAACGATTTCCTTGGCCTGCTTCATATCCATTTCGGCCAGCGAGAAGATGTTGTTGGTCTTTTTATCACGCCAACGCGCAATGATTTTTGAGCCGTTCAACATTACCTTGGTGGTGCTTTTGATCTGCCGCGACACCGCCTCGTCGTTCATGCCCTTGCCTGCGGACGCCATGAAATCGTTGGACACAACATCCATCATTGCGGAAAGCGCACGGGCGACTTCGGCACGGGCGCGGTCATCGGCAGTGGCGCCTTGCAGGGAAATATCGCCTAACGGCGACGCCATGCCAACACCGTGGATCAGCCGGCCATTATCATCCTTCAATACCTGCGTGCCCTTATTCACCCAATCTGGCACCCCTTTGAGGCCCAGATCACTTTCGACCATGGTTTTCCCGCCGCATGCGGCCAACAGGCAGCCAACGCCCAGTAAAAAAATCATACGGCTTAACGAATAACGCTGTTTCATGTTTTTCTCCATAGACCCCATACATTAACGGCCAACAAACAAATTTACTTATCACTCCTGGCAACAACCACGTTATCGATCTCCGTCTCGATATAGCCGCGCAAATGATCATCCAATCCATCAGCCTGCCTGACCATGCCTTTGGCCTGCTTCATGTCCAACTCAGCCAGAGAATACAAATAATTGCTCTGCTCGTCGCGCCAGCGCGCGACAATCCTCACGCTCTTGAGCATGGCGCCGGCCGCGCCCTTGATCTGCTGCGCCATCTCCGCCTTGCTCATAACTTTATCTTCCGGCGCGCTATAATTTTTTGATAATTTATCGAGTATCGCGGACAAAACACGTGCCACCTCGGCGCGGGCACGATCATCGGCGGCAGGGCCCTGCGCAGAGATATTCCCCAAGGTCGCCGCGCCTATCGGCGGCAGGTCATTCCGCGTGTTGTTAGGCTGTGGCGCAGGCGAGAGATAACCCCACGGCATAATCTGCGCGGGTGGCAAATTATGCTCATGGGTAACGAATGGCCTTTGCATGGAGAGGTCAGCCAAAGACGCCATTCTTACGCCATGGATCACCCAATGCCCGTCATCTTTCAATGTCCGGGTGCCTTTCATCACCCAGTCCGGCATTCCCTTGATGTTCATACTATTGCTGGTCACCAGGGTCTTCCCTGAGCACGCGGCCAACAGGCATCCCGCCGCCAGCAACAAGACGACGCGGATCACTGAACAATGCTGTTTCATATCTCCCCCCTGCGGCTGTTCAACCGATATGATGCAACAGGTCACACAAATTGTGTATGCTAATTTTGATAAAACTGTCAGTTTCAAGAGAAACATCGCCATGAAAGCAATAATGATGACTGCCGTGGGCGGCCCCGGCGTATTGCAGCTCCGGGAAATCCCAACGCCCGCCCTCAGGAGGGACACGGATATACTGGTGCGCCTGAAGGCTGCCGGGGTGAACCCGGTGGATACCAAGCTGCGCAGCCGAGGCACCTACTACCCGGGGAGCCTGCCCGCCATCCTTGGCTGTGATGGCGCGGGAATCGTGGAAGCGGCCGGGCCAGCCGTGACTCGCTTCAAGACAGGTGATGCAGTGTACTTCTGCAACGGGGGTATCGGCGGCCATCCCGGCAATTACGCCGAATACGCCGTCGTCGATGAGCGATTCACGGCCCGCAAACCTGCCGCTCTCAGCTTCGCCGAGGCCGCCGCCGCGCCCCTGGTCCTCATCGCTGCCTGGGAAGCCCTGCATGACCGTGGCCGTTTGCAGGCTGGGCAGAAGGTGCTCATCCATGCAGGTGCGGGAGGCGTCGGACATGTCGCGGTACAACTGGCGAACATTGCCGGAGCGCGGGTATGCGCCACCGTTGGCTCCCCGGACAAGGCCGATTTTGTAACCGGCTTGGGTGCGCACCACACCATCCTCTATAAAGAAATGGATTTCGTGGGAGCGGCACTAAAATGGAGTAATAACTACGGGGTTGATCTGGCGTTAGATACCGTGGGCGGCAAGACCTTTACCGCAACCTTCAACGCTGTGCGCTTCTATGGCGATATCGTCACTTTGCTCCAGCCCGGAAACGACGTTGACTGGAAAGAGGCGCGACAGCGCAACCAGCGCGTTAGCTATGAGTTGATGCTGTCACCCATGTACTATGGATTGGCGGAAGCACAGCAGCATCAAGCGTGGATTCTGGAACAATGCGCCGCGCTGTTCGACACTGGAAGATTAAAGATCAACCTCGCGCATACCTTCCCTTTGGAAAAGGCTGCCGAGGCGCATCAACTATTGGAAAAAGGTTCCATTATTGGCAAGATCGCATTGATTATTGAAGAGTAATTCCAGTTCAATGCATATGCTACCCGGCCTCGCCCCCCTCGCTACGCTCTCCCCGTAAGGCGGGAGAGAATTGGGGCGAGGGTTCAATGTATCTATGGACTCCCCCCGTTTTGCAAGGAAAAGATTGAATTTTTGCTCACAGTGTAAAGATTGCGTGTATCTATCCGGCCTCTGAGTGAGCCATACAAACGGCTCGGGCCATAATGCAATACGCACGCTGGGTTCC
>JACPOZ010000045.1 GCA_016191235.1 Gammaproteobacteria bacterium
AGGACACTGCGGAGCAGTTCAAGTCGATAGACCCTTGGGCCGTGCTACTGCGCTATGTGAGCGAAAAGATCGCCCCAGTTCTTGGCCCTTTCAAGCCGCCAGAAGTATTACCGGCTACGGGGTAACTGCCGGATTTAGGTCAAAATGGCGTCAGCTTACCCACTCAGATTTCAAGAGAGGCGAAATTGCTTTCATCTGACTTGCATCGCTCAACGAACCGCCCTGCGGTTCGCCTGAGTCAATGGATGAGTCATGGCAATCCCTGCCCTGCCGGAAGCACTATCCGGCAAACCGTTTGTCCGCGTCCCTCTCGCTGAGAGTTCCCCACCTGTCCGCATCCTGTTCATCGAGCAGCTTTCGCTGCTGATCGGCAAGAGCTGCAAGACGATCCGCACCTTCGTCTCGCACACGAAGTACAGAGACAAAAATCTGATCCCGCGCCCGTTCAAGCTGCCGGGCAGTCGTCGCCTGTGCTGGTACGAGCACGACGTGCTGGCGTGGATCGAGTTCACCCGTCCGGCCGAACCGCCACCGCCGCGGCGTCCGCGTGGTCGGCCCACCAAGGCAGAGCAGCTTTCCCGGCAGCGCTGGGCAGAAACAGCAACTCCCCAATCGAACGCTTGAGAGGTGAGGTATGGACTCACCGTTCAAGGCGGTTGCGGCGACCGCAGCCGAGCTGCTGGGACCACTATCCGGGCACTCCACCCCGGCTCGACAAACAGCCCACGACACCGACAGCCCCGAGTGGAGGGATGGCTACCGCCGCCACCTAATCGCCAAATCAGTGCCGCCCCATTACGCCGCCGACTTGGCGGCGAAGGTGGCATTCAGGCCCGACCTGTACCCGCTGGGACTAGGCACACAGAACCCAGCGCCCGCCCAACCGGCGTCGATCATCACGGCTAGGCAGCCCCCGATGGCCACCCCAAACTGCTCCACTTATGGCCACCCAAACTGCCCCAGGCAGGACGGCTGAATTATCAACTCGTCGGTCTGGTTGGTTCTGACTTCCTTTCTTGGTAATTTCTCCCTGACTTCTTGGTTTTTTACA
>JACPOZ010000046.1 GCA_016191235.1 Gammaproteobacteria bacterium
GCTCTCCAACGTCTTCTGAATGCGGACGGCCTGCTCGCGATTCGGATAATAGAACATCACGCGAACCGGCTTGTAACCCGCGTCGCACACCGCCTGCATCCGCGTGTGCTCCTTCGTGATGTGGTCGCCGTCCGTCGTGGCGTCGCGCCACTTGATTTCCAAGGCATCGCCGCCCACCAGGCAATCCACGCCGAAAAGTTTTGGCTTCTTGCCGTGCGTGTTTGGAACGCGAACCGAACCGGAATCGGGGAATTTCGCCTTGAAGCAGAGCTTCGCCGCTTCTTCGAGAAACGAACCGGCGTATTTGTAGAGAAACCGTCCCTTGTTTTGGTAAACGTCAATCAGCTTCCCCTCGTCCTTGCTGATGCCAAGCACTTCGTAAATGAGGACGTGCGACCGGTCATCCTGCTCCATGTCAGCCACGCGCTCGTCAATATTCCGCTTCAACTCGGCAGCATAACGGTCGGCCAGTGCTCGGATTTCGTCTTTCAAGGATTTGATGATACCAAAATGTTGGCAACAGACGATTGCGGAATTTTCCGCCCGGAAAACTCCTTCAACCACATTTGTAGCCGCGTCAGGTCGGCGGCAATGTCGTCAGGATCGGGCAACGGAACGGGTGCTTCGTTAGCAGGCCGTTGAAAAACGGGCTCATTTCTGCGGTGCATCATTTCCATGACTCTGTTTGGTTGAGTTTCGTGTGACCGACCGCCAGTTGGCCGTTGTTCGCCTGACGCCCGCGAGCGTTTGGCCGGGACCTTTCGCCGCGGCTGCATTCATTGGCAAACCGTTCGGTCGGCCGTTGGCCGGGCGCTACGCCCTCGCCAGTTCCAGTCGCGCCAGCCGCAACAGATTGTAAGTGCCGGCCACAAAGTAGCCCCACGCTTGGGTTCGCTCTCGTCCCCGATACCGGCTGCGCCGCAATCCGCCCACCGTCTTGATCCAGCCCAAAATTTCCTCCACCCGCTTGCGGATCTTCTGGCTGAGGCGGTAACTTTCTGTTGTGGTCGTGCGCCCGTCCAATCCCGGCACGGTCACCCCGTCCTTGCACGCCACATGCGGCACAATGTTTTGGTCCCGGCACGCCGTCACAAATTCTTTCCGATGATAGCCCTTGTCGGCCCCCACGGTTTTGACGGCCACGCCTTCGTGCAACGCTGCATGCGCCTGCAGCTGCCGCAGCGCCACGGCTGGTTCCGGCGCGGCGATGGGATCATGGATCGTAAAGTCAGCGCACAGGCCGTTGCGGTTCTCCATCAGGAGGTGTCCGCCGAAACAGAGCTTCGCCTCTTTGCCGTTGGCCTTCCGATACAACACGCTTCCGGGATCCGTCGTGCTTTGGTGCGTGTCGTTGCGCCGCTGCTCGCCACGGAAGTTGCTGGTGGGATTGCCGGGATCCTCGTCCTTGGCCGCCTGCACTTTCCGGGCGTCGGCGCCGTCCTTGCGCACGAAGCTTTTCAGGCTGGCCCACGATTCGATGAGCGTGCCGGCGGCGGTGAAGTGTTCGTCGCTGGTCCAGCCGGCCTGGCGGGAGAGGTCATAGACCTCGGCGAAGAACAGCTTGGCCACGTCGGCGGAGAGGACGCGCTCATAGTTCTTGGCGAAGACGCTGTGGTTGAAGCTGCCTGCACTGAACTCGCGGTCGAGGAACCAGAGCCAGAGCAGATTGTAACCGAGCTGTTCGCAGAAGAGCCGTTCGCTGCGGACGGTGTAAAGCGCGGTGAGGACGCGGGCCTTGAGCAGTTGCTCGGGCGGGATGCTGGGCGCACCGTCCGCGGCGTAGAGCTCGTCGAAGAGTGGCGAGAGCTGTTTGAGCACCGCATCCACCTGGCGTTTAATGGGACGCAATGGATGGTCCGCGGGCACGCACGCGTTGAGGTTGATGACGGTGAGAAAGTCGGGTTGAGCTTGAGGTTTGCCGCGCATGGGCTTCAGACGCCTCTCAATTCGTCGTGTTCAAATTCTCGTGAGACTTTTTCAACAACCTGCTAGCCAACAAGGAACGGCCGTTGGCAATTGCTGCCCACTTGTTGCCGATCCCGCTCATGCCTTGCGCCTCGCCTTTGAGAAAATGCGCGTCCTTTATGGGACACGTTAAACCACGCGTTCCGGGACCGGGCGAGGTCA
>JACPOZ010000025.1 GCA_016191235.1 Gammaproteobacteria bacterium
GAAACATCTCCATCGCTTCCTCTTTGACTTTTAAAGGCTTGCAGCATATTACTCATCCAAATTGTGATCAAGAGACAGAGGCTATCCGGGGGTTGCCAGCCATCGCTCGCTTACGCGTCGCTTCCATGGCTGGCGCCGCAGTCAAAACCTGATGGCCGCGCCCCGAGAGCCGTGCCAGCATCGCCAGCGCATGTTCGCAGTCATACGGCTTGCCTAGCACCTCTCCGTCAAGCACTACAGCAGTATCCGCGCCCAGAACCGGATATCGCGAACGCGGGGCCAACGACCGCCAGCCGGCACGCGCCTTTTCCAGCGCCAGGCGCAGCGCGTACATTTCAGGCGTCTCGTGCAAACGCACACCTTCATCGACATCCACGGCCAACGTCCGGTAGCGGATCCCGATCTGTTCGAGCAACGTGCGCCGCCGTGGTGATGATGAAGCCAGGTATATATGAAGATCTTGCATGGGAGAAAGGAAGTTTCAGGTTTTAAGCGACAAGATGCAAGCACAGTGTGTTTTTCATTAAAAGCATGCCACAAAACACCGTAAAATGCTGGAAAATAGTATTTGTTTGTTGCAATATAGAGCCAGCGCCCATTCTTGGCCATGCAGCACGGGCACGGATGCCCTGTTCGCCATGCTCACCATCACTCGCGCAAGGAGGCTGTTAATTCATCATGATGACATTTCAAGCAAACGCGTCTCTGCCCAAGTATTTTCTTGCAGGCATGCTGACATTCCTCAGTTTGCCCACGCTCGCGGATACGTTTCCCTTGCCCCCGCCCGGCACCGATGTTGTCGGCGACCTGCGTGTGGTAATGGCCCGCCAGGAAGACACCCTGCTGGACATCGCGCGGCGCTACAATCTGGGCTATAACGAAATCACCGACGCCAATCCCACCGTGGACCCCTGGCTGCCCGGCGCGGGGACGCCAGTGTTGCTACCCACCCAATTCATCCTTCCCAACGTGCCACGGCAAGGTATTGTCCTGAACATCGCCACGATGCGGATGTTTTATTATCCCGCGCCCAAGCCGGGCGAATCCGCTGTGGTCATCACACACCCCATTGGCATCGGCAAAGAGGGCTGGTCTACCCCGGTGGGCGCCACCAAGGTGATCGCCAAGCAGAAGGATCCCGCCTGGAATGTTCCGGTTTCCATCCAGGAAGAGCACGCCAAGAAGGGTGAACCGTTGCCGTCGGTGGTACCGCCCGGTCCCGACAATCCGCTGGGGCAATTCGCCTTCCGGCTTGGCCTGCCCGGCTACCTCATCCACGGCACCAACAAACCTTCCGGCATCGGCATGCGCGTCAGCCACGGCTGCATACACCTTTACCCAGAGGATATCGCCAGACTGTTCAACCAAATCCCCGTCGGCGTGTCCGTCCAGATTTCGAATCAACCGTACCTCGCCGGCTGGCGGGATGGCACATTGTATCTGGAAACGCATAAGCCGCTGGAGGAAGACGCCAAAGCGCTGGACGGCAATCTGACACCTGTGGTCAACGTCATTATTGGCGCATCGGGCGAAAAGCGCCGCGACATTAACTGGCGCAACGTCATCCGCATCACCCGGCGCGGGGGGGGGTACCCGCTACCCATATCGGCCAACAGTCCGGCGCTGGAAGATATCATCACGGACCTCCCCCTGGTCAACGAGTTTCAGGAAACACCCGCACCCGCCACCGTAGCGCCCGCACGTAGCGCCAATGCAGAAAATAATGATGCGCCCTCGCCCCCATCTGAACAAGCGGCATACGATACCAAGCGCTGGTATGTGCAGGCCGGCAACTTCAAAAATATGGACAAGGCGCACCGCTTGAGCGCCATGCTACGCCATTTGGGGCCACCCATTCCGGCCCTGCATGTTGCCGTGCCGGGAGGACATCGCGTCCTGGCCGGCCCTTTTGCCAACAAAACCGAGGCGCAATCCCACCAAAAGCTCATACAGACCCGCCTGGGGATCGAAACTTTTATCAAGCCACCGGAGATGAAGCGTCAGATTAACTGATGCGGGACCCATCAAGAATTTTTTCAGGTTGCAGAGAATCTGCCCTTGGATTTACAGTTGAAAGCCCCGTAGCGCAAAGCATGCGGGGCTTCTCTCGCAGCTTATAAATCGCCGCTTATTTTTCCATCGACTTTCTAAACATCCGATCAAGTTTTTCGTTGGTTTGATCGGCTTTCCGGTTGGCTTCATCGGCCTTGCTCATTGCCTGATCTGCGGTTGATTGAGCAGCATTAGCCTTGCTCATGGCCTGATCTGCGGTCGAAGCGGCGCTGGTCGCTTTGCTTAGCGCCTGGTCTGCGGTGGATTGCGCCGTAGCCGTTTTGCTTAACGCCTGATCCGCTTTGGCCTGGGCGGCGCTTGCGCTCTCCTGTGCCTGCTCCGCCGTAGCGCGGATCTTGTCCAGGTCACCACTCGTTGCGCAGGCAACCAACCCAAGAGACAGCACGATGGGAGATAACTTCAATAATTTATTCATATATGTCTCCTTACATTTATTATACAAAAACGCTTGTTGAATGGCCCTCTAGAAGACCTTTTTCAGGGTAATCTACTCGCCTGGATTTTGCCAGACGTGACGTGCAAAAACCGCGTCGGGCTTTGGCGACGCCGCTAGAAATCTGTCGGCTTGAGGGAGGTGAAGATCAGGCGGAACTGAATTTTTCAGATGGCGGTGGTTAGATGATTAATACCTTGGTGCCGATCCGCACTAAACGCGCAAGCGACCTGATCTGAGCGTCGGTCAAAGCAATACAGCCATCGGTCCAATTGAAGCCACGATGCAGGCGCGGATCCCTGCCGCCCAGGCCATGAATACCAATCTGCCCGCCCAGCGGCGTATCCTGCGGAGGAATACGGCGCTCAATAACAGCGTCGAGAATAGTGCGGTAAGTATCACTATCAATAAGATTATCGCGATAGGCTCGATCCGCGTTTTCCACCGAAGGGAAGTCAAGACCGAAAAAGATACCAAAGCGGCTGTTCGGATTAATCCATGCCACATGAAATGTGCCGAGAGGGGTTGTGCGATCACCCCGGTGACGATCACCGGCCACGCCACCCCGCCCCAGCGCCACATAAGGGAAATGCTTCAGGACTTTATCCTGTCCCGCGAAGACGGTCAGCGTTTGCTGGCGGCTATCCACCATTATCCATGGCTGAGCTTCCTCCGCATCTACCACGCCGGACAAGACGCACAACAACAATGCTGCGGCGCGCACCAAATAACCGATTTTATTTGTCAGCCATTTCCACATCGTTGCAATTACACCTCAATGCGTCACATTTTTGACGTGTCGCCATTAAATTGGCTTCAAAAAATCAAGAATCATTTCCGGTGATACGGATGGTTTTTTAAAATACTCCACGCCCGATATAACTGCTCGGCAACCACGATGCGCACCACGGGATGCGGCAATGTCAGCAGTGATAACGACCATAATCCCTCGGCACGCTGCCGGCACGCGGCTGACAGGCCTTCGGGGCCACCCACCAACAGCGCAACATCGCAACCGCCCTGCAGCCAGCCCGCCAACTTCTGCGACAGATCCTCCGTGCTCCACTGGCGTCCCGGCACATCGAGCGCAAACACCCGGCAACCGCGGGGTATCGCTGCCAGCATACGCTCACCCTCGTCATGCACGGTCCGTTCCACATCAACACCCTTGCCACGCCGACCGGGGACGATTTCAATCAGATGCAATCCGCACTCCGGCGGCAGGCGCTTGGCGTATTCCTGATACCCCTCCTGCACCCATCCCGGCATACGGTCGCCTACCGCGATCAAGTAAATCCGCATTCAAACTATCCAGAAGACGACTTTTACATCATGAAATTCGGGGCGCGCTGCTCTAACAACCTTGCGTGATATAATATACTCCACGTATTAAACATACCCTCTTAACTTTATTACTTGGAATGGAGATGCATCTCATGACCATCCGCTGGAAAACGGGCATTGCCTTGACCATCATCGCCGGACTTGCCCTTGGACAGGTCGGATGCGCGACCACACCAGGCTCGCAAACCTCATCCAGCCCTGAACCGATGTCCCGCACCCAAAAAGGCGCGCTGATCGGCGGATTGGGTGGCGCTATCGTCGGCGGCCTGATCGGCAGCAAGAAAGCCAACGCCGGCAAAGGCGCGCTGATCGGCGGCGTGGTCGGCGCGGCGACCGGCGGCATTATCGGCAATTATATGGATAAGCAGGCACAGGAGCTGGAGCAGGTTGCCGAAGTAAAGCGTGTCGATGACGGTATCGTGGCCACCATGAAGGACAAGATTCTTTTCGACTTTAACCAGTCGGCCCTTAAGCCCGAATCGAAAGCCAGCCTGCAAAAAATGGCTGACATTTTGAAAAAATACGAGAAAACCGAAATTACGGTGGCGGGTTATACCGATAATGTCGGCACCATGAGCCATAACCAGCAGCTTTCAGAGCGCCGGGCCAATGCCGTGCGCGCCTATCTTATAGATCAGGGTGTAAAAGCCAGCCGCATGACAGTGATGGGGTTCGGCCCGGACAATCCGATAGCCTCCAATGATACTGCGGATGGCCGCGCGCAAAACCGCCGTGTCGAGCTGCACATATCCCCTAACGACCAGCTGCTCAAGGACGCGAAAAGCTAGGGATAAGCCCGCCAAGAACTGCGGGCAGGTGTGGCTCATCTGCCAGCGGTCCTTGCTGTCTCAGCCGCCAACCAAGGAATCCTGCTTGCGCGCCCCAACATCCCACAGCTTCTCCAGCTGATAATAGTCGCGCGCCTGCGGCAGCATGACATGCACCACCACATCCGCCAAGTCAACCAGCACCCATTCGCCTTCACGCTCGCCTTCCACGCCTAGCGGCCGCACCCCTGCTTTTTTGGCCTCCATGCTCACATGATCGGCCACCGATTTGACATGCCGGCTGGACGTGCCGCTGGCAATCACCATAAAGTCCGTGATGCCGGTGATGCCGCGTACATTGAACACCTTGATATCAACCGCCTTCATATCTTCGAGCGCGGCAACCGCGAACTGCTTCAATTCTTCAGATTGCATTAATTATCCTGGATAAAAACCGTACAGCGTGAGCCACTTGAGACCATCCTGATTCACGAGGATGTCCCGGTAATATTGCTATTGTATCCCCGTTTGCACAATCCGTCAGTTCTGCTGCGTAATCTTCCAGCAGTTATGAATGCGCGGGTTGCGCTCAAAATCCTTGGGTAGGGTGGCGCGCGAGATGTCTTCGATCTGCAGGCCGGGGAGCGCCTCACGATCCATTTTGAAGCGCTGATTATTGTTGGAAAACAGCAGCACGCCACCGCGCTCGAGCAGCCTGACGGCGGTCTTGATCAACATCACATGATCCCGCTGCACATCCAGCGTGTTGTCCATGCGCTTGGAGTTTGAAAAGGTCGGCGGGTCGAGGAAGATGAGGCCGTAGCGCTGCTTCTCGTTTTCCATCCATTCCAAGCAGTCCGCCTGGATGAATTCGTGCCTGTGATCACTAAAGCCGTTGAGCGCAAGGTTGCGCCGCGCCCAGGCAAGATAGGTGTTGGACATGTCAACCGTGGCCGTGGCGGTGGCGCCGCCCACGGCGGCATGCACCGTCGCCGCGCCGGTGTAGCCGAACAGGTTGAGGAAGCGCTTGCCCTTCGCCAGCGAGTGAATCAGGGTGCGGGTCGGGCGGTGATCGAGGAACAGGCCGGTGTCGAGGTAGTCCGTGAAGTTCACCAGGAATTTACAGTTACCCTCATGCACCTCATAAAAGTTTCCCGCTGCATCCTGTTTCACATATTGCGACTTGCCTTTCTGCTGACGGCGCACCTTGAGAAAGATGTTTGCGGCGGGGACGCCCAGCACGTCCGGCATGACCGCCAGGGCTACACTTAGGCGTGATGCGGCCTTCGCCGGGTCCACCGTTTTGGGGGCTTCGTATTCCTGCACATGCACCCATTGCTCGTAGATATCCACCGCCAGCGCATATTCAGGCAAATCGGCATCGTACAGGCGGTAGCAATGCACGCCCTCGCGTTGCGCCCAGCGCCCGATATTTTTCAGGTTCTTGCGCAGGCGGTTGGCGAACATTTCCGCGCCTGTATTGAGTGGCTCAGGGGAAGAAGCAACAGACGATCCGGCGGCAGCTTCGACGCTCCTGGCATGGTAACCCATATACCATTCGGGAATGACATCAAAGCTCAGTAGCTTGCATTCGATGGCGCCATTATAGAGGGTGTGGATGCGCCGCGCCCGCAACCCCATGTGTTTGCCCAGCTCGGGATTGCCGGTAAGCACCACGGCTTTCCAGCCCTCGAAGTGCGCCTTGAGCTTGTCGCCCAATGCCTTGTACAGATGCCGCAGCTCGTCTACCTGCCCCAAGCGCTCGCCGTAAGGCGGGTTGACGACCACCAGGCCAGGCTGATGTGAACGTGGGGCATCCATGTTGGCGAGTTCGCGCCGTTCGATATGCACCCGGCCTTGCAAGCCCGCATGTTCCACATTGACCAGCGCAATCCGCACCGCGCCCGGATCGGCATCATAGCCGGAGATCGGTGGCAGGTGCTTTATCCCCTGCGCGCGGCGCGCCTGCGCTTCTGCAATCAGGTTGGCCCAGACCACGGCATCATGACCCTTCCAGCGCAGAAAACCGTAATACGGCCGCAGTAAACCGGGGGCGATATCGGCGGCGATCATGGCGGCCTCGATAGGGAGCGTGCCGGAGCCGCACATCGGATCAAGCAGCGCACCGCCCGCACGGGCGATTTCCGGCCAGCCGGCACGCAGCAGAATCGCCGCAGCGAGATTCTCCTTGAGCGGCGCCTCCACACCCTCCTGGCGGTAGCCGCGCCGATGCAGGCTTTCGCCCGCCAGGTCCAAGCTGACCGTGGCCTCGTCGCGGCGCAGATAGACGTTGATGCGCACATCGGGCTGCTCCCGCGCCACTGACGGGCGTATCCCCTTCGCCTCGCGGAACTGGTCGACGATGGCATCTTTCACCTTGAGCGCGCCAAAATGGGTGTGCGTAATCTGTGATTGTAATGCGCTGAAATCCACCGCCAGCGTACCCTCCTCGGACAAATGTTCGTCCCAGCGGATTGAACGCACACCTGCATAGAGCGTCTCGGGCGTGGGCGCGGCAAAGGTCGCCAGTGGCAGCAATACCCGATTGGCAATGCGCGACCACAGGCATACCCGGTAGGCCAGCTCCAGTGTTGCTTCAAACGCCACCCCGGCACGGGTTTCAGCCACGCTGGAGACCCCCAGCGCACGCAACTCATCGGCCAGCAGCGGCTCCATGCCCTTGGGGGCAGTGGCAAAAAAATTGGATTTTTTCATGGCAACAATTCAAAAAAATGTGGTGAGACTGGAGATAATCAGAGGGGCTACTCGTCAGAACACCACTCGATTCCGCCCCTGCGCCTTGGCCTGATACAGCTTGATATCGGCACAGTTTATCAACTCATCCGGCGCCGGCAATGCCTCGCCACCAACGTAGCAACCTACCCCAACCGAGGCGGTCAGAAAAATATCGCCCGCTGTGGTTTTGATGGGATACTGGCTTATATCATGCAGAATACGTTCAAATGCTTCGGTATTAGCCCGGCTCATCTTCGGGTAGTGCATAATCACGGCAAACTCCTCCCCCCCCATCCGTGCGACGGTATCGGTCGGTCGTGCCGCGCGATGCAGGCGCTTGGCAAACGCCACCAAAACCTCATCTCCCACGCCATGCCCATGAGTATCATTGATCACCTTAAAATGATCGAGGTCAATCAGGGCAAGGCAGGCGGCACCGCCACGCGCCATGGTTTCCGCGAGAATGGCATCCAGATGGGTTTGCAGGTAGCGGCGGTTACCAAGGCCGGTAAGTGGATCAGTCGTCGCCAGCTCCCGCAATTCCTTGTTGTGGACATTCAGGGTTTGAGTGGTTTCGATGAGTCGGTTCTGCAGGCTGGCGATGCGCCCTGCGGCATGAAGGCGGGCGGCCAATTCTTGCTGGCGCAGGGGCTTGGTCATGTAGTCGTCGATGCCGTGCTGAAAGGCCAACAACATACTTTCCAGGTTTTCGTTGGCCGTAACCATGATTATCGAGGTGTAATGGTTGATGTCCTCGTCCATCTGGCGGATCTGACGCGTAAGTTCCAGCCCATCCATCTCTGGCATATTCCAGTCGGTGAGTACCACATCCGCTGGGCGTTCTGCAAGCAATGCCAAGGCGTGACTGGCACTATGTGCGCCGCGCACATCCAGATAGCCGATATTTTCAAGCAGCAGACAAGCCGCCTCGCACGCAAGAGGCATGTCGTCAACCACAACTATCACCAGGTCATTTCTGCTTATCATGGGGTTTGTGTGCTGGCGGGCCAGCCGCCTTTAGCAAAAATTCCGCAAAACACCAACGCGCTTAAAACCCTAAAGAGTACGCGTGTTTTCAGCCCGCGTCTATCATTTTCAAAGCGTCGGATCGTTGCAGCATCGCCCAGCGGTTGACCACTGCGCAGAATAGCTCGGCAGTTTTTTGGGCGTCGTAAATGGCCGAATGTGCCTCGCGACTGTCCCACGCCAGCCCTGCCTCGTGCACCGCGCGCGCCAGCACGGTTTGGCCGTAGGCCAGGCCGCCCAGGGTGGCGGTATCAAACGTGCTGAAAGGGTGAAAGGGATTGCGCTTGATCTTGGCACGCGCCACAGTGGCATTGAGGAAGCCGAGATCAAAGAAGGGATTATGCCCTACCAGGATGGCGCGGCTGCAGCCGCTGTCTTTAATCGCTTTGCGCACGGCATTAAAGATGACGTGCAGCGCCTCGGCCTCGGGCTTGGCGAACCGGAACGGGTGATAGGGGTCGATGCCGTTGAAGGCCAGCGCCGAGGGCTCCAGGTTCGCGCCCGCAAACGGCTCCACGTGGCAGGCGTGCGTCTCGTGCGGGCATATAACACCCTCCTCATCTATGCGCAGCGTGACCGCAGCGATCTCCAGCAGCGCATCGGTCTGCGCGTTGAAACCCGCCGTCTCCACATCCACCACCACCGGCAAAAAGCCACGGAAGCGGGAGGCCATGGGAGACTTGGCCGGGGTGCTCACGGGATTATTCATCGGTAACAGCCCAGGCGACGGTTTCACCGGCACGCAAGGGTATCAGCGTATCCTCGCCCAATCCGAATGACTCCGGCACGCGCCACGCGCGCTGCCGCAGGGTGATGCTCCCGCTATTGCGCGGCAGACGGTAAAAATCCGCGCCGTGAAAACTGGCAAAGGCCTCCAGCTTGTCCAGGGCGCCTGCTTGTTCAAAGGCCTCGGCATACAGCTCAATCGCGGCATGGGCGGTGTAAATACCCGCACAGCCGCAAGCAGCTTCCTTGGTGTGTCTGGCGTGCGGCGCGCTGTCGGTGCCGAGGAAAAACTTCGGGTTGCCGCCTGTCGCCGCCGCCACTAATGCCTGACGATGCGTCTCGCGCTTGAGTACCGGCAGGCAGTAGTAATGGGGGCGGATGCCGCCCGCCAGCATGGCGTTGCGATTGAGCAGCAAATGATGGGCGGTGATGGTGGCGGCGATATTATCTGCTGCCCCCGCCACGTAATCGGCGGCCTCTTTGGTGGTGATGTGTTCCAGCACGATACGCAGACTGGGGAAACGCGCGGCAAGCGGGATCAAATGGCGCTCAATGAACACCCGTTCGCGGTCAAAGATGTCGATATCACTATCGGTAACCTCGCCATGAATCAGCAACGGCAATCCATGCTCCTGCATCGCCTCCAGCGCGGGATAGGTCTTTTCCAGCTTTGTCACGCCCGCGTCGGAATGCGTCGTCGCACCCGCCGGATAGAGCTTCACCGCCGCCACATGGCCGCTGTTCCTGGCGCGCGCGATCTCCTGCGGTGGAGTATTGTCGGTGAGGTACAAGGTCATCAGCGGATCAAAGCTCACTCCCTCCGGCACTGCTGCGAGAATGCGCGCCCGGTAGGCCAGCGCCGCCTCTGTCGTAGTAACCGGCGGTTTGAGATTGGGCATGACGATGGCGCGAGCAAAGCAGCGTGCCGTATGCGCGACGGTGGTGGACAACGCCGCGCCATCGCGCAGGTGCAAATGCCAGTCATCGGGGCGGGTGAGGGTAATCTGGTTCACGAGGGGAATTCCGCTTGGAGTTGAATGCCGCTAATTATGCCATAGGTAACCCGATAGATGACGCTGCCCACCGTTACCTCTACAATGGCGATACTTATGAGCACCTCTACAAATATGGCAAATTGCAGCGTCAATCCTATGTTCAGGACACCTTCTCATTAACGCCCTGACCTCGCTATTGCCAGGCCAAGTCACCGCCAGTTTTGGTCGACAACTTATTGTAGAATTGGCGGATGGCAGAATCATCGGGTGCGTTACGCGCGGCAAAAAAACTGGCGTGGCATGCGGTGATCGCGTGCAGATCAAGATCACCGAATCGAATCATGGCGTCATTGAGTCCGTTGAGCCACGCACCTCGCTACTGTATCGCTCCGATGCCTTCCGCGAAAAAATCATTACCGCCAATGTCACACAAATCATCATCGTGGTCGCGGCGGTGCCGAGCTTTCACGAGGAATTGCTCAACCGTTATCTGGTGGCCGCCGAAGTGGCAGGCATCAAAGCGCTCATCGTGCTCAATAAAAGCGATATGGTTGATGAAACGCAACATGCCTTGAGCATTCTGCAACTCTATCGTGACCTGGGCTATCCACTGTTGACCTTGTGCGCAAAACAAGACGTAGCCCCATTGCGCCCCGTCCTCGCCGGTCATACCAGCGTATTGGTGGGACAGTCTGGCATGGGTAAATCCAGCATTATCAATGCACTGCTGCCTGATACGCGGGCGCGTACTGGAGATCTCTCGGCAACGCTGGACTCCGGACGCCACACCACTACCCACGCCGAGCTTTACCACCTAGACGCAACCAGCCATTTGATCGACTCACCCGGCTTGCAGGAGTTCGGCCTGCACCATGTCGACGCCACGCAGCTCGACCATGCCTTCATTGAGTTTCGCCCGTTTCTTGGCCAATGTAAATTCAACGATTGCAAACATCTCCATGAGCCCGGCTGTAGCGTACTTCAGGCGGTAGCCGCAGGAAAAATTTCCCCGCGTCGTCTGGCAACGTATCACACGCTAATGAAGCGGGCTTCTTAACCCGAAAAAAGCGCTAACGCAGAGAGAAAGCCCATTGGGGTAGACAGGCTTTTTGATGTAAGCTTGTATCCTGAAAAACAAGAGGCACGTCTTTAACCCGAATGTTTCATAAATTCGCGTGATGATCGCGCCGGATTTTGATTGATAGGGGGATTTTGTGAAGGAGCGCCGTAGTGATTCATACGGCCGACTGAACAAAATTCCCATAGTGATCAAAAGACCAGCGAGGGCGCGCGAATTTATGAAACATTCGGGTTATATCCCGCGCAGGCTATCGGCAGGGCACTGTGTACCGCGGCATCCAACAGGCAAAGAGGACCAAAACATGAATGTGAACGCACCGCTTACGGACGAGGATCTCACGCGCCTCGACGACTTCCTCTCTTCGGACGCCAGCGGCGAGGAAAGCCTCTATCCGGACGAAATCCACGGCCTGATGACTGCCATGATCTGTGGGCCGGAGGCGATCGTACCCAGCGAATGGATGCCACTAGTTTTCGCGGGTGATCCTGATTTCGCCGATGCGCGGCAGGCAGAAGAAATCATGGGCTTGTTGTTGCGCATGCACAACAACATCGCCTCCACCCTCCAGGCCGGGAAAGAATATCAACCGCTGCTGCCGCAGAGCGAGGACATTGAAGACGCAGACTTCGTCGCCGAGGGCTGGTGCCGTGGCTTCATGATGGGCATGAGCCTGCGCGGAGAGCAATGGATGGAACACCTTGAGGGCGACCTCGGCAATATGCTGTTTCCCATCATCGCACTGGCGGGCGAGCCACCCGACTTTTCCAGTGAGGAAGATCCTATCGAACCCATCAGCCCCGAGGAGATGACGGACCTTTGCGATATGTTGCCGGACAGCGTAGCGGCGGTTTATGCCTTCTGGCGCACACACTAAAACCTGATTCAACCCGGACCTTAACCATGACCCAAGACATCAGACAAGCTGCCCTCGACTATCACGAGCACCCCACGCCGGGAAAGCTCGGTATCGCCATTACCAAACCCTGCGACACCCAGCGCGAGCTGGCTCTGGCCTATACGCCCGGCGTGGCCGAGCCGGTACGCGAGATCGCCAAAGACCCCGAGGCCGCCTACCGCTATACGGCGAAAGGCAACCTGGTGGCGGTGATTACCGACGGCACGGCGGTGCTGGGTCTGGGCGATGTCGGGGCGCTGGCGGGCAAACCCGTGATGGAAGGCAAGGCGGTGCTGTTCAAGAAATTCGCCAATATCGACGTGTTTGATATTGAAGTCACCGCCGGCTCTACACAGGCCTTCATCGACACCGTGGCGCACATCTCGCCAACCTTCGGCGGCATCAATCTGGAAGACATCGCCGCACCGCACTGCTTCGAAGTGGAAGAGGCACTCATCGAGCGCCTCGATATTCCGGTATTTCACGACGACCAGCATGGCACCGCCATCATCGTCGCCGCAGGTCTGCTCAACGCCCTGGAACTGCAAGGCAAGTCCATCGGCGAGGCACGCATCGTATGTCTGGGCGCGGGCGCCGCAGGTATCGCCTCGATGCGCCTGCTGGTGGCGCTGGGCGCGAAAAAGCACAATATCTTCCTCACTGACCGCCAGGGTGTGATACACAGCGGCCGCACCGACCTCAACACCTACAAGCGCGAGTTCGCCATCGACACCGGCAGGCGCACCCTGGCCGACGCCATGCAGGATGCGGATGTGCTGATCGGCGTATCCGGCCCCGATCTGGTGACGCCCGAGATGCTGGAAGTCATGGCGCCTCGCCCCATCGTTTTCGCCCTCTCCAATCCCGACCCCGAAATCCGCCCCGCCGTGGCCCACGCAGTGCGCAGCGACCTGATCATGGCCACCGGGCGCAGCGACTATCCCAATCAGGTCAACAACGTGCTGGGCTTCCCCTTCATCTTCCGCGGCGCTCTGGACGTGCGCGCCACACGCATCAACCAGGCCATGCAGATCGCCGCCGTGCATGCCTTGCAGGCGCTGGCCCACGAACCGGTACCCCGCGATGTGCTGGAGGCCTACAAGCTGGACCACCTGGAATTCGGCCCCGATTACATCATCCCAAAACCCTTCGACCTGCGGTTGATCGACCGCGTACCTGCGGCCGTGGCGCGGGCGGCGGTGGAGTCGGGGGTGGCGCGGCAGGACTATCCTGAATACTATCGGTAGCGGTCACGTTAGGGGACTATTCGGGGGCGCGCGCGATGGAATGTTTGCGCCGGCTTGAAGATGACGAGAGTGGACCAATGAGTGCCGAGAGTTTAACTGACGAAAAAATCGGGGAGCTGCTATCCACGCCGAAACGGGTTACTAACCCTAATAGCAAGTGGCGCGAAAAGCCGGGGCATAACGAACGAAACTACACCGTTGAAAGCATGGATAGCACCCATCATTTTGTTCTATATGTACGACAAAACCGCAATCTGGATGATGATTTCTCTTGTGGATTGCGTTGGCTTGCACCGAGCGGCGAAACCATAACGCTGGCACGATATAACGGCAGCAGCCATTCTCATCCCAACCATGTTGAGAAACAAAGGCTTGGATTTGTATGCCACATCCATAAAGCTACAGAGCGCTACATCCGCGCCGGAAAAAAGATCGAAGGATATGCGGAGGATGCATCACTACGTTATAACAGCGTTAAAGGCGCACTGGCTTGTCTTGTTGGCGATTGCGCAATCAAAGGGATTGTGACAGAACCTGACCACCCGGACCTATTCAAATGACCATTCCCACCGAAGAGCTTAAACAGTTACTTTGTAATGCACTCTGTGCCGAGGTACGTCTTTACGAGAAGGGGGAGAATCTGATTTTTGTTGAAACCCCCTTCTCGTTCAGTGATGGCGATACCTATTCGATTTACCTCAGACAATTGCCGAGCGGTGGTTTTCGTATTAGCGATTATGGTCATACCATGATGCACCTTAGCTATGAGAACGATATAGACAAGTTCCGTGAGGGCACGCGAGGCAAGATTTTTGAACAAATTCTCAACGAAATGGATTTAAGAGAGGAAAATGGCGCCTTTTACACGGATACGCCAATGGAAAACATCGGGGCTGCTCTTTTCAGATTCGGTCAGGCGGTAACTAAAATTCATGATCTCACCTTCCTGAACCGATTAAGAACAGAATCTACATTTTATGATGATCTCCGGGAATCCCTCCAGCATATCGTGCCGACCGAAAAAGTCACGGAAAATTACGTGTACGAGGCAATGCCCAATGCGCGAGATTATCCCATCGATTTCCGTATTGACGGAAAGTATGCCCCGCTGTTTGTTTTCGGTATTCCCGGCAGGGATAAGGCGCGCTTGGCTACGATCATTCTGGAGCATCTGTTGCGAGAAAAAGCCGAGTTTGATTGCCTGCTGATCTTCGCTGACCAGAGCGTGATTCCTCGGGGAGATTTGGCCCGATTATCTAATGTTGGCGGGGAAATGGTGGCATCTCTTGACGCGCAAGATGATTTTCAGCGCAAGGTTCTGAAGCGCGTCGCCTAATCCTGCTATGTCGTGCGCCGCAGTGGAATCGCGGGGTGGCTCGACGGGATTACCCTGGTTTCTATCCGACACGCAGGCTGCCAAAAAACAGCCAGTACATGATTGACAGGACCTCCATGGCAAAACTGACCGAACAAGAACAACAGGAGATCATCCGCCATCTGGAAGCGGGTAAACCGCTGCCGGACAAATACCGCTTTCTGCTGTTTGACGACAAGCGCGAAGTCGAGCTGGTGTGGAACGGCAAAACCGGCGAGGTATGCAATGTGGTGCTGCCGTTTCAGGTGATCGAGCAGGTAGACGAGCCGCGCGCAGAGAAGAATACCTCGTTACAGTTCGGGCTGTTTGACATGGATGCCCGTGGCCGCCAGCTCAAGGGCTGGACCAATAAACTCATCTGGGGCGACAACAAGCTGATTCTCTCGTCCCTCAAAAACGGCCCGCTGCGCGAAGAGATCGAAAAACAGGGCGGCATCAAGCTGATCTACATCGACCCGCCCTTTGACGTGGGTGCGGATTTTTCGATGGACATCGAGATCGGCGGCGACACCTTCACCAAAAGACCCAACGTGCTGGAAGAACTCGCCTACCGCGACACCTGGGGCAAGGGCGCGGATTCCTTCATCGCTATGATCTACGAGCGGCTGGTGCTGATGCGGGACTTGCTGGCGGAGGATGGGAGTATTTATGTGCATTGCGATTGGCGGGTGAATAGTCATATTAGACTCGTTGCCGACGAAGTTTTTGGCTCTTCTTATTTTCGCGGCCATATTGCATGGAAAAGAACGTCGGCACATAGCGACTCTAAATTCTTTCCATATATCCACGATTCAATTTTGTTTTATGCGAAATCGGAGCGAACCAGGTTTTCTCGCCAGTACGAACCACTTGATGACAAATATGTGGACTCTAAATATCGGCATAAAAACACGGATGGAAGGCTATACAGAAAAGATAACTTGACTGCTACAGGGCTTAGTGGGGGTGGCTATGATTATGAATGGAATGGAGTAAAAAGAACGTGGAGATGTCCACCTGAAACAATGGGCAGGCACGAAAAAGAAGGCCGATTGAGTTACACGAAAAATGGTGTCGCAGAATATATAAGATACCTTGATGAGAGTGATGGAAGGATTGTTGGTGACTTGTGGACTGATATATCTCCAGTCAATAGCCAAGCATCGGATAGACTAAACTACCCCACCCAAAAACCCGAAGCCCTCATTGAACGCATCATCAAAGCATCCAGCAACGAAGGCGACCTGATCGCCGATTTCTTTTGCGGCTCCGGCACCACCGCCGCCGTGGCGGAAAAGCTGGGGCGCAAGTGGATCACCAGCGACTTGGGCAAATTCGCCATCCACACCACGCGCAAGCGCCTGATCGGGGTGCAGCGGCACCTGAAGGCCGAAGACAAGCCCTACCGCGCCTTTGAAATTCTCAACCTGGGCAGGTACGAGCGCCAACATTACATCGGCGTAAACCCCAACCTGCGCGAAGTGGAAAAACAGCAGCAACTGGAGGAGAAGGAAGCCGCCTTTCTCGACCTCATCCTGCGCGCCTACCGCGCCGAACGGACGACGGGCTTTGCCACTTTCCACGGCAAGAAGGCCGGGCGGCTGGTAACGGTGGGGCCGGTGAATATGCCCATCACGCGGCTGTTCGTGGAGGAGGTGATTCTGGAGTGCCGCAAAAAGCATATCACCAAGGTGGACATGCTCGGCTTCGAGTTCGAGATGGGCCTGTTCCCCAATGTGTTGGACGAGGCGAAATCCAAAGGCATCGACATCGCGCCCAAATCCATCCCCGCCGACGTGTTCGACAAACGCGCGGTGGAAAAGAATCAGGTGGTATTCCATGATGTTTCGTTCATCGAGGTGAAGCCGATTATCAAGAAAAACAGCGTAGCGGTGGAGTTGACGGATTTTTCGGTGTTCTATTCGCAGGATTCAATTTCCGCAGCCGAAGCGTCGCTCAAGGACAAGGCCAGCAAGATCGTGGTAGACAAAGGCCAGATCGTGAAGGTAAGCAAGGACAAGGACGGCATCGTCACCCGCGAGCAACTCACCAAACACTGGACGGACTGGATCGACTACTGGTCGGTGGATTTCGACTTCGAAAACAAACGCGAGATAATCCGCGTCAAGAAAATCCCCTCTGGGCAAGGCGTGCTGGAAGGACTTGAGCCGCCACAAATTCAATTCGATGAGTACGAGGAAGTCTGGAGCGGGGATTACGTTTTCGAAAATGAATGGCAATCCTTCCGCACCAAAAAAGACCGCTCGCTGGAGCTGATAAGCGTGGCGCAGGAAGTGATGCCGGGGCGGCGCAAGATCGCGGTGAAGGTGGTGGATATTTTCGGCAACGACACGATGACGATTGTGGAGGTGCGGGTGTGAGAAAGGATTTGGCGATTTCCGTGTTTGAAGTCACCAGTAATCCGCTGTGCGTCGCTTCTTTCGATGGCCAGAGAATCTATGATCGTTTGGTCGTGGCCTTGCAAGCAGGTCGAAGCGTTACGCTGTCCTTCCGCAATGTCACCACCTTAACCACGACATTTTTGGATACGGCAATTGGTCAGTTGTACAGCGTGTTCAGTGAAGAAAAAATACGCTCATCGCTCAAAGTACAAGATATGCTGGCCGATGATTTGACTTTATTAAAACGAGTGATAGAAACCGCTAAGCAATACTTTAAGATAATGCGCAGAGACAATTCTGCGGCTTGGGAAAAAGAGGGGACGGAGGAATGAAAATACAAATTAAAAATCTTGGTGCATTGCAACAAGCCGAGTTCTCTCTTGGTGATATGACCATTTTATGTGGCGGCAATAATACAGGTAAGACCTATGCCACTTATGCGCTGTTTGGTTTTTTGTCTGTCTGGCGTGAGAACTTCTCCATTCAGATACCGGAGCAAAAGATTAATCAGCTTCTTGCAGAAGGTGTTGTTCATATGGATGTGGCTGAATACAGCGATAAGGCTTCGGATATTCTCGCCTCTGGATGTGCTGCGTACACGAAGCAGTTGCCAGTAATTTTTGCTGCGCCTGCGGATCGGTTTAAGGAGAGCCAGTTTGTCGTGACTGTTGATGCCCAGGACATTCCCTCTTCTGGGGGATATGGGCGTCGCATGGGGGCGGCTAATACCGAGCTGTTCTCCATCACCAAAGCGGAGGCCAGCAGTGATCTGGTGATCACTTTGCTGGTTGATAGAGAGCAGGTCAGAATACCACTGGATGTCATTACAAGAGTTATTAGTGATTCGCTGAAGGACATTCTTTTCGGCCACCTCTTTCCCAATCCTTTCATCGCCAGCGCAGAAAGAACCGGTGCGGCTATTTTTCGCAAAGATTTGAATTTCGCTCGCAATCGTTTGCTAGAGGAAATGACTAAAACGGACAAGAATGTCGACCCCATGGACTTGCTATTTAAGGTCTATCAAGACTATGCCCTACCCGTAAAAGCTAATGTAGATTTTACTCGGCAGCTTGAAACTCTAGCTAAGAAGAGCAGCTTTATTGCCCAGCAACATCCAGAGGTATTAGCTGATTTTGCTGACATCATCGGCGGTGAGTACAAAGTGACAACAAATGATGAGCTTTATTACATTCCGAAAGGTAAAAGCGTCAAACTGACCATGGACGAAAGCTCTAGCGCGGTGCGTTCACTGTTGGATATTGGCTTCTACCTGAAGCACATGGCCAAGCCGGGTGACTTGCTTATGGTGGACGAACCGGAGTTGAACCTTCACCCTGAAAACCAGCGGCGGGTCGCCCGGCTGTTAGCCCGCCTGGTTAATCTCGGCATTAAGGTTTTTATCACGACTCATAGTGATTACATCGTCAAAGAGTTAAATACGCTCATTATGCTCAGTCACGACAAGCCGCCGTTGAGAAGGCTTGCCGAGAGAGAGGGGTATAAACCTGAAGAGCTTATAACTTCTGAACGAGTGAGGGTTTACATTGCCGAAAAAGCATCTATCAAAGTGGATGGCGGAAGAAATAAAGTCAATCGACACACGCTGACACCCGCCGACATAGACCCTGAACTGGGCATTGAGGCTCGCAGTTTCGATACGACAATTGAAACAATGAACCGGATTCAGGAAGAAATTGTCTGGGGCGGGGAATGACCATGCCTGATCTCGCCATTCTTCACCAGATGATTAAAGATGGAGCCAAGGTGCCATTGCTCGAAAAACACGGCAAAAAATCAGTCGTGCTCTCTGAACCCCAGCATCCTGACTCCTCGGTAACGATTGCGGGCATGCCGGATAACACTATCGTTATCAAGGCGGATGCTTTCAAGTCTCCCGACACGGTGTTTGCTGGCTTGCAGGGTGAATGCAAGCGCGCTGATTTTGTCATTGTGGCTGACACTGGCAAAAAGAAAAGCATCGTCTGCATCGAGATGAAGGCAAAAAAAGCTTCTGAGAAGGAAATCATTCAGCAACTCTCTGGAGCGGAATGTTTTATCGTTTATTGCCGAGAGATTGGTAAGTCCTTTTGGAAGCAGCAGGATTTTCTCGCTGATTACTCGTTTCGTTTCATCAGTATTGGTCATACCAGCATTCCCAAGCGCCGGACGCGCATTGATCGGTCTGCAGACGTTCATGATCGTCCTGATCGGATGTTGAAGATTTCCTCTCCACATCGTTTGCAATTCAATCAGCTGGCCGGAGCAAGCTGATGGCTCTGCACAAGGATTTTCCCTCATCCCCCCATGCCATCCTCGATCCCTCCATCCGCTGGTTTCCGGCGGATGAGGCCTTGCGCACATCGAGCTTTGAGAAGCTACTGCCGCCGCTGGTGCCGGAACTGCGCAAACAGGTGAAGACGTGGCGCGATAGCGGCTACGCCAAGGCGACGGAGACTAGCCGCAGCCTGCTCAACTGGTGGTTTAATACGCCACACCTGCTGCCCAAGCTTAATGGCGGAATGGTTGAGTTTCAGTATTACTTCGCCCAGCGCGAGGCGCTGGAGACCATCATCTACCTGTATGACGTGGTCGGGGTAAAAGATAAATATGACCTGATGCGCTTCGACCATTCCGGTGCGGTATCCACCGGCATGTTCGACGAAAGCTGGCGGCGCTTTGTGGTAAAGATGGCCACCGGCGCGGGCAAGACCAAGGTGATGAGTCTGGCGCTGGCGTGGAGCTACTTTCACAAGCTCTATGAGCCGGAGTCGGAGCTGGCGCGCAACTTTCTGGTGATTACGCCCAACATCATCGTGCTGGATCGTATTTACAAGGATTTTCAGGGGTTGCGTATCTTTTTTGATGACCCGGTGCTGCCGGATAATGGCGTGGATGGGCGCAACTGGCGGGATGATTTCCAGCTGGCGTTGCATGTACAGGATGAGGTGAGAATTACTCATCCTGTCGGCAACATCTTTCTGACCAACATCCATCGGGTCTATTCAGGCGAAGACATTCCGCCTTCGCCCGATGATGACAACACTATGGATTATTTTCTCGGAAAACGGCCCACCGGTGCGACGACCGATTCCAAGGTGGATCTGGGCATGATCGTACGTGACATCGACGAGCTGATGGTGTTGAACGACGAGGCTCACCATATTCACGATAGTAAGCTGGCGTGGTTTAAGTCTATAGAAGATATTCACAACCGCCTCAAGCAGAAAGGCGATGCTTTGAGTTTACAGCTGGATGTAACAGCGACCCCCAAGCACAACAACGGCGCAATTTTTGTTCAGACCATTGCCGACTACCCGTTGGTGGAAGCGATTTCGCAGAACGTGGTGAAGCACCCAGTGTTGCCCGATGCCGCCAGCCGCGCCAAGCTGGCGGAACGGCAAAGCGCCAAATACACCGAGAAATACGCCGATTACATCAACCTCGGCGTGGTGGAGTGGCGCAAGGCGTATGCCGAACATGAGAGGCTGGGCAAGAAGGGCATCCTGTTTGTGATGACCGACGACACCCGAAATTGTGATGATGTGGTGGATTATCTCGAAGGTAACTATCCCGATCTGAAAGGCGCCGTGCTGGTGATTCATACCAAGAATAACGGTGAGATTTCCGAGGCATCCTCAGGCAAGAATAAAGAAGAGCTGGAGCGGCTGCGCAAACAGGCCAATGAGATCGACAGCATGGAGAGCCCCTATAAGGCCATCGTTTCCGTGTTGATGTTGAAAGAGGGCTGGGATGTGCGCAATGTCACCACCATCGTCGGGCTGCGTGCCTATTCGGCAAAGAGCAATATCCTGCCCGAGCAGACACTGGGGCGCGGCTTGCGCAAGATGTACCCCGGCGATGTGGAGGAGTATGTCAGCGTGGTGGGTACCGACGCCTTCATGGAGTTTGTCGAGTCCATTCAAGCTGAAGGTGTGGTGCTGGAACGCAAACCGATGGGTGAGGGAACCGGGCCAAAAACACCACTGATCGTTGAGATCGACAGGGACAACGAGAAGAAAGATCTTGATGCGCTGGACATAGAAATTCCGGTGATGACACCGCGCGTCTACCGGGAATACAGGAATCTGTCCGATCTTGAGGTGCGCACTCTGGATGGTTCCAGGGTGACTTATCAGCAGTTCAGCGAAGAGCAGCAGCGGGAGATTGTCTTTAAGGACATTACCACCGGCGAGGTCACGCATAGCACTTTTCTGGATACGGCGGGCATTGCCGATTATCGCAGTGTGATCGGTTATTTTACACAGGCCATCATGAAAGATCTGCGTCTGATCAGTGGTTACGATGTGCTTTACGGCAAGGTCAAGGCATTTGTGCAGGAGCAGTTGTTCGACCAGCAGGTGGTGCTGGATGATCCCAACACCTTGCGGAATCTTTCAGAGCTGGCTGCCACCAAGACGCTGATCGAAGCATTCAAGAAAGGCATCAACGCACTTACCGTGCGGGATAAGGGCGATGCCGAGATTCGGGACTACATCAAACTGCGGCAAACCAGACCATTTGTGGCGAAGGATCAGGGCTACCTGATCCCGAAGAAAAGCATCTTCAACAAGATCATTGGTGATAGCCATTTTGAGTTGCGATTTGCCCGCTTTCTGGATGATTGCGACGATGTTGTCTCCTACGCCAAAAACTATCTGGCGGTGCATTTCAAGCTCGATTATGTGAACGCCGATGGTAATATTTCAAATTACTACCCAGACTTTCTGGTGAAACTGTCGAACAAGGAAATCGTTGTTGTTGAGACCAAAGGCCAGGAGGATCTAGATGTGCCGCTGAAAATGGCGCGGTTGCGACAGTGGTGTGAGGACATCAGCCGGATTCAGTTGGAAGTAAAGTACGATTTTGTGTATGTGGATGAAGAGAGTTTTGAGCAATACAGGCCCACGTTATTCAGGCAGTTGATTGGCAGCTTCCAGGAGTACCAACAGAAAACGTGACACGGCACAAATCACCGTTTTGCGAGAAGACTATCCTGTCAATTGCCTCGCTTATGAGGCCCCGATAGTTACTTCGGCAAACCACCACCCTCTCCGCCAATAGCAATCATCCCGGACAACTCCGATGTTTGCGCCTTCAGAAACGCTAACAATCGAGCCGGGTAGCCAGGGAAAGCCGCGTCTTTAACAGACGGCCGGGCAGCAAGCGCGGAACGCCATGCCCGCACTTTTGGGGTGCAATCATATACGCCGAAGTAGCGGAAAATCGGGCCGAATACCGCGTCGACCATCGAGAAGCGCTCACCGGCAAAGTAAGGCCCCACCTTGAGTTGCTGCTCGATAGTTTCGAACTTCGCCTGGAGGTCAGCGTGTTTGATCTCGTGCGCCTTGGCATACCGGTGTTCCACGACGACCAGCATGGCACCGCCATCATCGTCGCCGCAGGTCTGCTCAACGCCCTGGAACTGCAAGGCAAGTCCATCGGCGAGGCGCGCATCGTATGCCTGGGCGCGGGCGCTGCGGGTATCGCCTCGATGCGCCTGCTGGTGGCGCTGGGCGCGAAAAAGCACAATATCTTCCTCACTGACCGCCAGGATGTGATACACAGCGGCCGCACCGACCTCAACACCTACAAGCGCGAGTTCGCCATCGACACCGGCAGGCGCACCCTGGCCGACGCCATGCAGGATGCGGATGTGCTGATCGGCGTATCCGGCCCCGATCTGGTAACGCCCGAGATGCTGGAAGTCATGGCGCCCCGCCCCATCGTTTTCGCCCTGTCCAATCCCGACCCCGAAATCCGCCCCGCCGTGGCTCACGCGGTGCGTAGCGACCTGATCATGGCCACCGGGCGGAGCGATTACCCTAACCAGGTCAACAACGTGCTGGGTTTCCCGTTCATCTTCCGCGGCGCCCTGGACGTGCGCGCCACACGCATCAACCAGGCCATGCAGATCGCCGCCGTGCATGCCTTGCAGGCGCTGGCCCACGAACCGGTGCCCCGCGATGTGCTGGAGGCCTACAAGCTAGACCACCTGGAATTCGGCCCCGATTACATCATCCCAAAACCCTTCGACCTGCGTCTGATCGACCGCGTACCAGCCGCTGTGGCGCGGGCTGCGGTGGAATCGGGGGTGGCGCGGCAGGACTATCCTGGTTTTTAGTTGAATGGCGGAAATCAAGCTCGTAGGACGCAAAGCCTGCAGGCATTGTGCCCTACGAGTTCTGTATAGGGGCAGCTTGGTACATGGGTGGCATCGCCACATGACGCTTAGGTCAGGTCTTCGTAGAAGAAATGGGGATTGTTAGAGCTTATTTTCTATTAGCCTAGCCTTTAGATCTGGTGGGGAGACAAATACGAAGGAAGCTCCATATTTCCTCCTCCTCAACAAATTTAATTGATCAGACATTTTCAACAAATCTGTTCTAGCGGTTTGATAACTAACTGCATGCGAAGCCTGATGCTCTTGTATGCGATAAATAGCATTTGGATGCTCCAGGGCATGCTTCAATAATGACAATTGCCTATGATTCAACTGGCCCTTGGCCTTCGAGTTATCAAGCAACTTCTCAGCTTCTTCAATTTCTTGTGATTTTATTTCTAGATATTCATGTAATGCTTTAACCCCCTTCTTAATTATGTCCATTTGATGAATAAGAAAATAGGTTAAGTCATTACCATCAGTTTCAGTATGTAAATAGGCTTTGCCATATTGGACAGGGTTCTGTTTAATGATTCTGGAGATAGAAATAAATTCCATCAGCCAGTAGCCTTGCTTTGCCATTGCCCAGTAAAACAATGCCCTGGCCGTTCTCCCATTGCCGTCAACAAAAGGGTGATCGTAGCCGATCATAAAATGCAAGGTTATTGCCTTTATAACTGGATGAATAAACTCTTTTTCTTCCAAGTCGTTAGCAAATCTGCATATTTTTTCAATACGCCCAGGAAGAGTATCCGCATCTGGTGGTGCATGAAGAACAACTGATTCACTACTGTCCACGACCTGGATATCATCCGTATTTTCTCTAAAATGTCCGGCCTTGGAAGGATCATCAAGAGTATTTTTGGTGAGAATTTCATGGAGGTGCTTAATTAGGGATGGCGTTAGTTCGTCGTCCTTATAATCTCTTATAGCCCTCATAGCCTTATAATTGTTAAAAATCATCTGCTCACTATGATCTTTAGGCTGCCGCCCTTGCCTTAGCATCTCCTTGGCAACATTTCTTGTCGTTGACGCCCCCTCAAGCTGGCTAGAGCTTATAGATTCCTCAATAAGGGAGCTGACGAGGTAAGTGTCTCTAGTATGAGGATTCGTGATAGGCCGATCCATCGTAATACTTCCAGCTGCATTCTGATCCAGCCAATGCAACTCTCTTTGCAAAGGGTCTGGGACACAAAAATTAAAGGGACTCCCATTTTTATCTGTGAGGGATAATTTTTTAAATGCCTTTTGCCGTGCCAGCTTGGTAGCAAACCAGTATTCTTCGCTGGACAATCCTTCAGGAGGCGAAAGATGTTTTAGTTTTTCCCAATGAAGATATCTGCCTTTGCCGTCTGTAAGTCCAATATTAGAAGTCAGAATTTGCGCCAGCTTTTTCTGATCAAGCTTCACGAGCATTTCAGAAATAGATGGTGGTGATTCAGGTATTTTCACAGCGATTGCCCTAGATGCTAATCTTTCTGAGATTAGTATATGGCATAAGAGAAAGTGGGGCTACTAATTATCCATAAATTAGTAGCCCCACTTTCTCTTGCTAATTATCAGTAGAGAGCAATATGACTATCGCTTATTGCTCTCTACGTGCGCTTAGGCAGTAGACCATCACTCATAGCAATCATCCTGGACAACCCCGATGTTTGCACCTTCAGAAACGCTAACAATCGAGCCGGGTAGCCAGGGAAAACCGCGTCTTTAACAGATGGCCGGGCGGCAAGCGCGGAACGCCATGCCCGCACTTTGGGGGTGTTATCAAATATGCCGAAATCAGCAATGGCATCGAACACGTCGAAGTAGCGGAAAATCGGGCCGAATACTGCGTCGACCATCGAGAAGCGATCACCGGCAAAATAAGGCCCCTCCTTGAGTTGCTGCTCGATGGTTTCAAACTTCGCCTGGAGGTCAGCGCGTTTGATCTGGAGCGCCTTGGCGTCTGGGGCGGTGTAAAAGCCCCAAATGTTATCGAGAATCGCGGAGCCGAATTCCATCCATGCGCGATGCTTGGCTCGCTGCAACGGGTCGCCGGGATGCAGCGGTTCGCCCATCGTCTCGTCGAGATACTCGCAGATGACGGCGGACTCGAAGAGCACCTCCGCGCCAATCTGCAATAGCGGCACCTTCCCCAAGGGCGAAATCTTGTTGAACCACTCAGGCCTGTTTGCGAGGTCGATGTAGGTTCGCTCAAAGGGCGCACCCTTTTCGTTGAGCACGATGACGGCGCGCTGCACATAGGGGCACAGATGATGACTTACCAAATGCAGTTTTTCATTATTCATGATGCCTCCTTTTGAGCCAACAGGTATTCTTGAATCAGATGTAATTGCAAATGCAACCATAATGGAAATTAGTTGCGTTTGCAACTATTCTTGAATTACCATAATTAAAAATGCGAAATCCCAAATCAAAATCAACGGTCTCAACCACTACGTGGGCACTGTTTTTAACAACCCATGCCGTGCTGCTTGAGAAAATCGAGGCCACGCTCAAGGTGGCGGAGCTACCGCCCCTCGAATGGTATGACGTGCTTTGGGCGCTTGAGCGCGCCCCTCAGCACCGTTTGCGAATGCACGAGCTCGCCCATTCGGTCGTCCTCTCCAGGAGCAACCTGACGCGATTAGTTGACCGTCTTGAGGCTGCGGGACTTGTGGAACGGCAGTCCGCAGCGGATGACAAGCGGGGTGCTTACGGCGTGCTCACGTCGGCAGGGTTGGCGATGAGAGAAAAGATGTGGCCGGCCTATCGGGATTGCATCGTGGATCTCTTCAACCAGCACCTCTCCAAGGACGAGCAGGGCATAATGAATGGGGCGTTGCGCCGGATATTGGATGCGGCAAGAGATAGTGCTGACGAAGGGATCTAAGCCTCCGAAGCCACATCTTTACAATCCCACGTTCCCGCCTCATGATTAAGGTCACGCAGGTCCATCTTCATGGGAAAAAAGGATATGGAGAAGATCACTATCGTCGGCCCCGGCCGGGTGGGCGAATCAGCCGCGCAGATCCTCGCCAAGGAGGAGCTGTGCCGGGAACTGGTGTTGCTGGGCCGTCAGGAAGGCGTGGCGCGGGGCATCGCTCTGGACATCCAGGAATCCGCGCCGCTGTTTGGTTTCGATACGCGAGTGACGGGCGGGGCAGACCCGGCCCTGATGGCAGATTCCGATCTGGTGATCATCGCCGCCGGTGCTCCCCGCAAGCCGGGCATGTCGCGCGCCGATCTGCGCGATGCCAACCTGCCCGTCATCACCATGATAGTCGATCAAGTTATGCGCTACGCTCCCCAAGCCATGGTGCTGATTGTAAGCAATCCGGTGGATGTGCTCACTTATCACGCCTGGCGCCATACCGGCTGGGCGCGGCAGCGGGTATTCGGCCTGTCGGGCGTGCTCGACAGCGCGCGCATGGCGAGCTTCATCGCTTTGGAAACCGGGTTCTCGGTTAGGGACATCACGGCGATGGTGATCGGCGGGCATGGCGACACGATGGTGCCGCTGCCGCGCTACACCTGCATTAATGGCATTCCCATCACCCACTTCCTCTCTCCTGAAGCCATCGCGCGTCTTGGTGAGCACACCCGCCAGGGCGGCGCCGAGATCCTGGCGCTTAAAGAGAACAGCAGCGCCTACGACTCCCCGGCGGCAGCCATCGCCACTATGGTAGATGCGTTGGTTCACAGGCGACGGCGCGTGCTGCCGTGCGTTGCCATATTGGATGGCGAGTATAGCCAGCACGACATCGCCTTCGGCGTGCCCGCTATCCTTGGCGGAACGGGTCTGGAAAAGGTGGTGGAACTGCCGCTGACCGAGGAAGAACAAGAGGCGGTGCGGCGTTCGGCTGAGCAGGTGCGGGCGAGTCTGGGGTGACAGGAAAAAGAACAAATGAGCAATACTGAAAAATCCGCACTAGACATCCAGTTTCTTGGTGCGGCGCGCGAGGTCACCGGCTCATGTTATCTGATCCGCGTAGGCCGTCATCGCATTCTGGTGGATTGCGGCCTCGTCCAAGGTTCGCGGGCGGACGAGGCGCGCAACCGGCTGCCGTTCGACTTCGACGCCGCCAAGATCGACGCCGTGGTGCTCACCCACGCCCATATCGATCACTCCGGCCGGCTGCCGCTGCTGGTCAAGAGCGGTTTTCGCGGTTCGATCTACACCCATCGCGCCACGCGCGACCTGTGCCGCGTCATGCTCAAGGACGCGGCCTTTCTCAACGTAAAAGACACCGAATGGGAAAACCGTAAGCGGCAGCGCAAGCACCTGCCGTGGATCGAGCCTTTATACACACTGGACGATGCACAAGACACGCTGCGCCAGTTCAAGGCGCTGGATTACGGCGTTACCACCAAGCTGCTGCCGGGCATTTCCATCCGGCTCGCCGACGCCGGGCATATCCTCGGCTCGGCGATCGTGGAGCTGTGGCTGGAGGCCGACGGCATGCGCCGCAAGCTGGTGTTCAGCGGCGACCTGGGCCACCGCGACGCCCCCATCCTGCAAGACCCGCAGCCGGTGCGCGAGGCCGATCTGGTGATCATGGAGAGCACCTACGGCGACCGTCTGCACCGCTCCTGGGAAGACACCTGGGATGAAATGCGCGAGGTACTGACGCACGCCAGGCACAACCAGGGCAATGTACTGATCCCGGCCTTCGCCGTGGGGCGCACCCAGGAATTACTGTACGAATTCGGCCGCCATTATGACGAATGGGGATTGGCGGACTGGACGGTCTTCCTCGACAGCCCGATGGCGATCGAGACGACCGAAATCTATGCCCGCCATACCGCCCTGTACGACACCGAGGCCGCCGCAGAGCAGCGTGCGCACGGTAATCCCTTCACGATGCTGCCCAACCTGCACATCAGCCGCACCGCCAATCAGTCCATGGCCATTAACCGCATCAACACCGGCGCCATCATCATCGCCGGCAGCGGCATGTGCGACGGCGGACGCATCCGCCATCACCTGAAACACAATCTGTGGCGCAACGGCTGCCATGTGGTGATCGTCGGCTTCCAGGCCCAGGGCACACCCGGTCGCGCCCTGGTGGACGGCGCGAAATACCTCAAGCTGGCAGGCGAAACCGTGCGCGTCGCGGCGCAGGTGCACACCATCGGCGGCTTCTCCGCCCACGCCGATGCCGATGGCCTGCTCGACTGGTACCATCACTTCGAAGGACGCCCCGCCATCGCCTTGGTGCACGGCGAACCGCAGGCGATGGACCCGTTGGCGGAGCGGCTGCGTGGCGCAGGCGCAGCGCACGTCCATACCCCTGAGCGGGGTGCACGGCTGGATTTGATAAAAATGTAGGGCGGGTTGTAACCCGCCAAGCGTGCAAAGCACTCAACCTGTTCTTGAATGAATGGACGAATGCCTGACGGCATGCCCGGCGGGTTACAACCCGCCCTACTTTCCTCTTTACGCCCGGACTAAGAAGAGAGATGATTTAGCCGATAATATCAAAGAGCCCGTTCATGATCTCGATCAAGGGAAGAGCGAAGCGAAGGGTTCCCAGCGCAAGGCCCCCTGATTCATAAAAGGGCGGGCCGAAAAAGCGGAGCATACACGTAGTATGTGAGCATTTTGAGGCCCCCCATATAATAAGGGCAACGCCGCGATGCGCCCTTCAGCGAGATCATGAACAGGCTCTAAGAACACCACGACCAACCCAACGGAGGTGCAGCCATGAAAGACACTGTCACGATCACGGACAACGTCACCGGCAAGAGCGTCGAGCTGCCCATCCGGCGCGGCACGCTCGGCCCTCCCGCCATCGACATTGGCGCTTTACAGCGCGAACTGGGATACGTCACATACGACCCCGGTTTTCTCGCCACGGCCAGTTGCCACAGCGCGATTACCTATATCGACGGCGACCAGGGCATGCTGCTCTACCGGGGTTATCCCATCGAACAGCTCGCGGAAAAGAGCAGTTTTCTTGAAGTCGCCCATCTGCTGATCTATGGCGAATTGCCAAGCCAGGCGCAACTCGGCGATTTCACCGGCATCATCCGCCGCCACACCATGTTCAACGAAAGCCTGAAGACTTTTTACAATGGCTTTCATCACGATGCCCATCCGATGGCGATCATGGTCGGCGTGGTCGGCTCATTGTCAGCGTTCTACCACGACTCGACGGACATCCATAATGCACACCATCGCGACATCGCCGCACACCGGCTGATCGCCAAAATGCCGACCATCGCCGCCGCCAGTTACAAGCATTCCATCGGCGAACCGTTCATGTATCCGCGCAACAACCTGAACTATTGCGGCAATCTTTTGCACATGATGTTTTCGGTGCCCGCCGAGGACTATCGCGTCGATCCACTCGCGGAAAAAGCACTGGACCTGATCTTCATCCTGCACGCCGATCACGAACAGAATGCCAGCACCTCCACCGTGCGTCTGGCGGGCAGCTCCAGCGCCGATCCCTTCGCCTGCATCTCCGCCGGCATCGCCTCGCTGTGGGGTCCGGCCCATGGTGGGGCCAACGAAGAAGTGCTGCACATGCTGGCGGAGATCGGCGACAGCAAGAACATTCCCAAATACATCGCCCGCGCCAAGGACAAGAACGATCCGTTCCGGTTGATGGGCTTCGGCCATCGCGTATACAAAAATTACGACCCGCGCGCCCGCCTCATCCGCGCCATGTGCCATGAGGTGCTCAACAAACTGGGCAATCAAAACGACCCGCTGTTCGAACTGGCGCTAAAGCTTGAAGAGGTGGCCTTGCAAGATGAATACTTCATCGAGCGCAAACTCTATCCGAACGTGGATTTCTATTCGGGGATCATCTACAAGGCGCTCGGCATCCCCACCAACATGTTCACCGTGATGTTCGCCATCGCCCGTACCGTGGGCTGGGTGGCACAATGGATGGAAATGATCGCTGACCCGGCTCAGCGCATCGGTCGGCCGCGGCAGGTATATGATGGCGCGCTGCAGCGGGATTATGTGGAGATAAAAGACAGGTAGCGATAGCTTCGCAGACCTTGATGGCCTTGGGGTGTCAAACTAGGCTGATCAGGTTAAAATGAAACTGGCAGCCTGTTTTGTGCTCGCCCCTATGTGCGCTTCCCAGCAAGTATGTTGCACATGAAAGTCTATATCCATACGGATTTCCACGATCACTATTGTTAGATAGCGATTCTTATTGAGCCTGTGAGCCTGGATTTATGTCAAACACCAGCAGTGCCCCTGGACCCCAGGGAACTTTATACATCATATCCGCCCCCTCCGGCGCAGGAAAAACCAGCCTTGTTAAGTCCCTGGTTGAGAAAACGGCAGGGATCAGCGTATCCGTGTCGCATACCACCCGGCCGATGCGCCCAGGCGAACAGGATGGCGTGCATTATCATTTCGTTGATCAGGCCACGTTTGGCGCCATGATCGAAGCCAAGGCTTTCGTCGAGTATGCCCGTGTATTCGACAATTTTTATGGCACCTCGCTCACCGGCGCGCTGGATAAAGTGCGCGAGGGCGTCGACGTAATCCTGGAGATCGACTGGCAAGGCGCGCAGCAAGTGCGGCGGAAAATTCCGGAGAGTGTCGGCATCTTTATCCTGCCGCCGTCGCGCGCCATCCTGGAGCAGCGCCTGCGCGCGCGCGGCCAGGATAGTGATGAGGTCATTGCACGGCGCACGCGCGAAGCGGTCGCTGAAATGTCACACCACGCCGAATTTGATTATCTGGTGGTGAACAACGACTTCGATACCGCCCTGGCGGATTTGCAGGCCATCGTCCGGGCGCGGCGGCTCAGAATCGCAGCGCAGGCCAGGTGCCTGGAAAAACTCTTGGTGGACCTGCTGGCATAGCCTTTCCCGGCCACCTGAAAATACATGCACGCCACGCACTGCAACATAGTATAATTTTAACCATATCAGCCCGATAACCGCTTTAGGAGTCCTGCTTATGGCACGTGTAACCGTAGAAGATTGTCTTGCCAACGTCGATAACCGTTTTCAGCTTGTACTGGTTGCAGCCAGGCGCGCACGGCAACTCGCCTCGGGCGCGCAGTCGATGGTCGCCTGGGAAAATGACAAGGCGACAGTGGTGGCGCTGCGCGAGATCGCCGCAGGTCGGGTAGACCGCTCTATTCTGGATGAGGTTGTCGCCGCAGAGCACGCCGGCGTATCCCAGGTCCAGGAAGAGGAGCTGCAGGGGGAGGTATAGGTTAATACCTGATTCAGTGTGTCAACAAACACCCCCATCCCCGCATACAATCTTCCACTTTCCGTCAGCGTCGAGGCCAACGCCGGCGCTGCTGGTAATGACGCCCAAGTCGCACCGGCGTTTTCAATAGATGATTTGTGCGTCATGCTCGACGCCTATCTCGATGATGAACAGATAGCCCAGATCCGCCGTGCCTATCAGTTTGGCGAGACGGCGCATGAGGGGCAGCAGCGCCTCTCCGGCGAACCCTATATCTCTCATCCGCTCGCCGTGGCGCGCATCCTGGCCGAGATGCACCTGGACCACCAGAGCATCATGGCCGCCATCCTGCACGATGTCATCGAGGACACCGGCACGGGCAAGGAGTATCTGATCAATCAGTTTGGCGAGGAAGTCGCTGAACTGGTGGACGGCGTCAGCAAGCTCACCCAGATCAAATTCCGCTCCAAGGCTGAAGCCCAGGCCGAAAATTTCCGCAAGATGGTGCTGGCCATGGTGCGTGATATCCGCGTCATCCTGGTCAAGCTCGCCGACCGGCTGCACAATATGCGCACTCTGGGAGCTATGGCACCCGACAAGCGCCGCCGCATTGCGAACGAGACACTCGAGATTTACGTCCCCATCGCCAATCGCCTGGGACTCAACACGATGCGCCTGGAGCTGGAAGAGCTTGGGTTTGCCGCCCTCTATCCCCTGCGTTACCGCATCCTTGCCGAGGCGGTGCGCAAGGCACGCGGCAATCGCAAGGAAGTATTGCAGAAAATCTCAGCCGCCATTGAAGAGCGACTCAATCAGGAAGGGATGGCTGGGCGTGTCCTGGGGCGCGAGAAACACCTCTATAGTATTTACCAGAAGATGCGCAACAAGCACCTCTCCTTCTCCGAGGTGTTCGATGTCTACGCTTTCCGCATCATCGTCGACAAGGTGGATGCCTGTTACCGCGCGCTGGGTGTGGCGCACAACCTTTACAAGCCTGTGCCTGGCAAATTCAAGGATTACATCGCCATCCCCAAATCGAATGGCTACCAGGGCTTGCATACCGTTCTGTTTGGGCCGTATGGCGTGCCCATTGAAATCCAAATACGCACCGAAGACATGGACAAGGTGGCCGAATCGGGCATTGCCGCGCACTGGTCATACAAGGTAGGCGACAAGGCCGGCGGTGCGCAGGCGCGTGCCCGCGAGTGGCTGCGCGAACTGCTGGAAATTCAGAAGAGCGCCGGTAATTCGCTGGAATTCATTGAAAACGTCAAGATCGACCTGTTTCCGGATCAGGTCTACGTATTCACCCCCAAGGGCAGGATCATGCGCCTGCTGCGCGGCGCCACCGCAGTGGATTTCGCCTATGCGATACATACCGATGTCGGCAATAGCTGCGTAGCGGCGAAGATCGACCGGCATCTCGCGCCGCTCAGCGCTGCATTGAATAACGGCCAGACCGTCGAGATCGTTACCGCTCCTGGCGCACAACCAAACCCGGCCTGGCTCAATTTCGTGGTGACAGGCAAGGCACGCGCCAACATCCGCAACTACCTGAAGAACCTCAAGAGCGAAGAGGCAATCAGCCTCGGTAGGCGCCTGCTGGACAAGTCGCTGGCGGAGTTCAACACCGCCCTCGCCAGGCTGCCGCGCGAACGTTTCACCGTGGTGCTGGAAGAATTCAAACTCAAGTCCATTGAAAGTCTGTACGAGGACATCGGCCTGGGCAACCGTATGGCAGCCTTAGTGGCACGCCGTCTGGCGCCATTGGAAAAAGAAGCAAGCGAACGCAGCCGGGGGATCAAGGATGTCCTTACGCGCTACGTGCCGGGATGGCTCAAAGGAGGCGAACGCGCCGCACACCGGCCACTGGTGATCAAGGGCACGGAGGGTATGGTGGTAACCTTCGCCAAGTGTTGCCATCCCCTGCCGGGCGATCAAATCCTGGGATTTGTCACGGCAGGAAGAGGTATTGTGATTCACACCGAGTCCTGCAAAAACGTTGCGGAATTCCGTAACCGCCCGGAAAAGTGGATCGACGTGCAATGGGCGACCGGCATTGCCAGCGAATTTCCCGTTGAAATCCGCGTCGACGCTCTCAACAAGCGCGGCGCATTGGCCACCGTAGCCGCCGCCATTGCGGAAATGGGCGCCAACATCGACAATGTCAGCATCGAAGAGCGCGATGGCAAATACAGCACACTCACCCTGATCATCGAAGTGCGCGACCGTATACACCTGGCCAAAATCATGCGGCGGGTGCGCTCAATAGACATGGTTGCGCGGATTGTGAGAACTAAAGGATGAGGACAGAAAATGAATGACATAAAACAGCTTTGGCATGAATGGAAACAACACCCTTTTCCCGCCGCAGTTGCCGGGAAAAAGATAGGGGGTCTTGCTCCGGAAGAAATTTCGGCCACTGCGTCCCGCTGTATTGGCACTTTTCTGGACGCCAATGGCGAACTTGGTGCCGAGCACACCGGAATGTTGAGAAAGTGCATGTCGGATATGCAAATCGTAAATCCAAAGTGCGTTGGAGATACCCAGGTATACTTTGGAAAACTTTACAGGCTATGTGATCTTGTATCTAGCCGACTACCGTAGCCAACGGTTCTGTTATTTTAAGGCGCTACTTGTCCAGGACAAGCAACATTTTATATTCATGCGCATCAAAGATCATCTCTAGCGTCTTGATTTTTCCATCTTGGACATTAGCCCATAACACCAGCACATCTGAACGCTTTTCCGATATCTGAGAAATGACGTTGAAAATGTGGCAAACGTCATCACCGTTGACAAAGACTTTGCGCGATTCCACCCGCTGTACAATTGGCGATGCCAGTTCGGCATAGGCAATAAATTGGTCGGCAGATTGGAATTGATTTAATGGGGTAACGTATTGAAAGCCCTCATCGGCGAGATAAGCACGAGCGCGCGCATAATCGAAAGCAATCGCCGCCTCCAGATACGCGTTAACGATGTCCAGTGGTTTTAGCAGCTCCGTACTCAACCGTATGATTCCTTGTGTTTTAGCCATACTGACGATGAAAGTGGTAACAAACCAGCCTGGTGGGACTGTTTTCTGTCAGCGTTCGGCCTCAGACGGAATAGTAGACCGATTCAGAGCATCTTTCTATCCCTTTTGCGATATCCTCCCAGTTCCCTGCGGATTTTTTTGGTGCGGCATAATGGCTCATACTATACGTGTGCGGGTTTGCGGGAAGGTGGATGATTCTAATGAAACAGGAGTTTGCAGTGAAAGAATCTTTAAAAGCAGGCTTTACTTTCGGCCTGATTTCCGGGGTCATCACTACGGTTGGGCTGATGGTGGGCCTGCATTCCGGCACTCATTCCAAGCTGGCAGTGATGGGCGGAGTGTTGACCATAGCCATAGCGGATGCCTTCTCCGATGCGCTGGGCGTGCATGTCTCCGAGGAATACAAGAACAAATCCTCCGCGCGTGAGGTATGGGAGGCGACGCTGGCAACCCTGGCGTCGAAGGCGGTGTTTGCCCTTACCTTCCTGGTGCCTGTCCTGCTTTTTGATCTGGGCACCGCCATCATCGTCGCTGTCGTCTGGGGATTAAGTCTGATCTGTATTCTGAGTTATGCCATCGCGCGGGCAGTGGGCGAGAAACCGATCAAGGTGGTGATGGAGCACCTGACGATTGCCGTTGCAGTGATTGTCATGACCCATTACCTGGGGGACTGGGTGGCAGCAATGTTTGGCGAGGTGCGGTAGAGGAAAAGTTTTGGTGTTCGCTGTATTAAACATAACCAATACCTTATGTAACCGATAGATATTATTGACTTTTACTTATGAAATAGTTTGGTTATCGTTACACTCTGTGTTAGCAAACATATACACAAGGTGAAATAGCATGGAGATGCAGTCGATCGGTTCCTGGTGGATGTGGGCGGGCTTTGTTGTCCTCGTGCTGGTGATGCTGGCGGTGGACATGTTTCTGCTCGGCAGGCAGGGCGCGCACAAGGTGTCTGTGAAGGAGGCGCTGGGATGGTCCGTCGTCTGGGTATCGCTGGCGATGCTCTTCAATGGCGCGTTGTGGTGGTATCTCGATGGTCAGATGGGGCGGGAAATCGCCAACCAGAAGGCACTGGAATTTTTCACCGGTTATTTGATCGAAAAATCCCTCGCAGTCGACAACATTTTTGTCTTCCTGATGATCTTCAGCTATTTTGCCGTTCCGCCCGAATACCAGCGCCGCGTGCTGCTCTATGGCGTGCTGGGGGCGATTATCATGCGTGCGGTGATGATCCTGTTGGGTGCGATGCTCATCGCAAAATTTCACTGGATTTTATATTTATTCGGATTATTTCTGCTGTTTACCGGCATCAAGATGTTTTTCTTCGCCGACGCAAAATCGGACCTGGAGAAGAATCCCTTGCTACGCTGGATGCGTGGCCATATGAAAATTACCAACGAATATCATGGGGAAAAATTCTTCGTGGTGAAGGAGGGTATCCGTTATGCCACACCAATGTTTCTGGTGCTGATGTTGATCGAGTTTAGCGATTTGATATTCGCGGTGGATAGTATCCCGGCAATTTTCGCGGTGACGGAAGATCCGTTTATCGTCTTTACCTCGAACATTTTCGCCATCCTCGGCCTGCGCGCCATGTATTTCCTGCTGGCCGATGTTGCCGAGCGCTTTCATCTGCTCAAATACGGTTTGGCGTTGGTGTTGATGTTCATTGGTGTCAAGATGCTGATCGTGGAGCTATATAAAATACCTGTGCTGCTTGCGCTGGGCGTGGTCGCGGCAATTTTGGCGACGTCGGTGATACTCAGCCTTGCGAGCACAAAGAATCTTAAAAATGGCTGAAACGGCTATGCCTTCTGCGATTGCAGCTCCTGCCACATCTTCTGCAACCGCTTCACCGAGACAGGCGCTGTTGTTTTGAGTTCTTGCGCGAACAGCGATACCCGCAGTTCTTCGAGCAGCCAGCGGAATTCCTCCAGGGTGGCTGCGGAAGCATGTTGCCAGTATGTTTGCCAGAGGGGCGCGAGTTCACCTTGAAGCTGTTGGTCGCGCGCGGGGTTGCGCGGCAGTTTTTCCAGACGCAGGCGGATGGCCTTGAGGTAACGCGGCAGGTGTTGCAGGCGCGTCCATGAGGTTCGTGTAACGAAGCCTGAGTAGATCAGGCGTTGCAGTTGGTCCTTGATGTCGATCAATGCGGCTTGGCAGGCGGGTGGTAGCGGACTCTTCAGGCCTTTTTGTATCTCTGTATATTCGGCAAGCGTAGCCTGGATGCAGGCGCAAAGCTCATTGGCGAGAGAGGGCAGGCGCGCCTTGCCTTGTTCCTTGCGCTGTTCGAAGGCTTGCTGGTTGCGTGGTTGGGCGGTGTCGAGGAAGGCGCGCGTGACGGCAGCGGCGACCATATCTTGTTTGAGTTCTTCGCAACGCCCGAGCGGCACATAGTGCAGACACATGGCCTGCAGGCTGGGCAGGTTCTTTTCCAAATATTTGATTTGTTGGGGTAGCTGCGCGATGTACAGACGCAGCAGGCCGCGCTGCATGGCGTGGTGCGCGGCCTCACGGGTATCGAACAGGCGCAATGCAACGGCATCACCTTCCTCGGCCAGGGCGGGATAGCCGATGAGGGTCAGACCGTCGCGCTGGAATTCGACCTGATCGGGCAGTTCGCCGAAGTCCCAGACGGTGATCCCGCTGCGGCCGTAGGCGTTGCGCGGCAATTCGGCAAACGCGGCCTGGGCCTGCGCGCGATGGCCCTGTTGCAGGGCGGCCAGATCACGCCCGATGGCAATGGCCTTGCCTTGGGCGTCCACCACCTTGAAATTCATGCGCAGATGGGCGGGCAGCGCATCCGCGCGCCAAGCCTCGGCGGGGATGTCTATCCCTGTGATTTTACCCAGAATGGCAGTGATGGATTGAATCAGGGGCTGCATGCCAGGCGTCAGGGTTTGCAGGCAGATGTCGGCATAGTTGGGCACGGGTACGAAGTGGCGGCGCAGCCCTTGCGGCAGGGACTTGAGCAGGGCCGCGACCTTTTCGCGCAGCAGCCCAGGCACCAGCCAATCGAAGCGGGCGGGCTGGAGCTGGTTGAGCACCGGGACGGGGACGATAACGGTGACGCCGTCTTCTTCATGGCCTGGCTCGAAGCGGTATTCCAACTGCATGCGCAGGCCTTGCAGCTCCAGATGCGCGGGAAACTGCTCCGCGCTCGCGGCTACTGCGCCCTCATTCATAAGATCTTCGCGGGTCATGAACAGCAGGCGCGGGTTGGTGCGCTCTTGTTCCTTGCGCCAGCGTTCGAACAGCGGGCCGTTATAGATCCCCGCAGGGATGCGCGCATCGTAGAACGCGTAGAGCTGATGCTCGTCGATGACAAGATCACGCCGCCGTTGTTTGTGCTCCAACTCTTCGACTTCCGTGAGCAAATCGCGGTTGTGTGTGAAGAACGGTGCATTGGTGCGGTACTCGCCCCCGACCAATGCGGCGCGGATGAAGATCTCGCGTGCCGTTACCGGATCAATGGGACCGAAGACTATGCGACGTTTTTCCACCACAGTGAGGCCGAACAGTACGACACGTTCGTAGGCCACCACCTGGGCGCGGCCTTTCTCCCAGTGCGGCTCAAAATGGCTGCGCCGCAACAGATGCGCGCCGACGCGCTCCAGCCACTCGGACTCGATGCGCGCCACGGTGCGGGCATAGAGGCGCGTCGTCTCCACCAGTTCGGCGGCCATGATCCACTTGGGTGGCTTTTTGTGGAGTGACGAGCCGGGAAAGATGGTGAGCTTGGTGTTGCGCGCCCCCAGGTATTCGCGATCGTCGCCCTTGATCGCGATATTGCCCAGCAGCCCCGCCAGCAGCGCACGATGGAGGGCCGCATAATCGGCGGGGATGTCGTTGAGGCGCAGGCCGATTTCCTTGGCCACGGTATAAAGCTGGGTATGGATGTCGCGCCACTCGCGCATGCGCACATAGGACAGGTAGCGCTCGGCGCACCAGCGGCGCAGCTTGGCCTGGGACAAGTGGCGCGCCTGTTCTTCATAGGCGTCCCACAGCCTGAGATAACTCAGGAAATCCGAGCGCTCGTCGCTAAACGCACGGTGGCAGGCGTCGGCCTGTTGCTGGGACTCCAAAGGGCGCTCGCGCGGATCGGCGATGCTCAAGGCGGCAGCGATGATCAAGGCCTCGCTCAGGCAGTGCTCATCGCGCGCCGCGAGGATCATGCGGCCAATGCGCGGATCGGCGGGGAGCTTGGCGAGATGGCGGCCCAGCTCGGTGAGGTGGCGCTGCTCATCCAGCGCGCCCAGCTCGATGAGTGTCTGATAACCGTCCTTGATATGACGTGAGTCGGGCGGGTCCATGAACGGAAAGTGCTCGATCTCACGTAATTTCAGCGCCTTCATCTGCAAAATCACCTGCGCCAGGTTGGCGCGCCGGATTTCGGGATCGGTGTAGCGTGGCCGAAGCTCATAGTCCTGTTCAGAATAAAGACGGATGCATACACCGCTGCTCACGCGGCCGCAGCGGCCCGCGCGCTGATCCGCCGCCGCTTGCGAGATAGTCTCGATGGGCAGGCGCTGCACCTTGGTGCGCGGATTGTAGCGGCTGACGCGTGCATGGCCAGGGTCGATGACATAACGGATACCCGGCACAGTGAGCGAAGTCTCGGCCACGTTAGTGGCGAGCACGATACGACGACCGGTGTGGGGGCGAAACACCTGCTCTTGTTCGGCAGCGTTGAGGCGCGCATAGAGCGGCAGGATTTCAGTGTGGGGCGGATGGTGCTTGCGCAGGTTTTCCGCAGTCTCGCGGATCTCGCGCTCGCCGCTCAGGAAGATCAGGATATCGCCCGGCCCCAGTTGCGATAGCTCATCCACAGCGTCGAGAATCGCCCGTTGTACGTCACGGTCTTGCTGGTCTTCATTTTCGGCCAGCAGTGGACGGTAGCGCATCTCCACCGGATAGCTGCGGCCGCTCACCGTGATGATGGGCGCATCGGTAAAGTGCCGGGCAAAGCGCTCCGGATCGATAGTCGCCGAGGTGATGATCAGTTTGAGATCGGGGCGTTTGGGCAATAGTTGCTTGAGATAGCCGAGCAGGAAGTCGATGTTGAGGCTGCGTTCGTGGGCCTCGTCGATAATGATGGTATCGTATTGTGTGAGGTCCGGGTCACCCTGGGTCTCGGCGAGCAGGATGCCGTCGGTCATCAGCTTGATGCAAGCCGCGTCGCTGGTCTTATCCTGAAAACGCACCTTGTAACCCACCAGGCCACCAATCTCGCTGTGCAGTTCGCTGGCGATACGCATCGCCACGCTGCGCGCCGCGATGCGCCGTGGTTGGGTGTGGCCGATATAGCCCGCCGCCCCTCTGCCCAAGGACAGGCAGATTTTGGGCAGTTGCGTGGTCTTGCCCGAGCCGGTCTCGCCACACACGATCACCACCTGATGCTCACGGATTACTGCGGCGATCTTTTCACGCTGTTCGCTGACGGGCAGGTCTTCGGGGAATTCCGGAATCGGCAAGGCCGCCAGCCGCCGCGCGCGGCGCTCTTTCGAGGCGTCTATCGCGGCGCTCAGGCCTGCATAGGCCTGTTGGTTCAACCGCCCTGCGGCATGGTCGCGGCACAGCCGGTCAAGACGGCGGCGCAACGGCTGTCGATCGGCAAGCATACACGCGCCAAGCGCGCTAGAGAGGACGTCGAATTGAGGTTGCACGGAAGGACAGTCGCCGGGGAAAGGGGCATAGTTTATAGCAGGCCGCTGTGCGACGGAAGAAAACACATAAACTGAAAAAGCCCATCTCTGGGCTTTTTCAGTAACGCGATCATACAATAGACTGCTGAGCTACCTATTCATACCTTCAGCCAACCCTCAATTCAGGCTGACGGCATCATTCACAACCTTTGGCGTGACAAAGATCAGCAGCTCAACCTTGTCGTCCACGTTGCCGGTGTTTCTGAACAAGCTGCCTATGCCGGGCAACTCACTAAGGAAGGGAATTCCAGTGACTTTCTTGCTGCGCACCGTCTCGTAAACCCCGCCCAGCACCACGGTTTCGCCATTGGCAATTAACACTTGGGTGCTTACTTCTTTTTTGTCGATACTGGGCACGCCATTGAGTATTTGCCCCACCGTATCCTTGGTGACCAGCAGGTCCATGATGATATGATTATCCGGGGTGATTTGTGGCTTTACCTTGAGGCTAAGCAGGGCGTCCTTGAATTCCACGGTTGATACAGCACCTACACCGCCCGGGCGGATGTATGCGATTTGGGTGCCCTGCTTAATGGTCGCCTCTTTGCGGTCGGCGGTAATGACGCGCGGGCTGGAGACGACCTCACCGCGCCCTTCGGCTTGCATGGCAGACAATTCCAGATCAAGCAGATAATCAGATCCCAGGATGGCGAGTGCCAGCCTGCCTGCCGAGGGATTAATTACCGGGAAGTTTACATTTAACCTGTTTGGCAGAGACGGCATAGCTACGGGGAAGGCCTGGCCGTTCGACTGCAGATTTCCCAAGGCGCTCTGCACAACGGTGTCTGTGCCGGCAGCGCTTCCCGAGGTGGTGATAACGCCGTTATTGCCATTGCCTCTCACCGCGCTGGCCCCGAAACGCACACCCAGATCCTTGCTGAATGTGTCGTTGGCGATGACAACCCGCGCCTCAATTAGCACCTGGCGTATCGGCACATCCAGCTTGACAAGAAGCCTGCGGATTTCCGCCAGCTTGTCGGGGACATCCTGCACCAGCAAGGTGTTGGTGCGTTCGTCGATATTGACATTGCCGCGATCCTTGGTGAGCAGCGAGTTTTCTTTTGATTTCAGAATATTGGCAAGGTCTGCCGCCTTGGCGTAATTGACCTGTATCAGCTCGGAGCGCAGGGGTTCCAGTTCCTCTATCTGTTTTTTGGATTCCAGCTCCTGTTTTTCACGCGTCGAAACTTCCTCGCTGGGCGCTACAAGAATCACATTACCCGTTTGGCGCATTGCCAGGCCCTTGCTTTTGAGTACGATATCCAACGCCTGGTCCCAAGGCACGTTTTGCAGCCGCAATGTCAGATTGCCGGTTACAGTGTCGCTGGTGACCATATTCAGCTTGGTAAAGTCGGCGATAATTTGCAATACTGCGCGCACCTCAATATTCTGGAAATTAAGAGAGAGTCTTTCACCTTTATAGGTAGGCTGTTGCTTTTCCCTGATGTCCTGCTCTTCCTTGGAGATGGCTTTTACCTCGATGGTAAATCGCGAGTCAGCCTGATAGGCAATGTGATCATAATTTCCTGCGGCGGAGATAACCATTCGCACGTTTCTACCTTGCGCCGAAGTTTCGATATTTTGAACAGGCGTGGCGAAGTCCGTTACATCAAGGCGTTGTTCAAGGTTTGGCGGTAACCGTGTATTTGAAAAATCGACGATGATTTTTCCGCCCTCTTTACGCACGTCTACTACAGTGGCGGGATTAGACAGATTTGCTATTACGCGACCTTCGCCTTTAGGGCCGCGCTGGAAATCAATCTTGCTTATGCCATGGGCCGATGCTGGAGAGGCCATTCCAGTGGCTCTCTGTGCAGAACTTGCCGTTGCCGGGTTCGCACTGTCTTCTTTCAATGTAACATAGAAATTACTGCCTTCGGTGCGGGTTTCATAAGGCGCCATCTTGACGAGGTTAAGCACCGCACGTGTACGCCCATTGACTTCAACGGTGTTGATGCTTTTAACCATGCCCAGTCCGACGGGCTGATTCTTTGGGGTGATCTTGTTGGCGGTATCAGGAAAATCAAAAGCGATACGCGCCGGATTGTCCGTGCTAAAGCTCAGCGGCTGCGTGACCGGAGAGGAAAGCGTAAACTTGATCTGCACCTGATTTCCCGACAACGACGAAAAGCTCACTGCGTTCATCGAGGTGGACGGCGCCGGACGTAGGTCGTCTGCAGTGGCGGCGCCATGCACCAAAAAAAGACCTATCAAGATATTCATCCCGGCAGTGCGGATAGATACCCTGGCACGCCCCGGTACGCCGATGGGTGCTTTAAAGAAGTTGACCATTTTTGACTCCTGAATCATTTCTGTTACTCCCTGTAAAGGAGTTATTCGGCCATTACCAGGGATGTTGGATTTTCCTGCCACCCCCCCATCCCATCAGGCACTACTTCAATAAGCTCGGTTTTGGTCTCGGTAATCTGGGTGATTTTTCCGTTATTCTGGCCAATATAGTTCCCGCGCTTTACCCAATAAACATTCCCGTCAGAGGCCTTGACGATCACCCATCTTTCGCCTCCGCGCTCCAATGTTCCCGTCATTTTCAGTGCGTCTAGCGGGAAACTTTCAAGAGGCTCTTTGCGGCGTGTGCTATCAAGCTCAACGGCAGGGGCGCTGGAGGCGGCTCCCTGGGCAGCTTTTGCCGATGTTGGGCCAAAGGGATCGCGCCGGTCATTTACCTGGTACGCATAGGGCACGAAGGGCTCGATTTTTGGCATCGCTTCTATGGGGCCTTTGTTCCTGGCCTTGACCTGCGCAACATATTGGCGCAAATCTTCAACATGATCGGTGCTGCATCCCGCCAGTAAAAAGGCGGTCATTGTTAATGCAGCCGTGCGGTTGCGCAGCCTTGCGTAGCTCACTTCGATTCCTCCTCGAGGTAGCGATAAGTCTTTGCGGTTGCCTCCATAACCAATGAGCCCTTCAGGTCTTTTTTGTCCTTGCTATCTTTGTTTCCTGACAAGGGAGTTATGGATATATCGTGCAGCGTGACTATACGAGGCAAGGCGGCAACCCCGCTCACAAAATCGCCAAATTCATTGTAGTTTCCCGCCACCCTGATTTTTATCGGCAACTCCGCATAAAACTCAACTGGCGATTCTTGCTCCGGCTTGAAAAGATCAAACTGCAGTCCGCTATTGATCCCTTTTTGTGATACGTCATCTATCAGGCCTTCCACCTCGGTTTTTCCGGGCAACTGGCGCAGCATGGCACCGAAGGATTTTTTGATATCCACCAGTTGCTTCCGGTAAACATCAAGATTGGCGGCCTTGTTTTGTTTTTGCTCGAAGGTTGTTTTTAATTCACTTTCTTTTTCCTCGGCTTGTCCAAGCACCTTGATCTGTTCCTGTGTGTCAAACCAAAAGCCAGCGGCAAGCACGATAATGCAGACAATTGCTATCGCAGCCACCTTGGTGGGAATGGGCCACTTTCCCACATTGTTGAAGTCCAATTGATTCAAATCGGAGATTTTCATTTCTTTTTGTTCTCCTTGTCTTTCTTGCCCTTTATTTCTTTGTCGTCCTCGTTGCTGCCGGTCTGCTTGACATGAAGCGTGAACTGGTTGTTGTAGCGTGCTTCTTTGGTTTTTTCAGCAGACTTTTCAGGTGACTTGTTTATGGATTGGATGACTTCCAGCCAAGGTGACTCAAACCAATCGGATGCCTCAAGGTTGCGCATAAAGGAAGATACGTCGCCGTTTGATTCCGCCACGCCATTTAAAACGAGCTCTCCTTTCTCCTGCCTCATGCCTGTCAAATAAACGCCCGCAGGCAATGTCTTTTCGATTTCATCGAAGATGTGGACAATTTGAGAGCGTCGGCTTTGTAGTTGTTGAATGATGTTCATACGGGCAAGAAGATTGTTTTTTTCGGCCTCCAGATTTTTTATTTCTTTGATCTGATTGTCGACACGCGCTGTTTCTTCCTCCAGGAATGTGTTCCGGGAGTTTTGATCGGCAATCATGCTGGCCATATGTATGTGGGCGTAAAAAATCACTAGCCCCATCAGCATTACTGCGCCAATTCCAATCGAGATGAATTGCCGTTTGCTTTCCTTGCGCGCCATTTCGCGCCAAGGCAGTAGGTTTATGCGGGTCATTGATCAAAGCTCCTCATTGCAAGGCCACAGGCGATCATCAGCGCCGGTGCGTCGCTGCTGAGCGCCTGAGCATTGACCTTTGAAGCTAATGTCATGTTTATGAATGGATTGGCGACGGAGGTGGTGGTGCCTATCTTGTCCTCGATCATCTCGTCTACGCCGGGTATCGCCGCGCAACCGCCGGCGAGCACCACATGATCCACGCTGTTGTAATGGCTGGAAGAAAAGAAGAACTGCAAGGAACGGCTAACCTGTTGCACCATCGCCTCCTTGAATGGCGTCAGCACATCGGGAATATAATCGTCAGGCAATCCGCCCTGTTTCTTCGCAAGACCGGCCTCCTCATAGGACAGGCCGTAACGCTGCTGAATCTCATCGGTCAATTGTTTGCCGCCGAACACCTGCTCCCGTGTATAGATAATCCTCGAATTGTGCAGCACGGTGAGGGTGGTCATAGTGGCGCCCACATCAACCACAGCAATGGTTTTGCCAATCCCGGCATCGGGAAGCTGTTGTCCGAGCAGGGCAATCGCCGCTTCCAGTGCGTAGGCTTCTATATCCACTACCTTGGCTGTCAGCCCGCCCAGTTCGGCTGCCGTCACACGCACTTCAACATTTTCACTGCGTGACGCGGCGAGCAACACGTCCACGGTATCGGGTTTTTTCTCCGAGGGTCCCAGCACAACGAAGTCGAGATTGACCTCTTCCAGTGGGTAGGGGATGTATTGATCGGCCTCCACCTCGATTTGACTGGCAATCTCGTCTTCCGATAGGGAGGCGGGCATGGAAATGATTTTTGTGATCACTGCCGAACCGGCGACCGCGATAGCCACGTTTTTGCAGCGGGTTCCAGCGCGTTTGACGACGCGGCTGATGGCTGCGCCGACAGCTTCGACATCGGCAACGCTTTTTTCAACTACAGCATTGGGTGGCAAGGGTACAACCGCGTAGCTTTCGACGCGATAACGCGTGCCGCTCTGGCTTAGCTCAAGTACCTTGACCGATGTAGAGCTGATATCGAGCCCAAGCAGGGCTGGCGATTTTCTTCCGGGAAATTTCAGCATTTCCGTGTTTAATCCCTGAAATTACGAGTAAAGTTACCAGGGGTGTTGGTCTAACACCATTAAAGGCTTTATAATTACGCCTCGTCCTCTACATGCCTTATCGGCACGCGATTTCCCTTCCTTGAGTTCAATGAACGATTTCTTTAAAAAACTGCGCACCGTGTTGCTGGTGTTGTTGGGCCTGTTTGCCGTGAGCGGTCTGGCGGCTGGGGGAATCTACTCCTATCTTGCGCCCAAGCTCCCCTCCACCGAGCACCTCAAGGATGTGCGTCTGCAAGTGCCACTGCGGGTGTATACCCATGACGGCAAATTGATCGGCGAGTTTGGCGAGATGAAACGTATCCCGCTGAAATATGCCGAGGTGCCTGATCTCATGATCAAGGCCGTGCTGGCGGCGGAGGATGATCGCTATTTCCAGCACCATGGCGTTGATTACCAGGGCCTGCTGCGCGCTTCGTGGTATCTGCTCACCACCGGTGAAAAGGGCCAGGGCGGCAGTACCATCACCATGCAGGTGGCGCGCAATTTCTTCCTCAGTTCGGAAAAAACCTATTCGCGCAAAATCAGCGAAATAATGTTGGCTATGAAGATCGACCGCGAGCTGACCAAGGAAGAAATTCTTGAGCTTTATCTGAACAAAATTTATCTGGGCAACCGCGCCTACGGCCTTGGTGCCGCCGCGCAGGTCTATTACGGCACGGATCTCAAGCATCTCAGCGTGGCGCAAATGGCGATGATCGCCGGTTTGCCCAAAGCGCCTTCCCGATTCAACCCTATCGTCGCCCCAGCCCGCGCATTGGAGCGCAGGAACTACGTGCTGCGGCGTTTGCACGAATTGGGGCACATTCCTGATGACGTATTTCGAGCGTCTCTCGCCGAACCGGACCGGGCGTCCTTGCATGCACTGGCCCCCGAGGTTGAGGCGCCGGATATCGCCGAAATGGCACGTGCCGCCGTGGTTGAACGCTATGGCGAGGCGGCGTACACCTCCGGCATGAGGGTCTATACCACCCTCGATTCCCGCCTCCAGCGCGCCGCCACGGCAGCGTTGCGCGGCGCCGTGCTCGCCTATGATGGGCGGCATGGTTACCGTGGGCCGGAGCGCCATGTCACGCTGCCTGCATCCGCAGGGGCGCAGGAATGGCGCAAGGCGCTGGAGGGTTTGTCAACTGCGGGCGGCCTGCCGCCCGGTGTGGTGATCGGGGTGCAACCGCAAGCTATTTCAGTCGCGCTGGCCGATGGCAGAAAGGTTCAGATACCTTGGGCAGGTTTGTCCTGGGCGCAGGGTTACCGTGCTTCACCTCGGCCTGTTGCCGCAGCGTCCGGCAGCGCGGCGATGTTCCGTACCGGAGATGTGGTGCGTCTGCAACCCGTACAGGGCGGTCAATGGCGGTTGGCGCAGATCCCCAAGGTTGAAGGGGCGATGGTTGCGATCAGGCCGGATGATGGCGCGATAGTCTCCCTGGCGGGTGGTTTTGATTTCGCCCGGAGCAAGTTCAACCGTGTCACGCAAGCCTCTCGCCAGCCCGGCTCCAGCTTTAAACCATTCCTCTACTCCGCCGCGCTGGAGCATGGCTATACCCCCGCCAGCCTGATCAATGACGCCCCGCTGATGTTTGGTGATGCCACTGATCCCAATGCCTGGCGCCCGCAAAACTATAACGAAGAGTTTCTCGGTCCCATGCGCTTGCGCGAGGCGCTGGTACTCTCGCGCAACCTGGTCTCTATACGCCTGCTACAGGCGATAGGCATTGAAACTGCGCTCAATCATGTTTCCCGCTTCGGCTTTCAGACCCAGAACTGGCCACGCAACCTGTCGCTAGCGCTGGGCAGCATGAGCATCACGCCGCTCGACCTGGCCCGCGCCTACACCGTATTTGCCAATGGCGGTTACCGGGTACAGCCGTACTACATCGAGCGCATCGAGGACATGAAAGGCGCAGTGCTGATGCAAGCCAAGCCCGCCAAGGTGTGTCCCACCTGCACGGATGCCACTGCCGCGCCGCGTGTCGTTTCAGCGCAGAATGTCTACCTCATGACCTCTATGATGCAAGACGTAATCCGTCGTGGCACCGCCAAGCGCGCGATGCAGCTTGGCCGTCAGGATCTGGCGGGAAAGACCGGCACCACCAACGAACAGCGCGATACCTGGTTCGCCGGATACAATCCCGGCATGGTGGCGGTCAGCTGGGTGGGGTTCGACACCCCCACTCCGATGGGCGCGCAAGAAACGGGTGGCTCTGCCGCGTTGCCGATGTGGATGAGCTTCATGGCGACGGCGCTTAACGGCGTGCCGGAACGCGCGCTCGAACAGCCTCCCGGCCTGGTAACGGTGCGCATCAACCCTGCCACGGGATTGCTTGCCGGCGCGAACGATGCGGGCGCGATTTTTGAGACTTTCCCTGAAAATGCCGTGCCCGCCGAAGGTGAAGCCCAACCTGCGGTACTTGATGGCGGTGCGGAAGGCGGCGCGGCCGCGCCTGAACAACTGTTCTGATGGCTTCTCGCGCAAGCAACGCCACCGATAAGCGCATGCGCCAGCGCCTCGCCATGGAAGCCGCGCGCATCATGGCTGAAGAAGGTATTGACGACTATGGCGCGGCCAAGCGCAAGGCGGCAGCCCGCCTCGGCGCCGCCGATACGCGCAACCTGCCGCGCAATGACGAGATTGAACAGGCACTGGAGGAATATCTGCGTCTGTTCAAATCCGATACGCAGCCCGCCAAACTCAAGCAGTTGCGCCAGACCGCCGTGCAGGCGATGCGCTTTGTGGAGCAGTTCAATCCGCGCCTCGTCGGCCCGGTGCTGAACGGCACCGCCGCAGAACATAGCGGCGTCAATCTGCATGTATTTACGGATGTTCCCGAGGAAGTGGGATTATTTTTGGCCCACAAACACATCCCCCATGAGCTGGCGGACAAGCACCTGACCTTGATGGATGGCAGCCAGGCCAGCTATCCCCTCTACCGTTTTGTAGCCCAGGATGTAGCGATTGAACTGGTGGTGTTCCCCGTGGACGGCATCCGCCAGGCACCACGCAGCCCCACCGACGGGCGCCCGATGCGGCGCGCGGCTGTTGCGGCGGTGGAGGAGTTGCTGGCGGGGTCTTGAACCGGCTGGCTACCCTCAATGCAGGGTACACGGCGCGCGCGGACCGATGATCCTCACCATATGATCCTAAAAACCGCTTTTTGTCCACGAAAAACACGTTGTCACGAAATAAAACAAAAACATGGATTGCTTCAGCAATTCACCGGATGGGCGGCAAGTAAAATCGCGATATGTATTTGAACATTTTCGTGTTTTTTTGTTATTTTCGTGGATGCCTGAGGTTTTTAGGTTCAACCCCCGCGATAGACGAGTATCGCCTCAATCCGTTACCGCCCCTTTGCTGGCGCTGGACACCAGCTTGGCGTATTTTGCCAACACGCCTGTGGTGTAGCGGGGTTTGGGCGGGAGCCAAGTCGCGCGGCGGCGCGTGAGTTCTTCGTCGGGGACGTTGAGTTGCAACAGGCGTGCTTCGGCATCAATGGTGATGCTGTCGCCTTCCTGTACCAAGGCGATGGTGCCGCCCACTGCCGCTTCGGGGGCGACGTGGCCGACGACCATGCCGTAGGTGCCGCCGGAGAAGCGTCCATCCGTAATGAGGCCGACGCTGTCACCCAATCCTTCACCGATGATGGCGGAGGTGGGGGAGAGCATTTCGCGCATGCCGGGACCGCCTTTAGGGCCTTCGTAACGGATCACAACCACATCGCCCGCTTTGATTTTTTGGTCAAGAATGGCTTGCATGCAGGCTTCTTCGGAGTCATACACACGCGCCGGGCCGGTGATTTTGGCGTTTTTCACGCCGGTGATTTTGGCCACCGCGCCTTCGGTTGCCAGATTGCCCTTGAGCACGGCAAGGTGCCCTTGTGCGTACACGGGGTTGTTCCAGGGGCGAATCACATCCTGATCGGCGCGTGGCTCGGCGGGTATGTCCTTCAATACCTCGGCGATGGTCTGGCCAGTGATGGTGAGTGCGTCGCCGTGCAGCAGGCCGTGATCGAGCAGCATTTTCATGACTTGCGGCACGCCACCCGCTTGATGCAGATCCGTCGCCACGTATTTGCCGGAAGGCTTCAGGTCGCACAGCACCGGCACACGGCCACGCATTGTTTCAAAGTCATCTATGCTCAATTCCACGCCGGCGGTATGTGCAATCGCCAGGAAGTGCAGCACGGCATTGGTGGAGCCGCCTACAGCCATGATGACGGCGATGGCGTTTTCGATGGACTTGCGAGTGATGATGTCGAGAGGCAGGATCTGTTTTTTGATGGCCTGCACCAGCACTTCGGCGGATTTGGCCGTATTTTCGGCTTTCTCTGCATCTTCCGCCGCCATGGTGGAGGAATACGGCAGACTCATGCCCATCGCCTCAAAGGCCGACGACATAGTGTTGGCGGTATACATGCCGCCGCACGAGCCCGCGCCGGGGCAGGCGTTGCGTTCAATACCCGTCAATTCTTCTTCGTCGATTTTATGCGCGGTGAATTGGCCTACCGCCTCAAAAGCACTCACCACGGTGAGATCGCGCCCACGGTAATGACCGGGCTTGATGGTGCCTCCGTAGACGAAAATCGCGGGGATATTCAATCGGGCGATGGCAATCATTGCGCCAGGCATGTTTTTGTCGCAACCACCAATGGCGATGACACCGTCCATGCTCTGACCGTTGCACACGGTTTCGATGGAATCTGCAATCACTTCACGTGATACCAGCGAATATTTCATGCCTTCCGTGCCCATGGATATGCCATCGGAAATGGTGATGGTACCGAACACCTGCGGCATCGCGCCCGCCCGCTTCAGCGCCTGCTCTGCGCGCGCCGCGAGGCTGCCTATGCCCATATTGCACGGGGTAATGGTGCTGTGGGCATTGGAGATGCCGACGATAGGTTTGTCGAAGTCCCCATTGGTAAAGCCCACCGCGCGCAGCATGGCGCGGTTAGGGGAGCGCTGCACGCCTTGAGTGACTGTTTTGCTTCTGCGGTTATCGGACATTGTTTTATTCCTTGATGAAGAGAAAAATGCAGGCAGATCTTGCTGGGAATTATCGGCGATCTTGGGCCAAGAAGAAAGCGTAAGCCGCAGGTCAGGCAACCGCGTCACACCAACCTGACCTGCATGCCCTGTGTCCTCTGTGCCTCCGTAGCTAAATCAACTACCGCGTCAGCCCCATATACAGCATCGGTAATTTTTCCGGCAGGCGCTGCACGTGATCCACCACCATGAAGTTTTTTGCACCGAAAATGCGTGACACATACTGGTCGGCGTGGGGATCGAGGCTCATGCAATAGGTGAGAATGCCATTGCGATTCATCTCTTCCACCGATTTTTTGGCATCGAAGCGCAGGTATTGCGGGTCGCGCACGTCGACATCAGCGGGTTCGCCATCGGTGATCACCAGCAGCAGTTTTTTGCTAGACGACTGATACTTCAGGAACTGACCGGCATGACGGATTGCGGTACCCATGCGCGTCGATAGCTGGCCGGTCATGCCCGCGATTCTGGCCCTGGCCTTCTCGTCATACGGCGCGCCGAAATCCTTGAAGCGGTAGTATTCCACGTCATGGCGGCCATTGGATGAGAACCCATGAATGGCAAAGGGATCTCCGATCTTGTTCATGGCATCGGCAAGCAACACGGTGGCCTCGCGTGACAGCGAGAGTACCGAACTCTCCGAACCGCGCACCAGTTCGTTGGTGGACTCGGACAGGTCCAGCAACACCAGCACCGACAGATCGCGCACCTTGCGGATATTGCGCATCATGATGCGCGGGTCGGGCATCTCGCCCTGGCGTATTTCGATCATGGCGCGAATCGCGGCGTTGATGTCGATCTCGTCGCCGTCCTCCTGCTTGCGCAATCGCTGCACACCTTGCGGCTGCATGGCCTCGATCAGGTATTTCAGGCGGCTGATGATAGGCTTGTTCTTCGCCACAATGTCATCGACAACGGCCAAATCACCAAGCTGGGGGCGCTTTTCCAGCAACGTGCACCAACTCGGGCGCTCCAGCTGAATCTGATAATCCCATTCGTGGTAGTGATAGGGCAGGGAAACCGGCTCCTTGCCTTCCATTTCATTATAGCTCTTGCCCTCGTCCTCGTAGGGGAACAACTCGGTAGGCAGCACCCAGATCTCCTCGGCGTCATCGCCCGCCGTCTCCACGTCGATCTCGTTGACGAACTCCATCAGGCTGACATGCTTGCGCACCTGCTTGGCCGCGCCCCAGGTGGCCTCCAGACTTTTGGCAAAATCGAATTCCTCGAATTCCCAGAAATAGCGGTTGTCGTCGCGGTACGGCGCGCGCAACACATCGGAGCGAGGATTAAATGAGGCGAGGCGCATCTGCGCAAAATCATGCGCCAGGGTAACGCCGATGTCCCAGGAGATCCGGTTGGTGTCTAGCGGCGTCCTGCCTCCCGCCACACTCGCAGGTCCCTGTGCAGCGTCAGCGAGGCTTTCCTGTGCTTCACGAAACAGCTCGCGACCTTTTTGAATCCACGCATGATCGTCCTGGTAATCGGGATCGAGCAGCGCCCGCGCCAGGCGATTGAGAAAATCACCTACGCTTGCCTGCTGGTCAGGGGTAGCGACATGAAGCGCGGCCCACAGTTGACGCAAACCGGGAAAGGCGTTGATCGCAAGCTGCTCCACCCGCGCGTCCTCGATGACAGAGACCACCGCCATTTGCAGCGGACTCAGGTTTTCTGCGGAGATTGGCGTGTGCGAATAAACGATATGGGCCGCGGCATGGGCGGCGGTAGCGCGGTACAGCTCCAGGCCGGGAATACCCTCGAAATCATCGTAGGCATCCGGCAGGTGAATGAAATAGTTCTCGATGAAGGGCTGATAACCCTCGCGGTTCTCGAAGTCGCCGCTGGTAGGGCGCATAAAGAAGTCCCGACCCCACAAGGCGCGCAAGTAGATGTTGATGCGCCGCTGCACATCCACGAACAACGTACCCTTGCGCTCTTTTTGCAGCACCGCCAGCGCTTCTTTGCTTTCCAGTCCGAAGTACCGGACCTGCTCGGGATAATCAGTGCGGTGCGCCTGCGCACCCCACAATGCCCAGCGCCGCAGACCACCCAGGGTGAGCTGGCCGAACAGCACGTCCAGCTTGTCCAGCATCGGGCGCAGCCCGCGCGGTGCCTGGGCGATCAGGTGATTAAGCAATTGCAGATAACCGCGGAACAACTGCTCGTCGCCCAGGCGCTTGGCGGCGATAGGCGCGGTGGCGAAAATCATCTCGATCACCGCGCCACTGGTCTTGGATGCCATCATCATGGCAGTTTGCACCAGGTCGGGCACGGCATCCTCGCCGATTTCCCGCGCCACCTCCGGCGCCTCCTGGAGATAGGTGATAACCAGCTCGATGCCGCGCCCAAGGTTTTTCAGGCCCTTTGCGCCTTGCAGGTAATCTTCCAGCCCCCTGGGGCTGAACACCTTTGTCGCCTCCTGCCACGAAGCGCGCAACACGTCTGTGGCGTGCTCGCCCAGTTCGTCGAGGATATCCTGATAGTCTTCGAGATTGATTGCCATGTTTTAAGGGTCCAGAGGTCAGGGATCAGTGTGCAGGTCGAATCAAGTTGGCGGAGCCAACCTGCGTATCTCCAGCGGTCAGGAGCCAGGGGCATGGCTTTCACCGGCCCCCCGATCCCTAAAAAAACGTCGTTACCGCCGCGTCCAACGCATCGCGCATGTCGGGGTCGTCGGTGATCGGACGCACCAGGGTGACGCGGCAGGCGTTTTGCGGATCGACGCCCTTGGCGATGAGCGAGCCTGCGTATACCAGCATACGGGTGGAGATACCTTCATCCAGGCCGTGCCCCTTGAGGTTGCGGGCACGCTCGGCGATGCTCACCAGTTTGCCTGCGACATCACTGCTGACGCCGGTTTCATGCGCCACGATCTCGGTTTCGACATCATGCGACGGATAGTTGAAATCCAGCGCACCGAAACGCTGCTTGGTGGATTGTTTCAGATCCTTCATCAGGCTCTGATAGCCCGGATTATAGGAAATAACCAACTGGAAATCGGGATGGGCCTGCACCAACTCGCCTTTCTTTTCCAGCGGCAGCATACGGCGCGCATCGGTGAGCGGATGGATCACCACCGTGGTGTCTTGGCGCGCCTCGACGACTTCATCAAGGTAACAGATCGCACCATAACGGGCGGCGATGGCGAGCGGCCCGTCCTGCCAGCGCGTGCCACTGGCGTCGAGCAGGAAACGCCCCACCAGATCGGAGGCCGTCATGTCTTCATTACAAGCGACAGTGATGAGCGGCTTGCCGAGTTTCCACGCTATGTATTCGACAAAGCGGGTCTTGCCGCAGCCGGTCGGGCCTTTCAGCATCATCGGCATGCGCACGGAATAGGCCGCCTCGTACAGCTCGATTTCATCCGCAACCGGGTGATAGTAAGGTTTTTCGGTTATCAGGTACTGCTTGATCACATCGTTCATGGTCCACTTACTCCAGTATGTTTAACCGCCAAGGCGTCAAGAATTTTGCACTTTAATTCTTGGGCGGCGCTCTTGACGCCTTGGCGGTTAAACTCATTTCCAAAAAAAACCCCCGCCACCTTGCGGCAACGAGGGCTTTTTACATGCAGGGGCGGGTTCACCGCCCTTACAGATTTAAACCGTCTTACCGCGGTAGACAACCATGGCAGCACCCTGAGACTGGGCAAAATTGTCATACCCAATCAGGCGGATGTGGTTATCGGGGTTGGCCTTGTGGCAAGCCTCGGCTTCGGCCAGGATCTTGCTCACATCGGTCTCGCCGAACATCGGCAGCTTCCACATATACCAGTAGTCATCCATCAGGTTTTCTGGCTCGACGTGCTCAACAGCCGGATTCCAGCCCTTTTTGACGAGGTATTCCACCTGCTTTTTGATTTCGTCAGATGTCATCGCCGGCAGGTAGGAGAAGGTCTCGAACTTGCGGCTGGCGGGGTCGCTCAGGCGTGACTTGTAATCTTGCATTTCGCTCATTTTCTAAAACTCCTCAATTCTGTGTGCTATGGAATTGCAGGAGCGGCCTTGGCCGCGATCAATCGCGAGCAAGTTCCGCCCCCGCATGTGCGCGCTTACTTGTGTGCCACGTCCAGCTTGTCGACGGTGTCGAACTCGAACTTGATTTCTTTCCATGTTTCCATGGCGATCTTCAGTTCGGGGCTGTTCTGGGCGGCCTTGGTCAGGATTTCCTTGCCAGCCTTCTCGATCTCAACACCTTCGTTACGTGCCTTCACGCAGGCTTCCAGTGCTACGCGGTTAGCTGCGGCGCCTGCCGCGTTGCCCCAGGGATGGCCCAAGGTGCCGCCGCCGAACTGCAGAACGGAATCATCACCAAAGATGCTAACCAGCGCTGGCATGTGCCAGACGTGGATACCACCGGAAGCCACGGCGAACACGCCGGGCATGGAGCCCCAGTCCTGATCGAAGAAAATGCCGCGCGAACGGTCCTCGGGAATGAAAGACTCACGCAGAATGTCGATCCAGCCCAGGGTCGCTTCACGGTCGCCTTCAAGCTTGCCAACCACGGTGCCGGTGTGCAGATGGTCACCGCCGGACAAGCGCAGGATCTTGGCCAACACGCGGAAGTGGATACCGTGGTGCGGGTTGCGATCAAGCACGGCGTGCATGGCGCGATGGATGTGCAGCAACATGCCGTTGTCACGGCACCAGTTGGCCAGACCCGTGTTGGCGCAGAAACCGCCAGTGATGTAGTCGTGCATGATGATCGGCGCGCCGATGTCTTTGGCGTGCTCGGCACGCTTGTACATCTCTTCTGGCGTTGGGGCCGTTACGTTAAGGTAGTGGCCTTTACGCTCGCCGGTCTCACGCTCTGCCTTGATGGTAGCTTCCTGCACGAAGTCAAAACGCTGTCTCCAGCGCATGAACGGCTGGCTGTTGATGTTCTCGTCGTCCTTGGTGAAATCCAGACCACCGCGCAGACATTCGTATACGGCGCGACCGTAGTTCTTGGCGGACAGACCGAGCTTGGGTTTGATGGTGCAACCCAGCAACGGACGGCCATACTTGTTCATGATGTCGCGCTCAACCTGGATACCCATGGGCGGGCCGCCGCAGGTCTTGACGTAGGCGATGGGGAAGCGCACGTCTTCCAAACGCAACGCGCGCACAGCCTTGAAGCCGAACACGTTACCCACCAGCGAGGTGAACACGTTGACCACGGAGCCTTCTTCGAAGAGGTCGATGGGGTAGGCGATAAAGGCGTAATAGCAGGTATCGTCGCCAGGCACGTCTTCAATGCGGTAAGCGCGGCCTTTGTAGTAATCCATGTCGGTCAGCAAATCGGTCCACACCGTGGTCCAGGTGCCGGTAGAAGATTCAGCAGCCACGGCAGCGGCAGCCTCTTCACGATCCACGCCGGGCTGCGGGGTGATCTTGAAGCAGGCCAGAATGTCGGTGTCCAGCGGGGTGTACTCCGGCATCCAGTACGTTTGACGGTACTCTTTAACGCCGGCGTTGTATTTCTTTGCAACTGCCATAGGTGACTCCTTCTAGGGGATGGAAAATACGCTTGTCAATTCACTCAAAACTTCCCCCGCAAACTATCACGGGCGGGGCCACCGTAAGGTATTTCTGGTAAGCCGGGATATCAACACTACCTTAGTGGGCATTACTATGCCTACTTTTAATCATAAATAATATTCAGTATTTTTTATTATCAGCATAAGATATTCTTATCTATTATATGTTGAAACACGACATTATGATGAAGAATATCACGCTACGCCAGCTCAGGGTGTTCGAAGCCGTCGCGCGCCATTCCAGTTATACGCGTGCCGCCGGCGATCTGTACTTGACGCAACCGGCGATCTCCATGCAAATCAAACAGTTGGAGGGCAATATCGGCTTGCCGCTGTTCGAGCAGATCGGCAAGCGTATTTTTCTGACAGAGGCGGGACGCGAGCTTTATCACTATAGCCGCCTTATCACGCAGCAACTGGCCGAGGCCGAGGCGGTGCTGTCGGAACTCAAGGGCGTAACACGCGGCCGGCTCAACATCTCGGTGGTCAGCACTGCCAAACACTTTGCCCCTTATCTGCTTTCCATTTTCAGCAAGCGTTTTGACGGGGCGACGGTCAGCCTGAATGTCACCAACCGCGAGACGCTGCTGCGCCAGCTTGCGTCCAACGAGCGGGACATGATGATCATGGGCGTGCCCCCCAAGCAGGACGATATCATCGCCGAGCCGTTTATGGAAAACCCGCTGGTGGTGATTGCGCCCTACAATCACCCGCTACGCCAGGAGCGCAACATCCCGCTGGAACGGCTACAACACGAGACCTTCCTGATGCGCGAGCAGGGTTCCGGCACACGTATCGCCATGGAGCGGTTCTTTGCGGAACACAACATCCACCTGATCGGCGGCATGGAGATGGACAGTAGCGAGGCCATCAAGCAGGGAGTGCAGGCCGGGCTGGGGCTAGGGATCGTTTCCATTCATACCATCAATCTGGAAATAGAGGTCAAACGCCTTGCCATTCTCGATGTCGCCTCGCTCCCCATCATCCGCCAGTGGTACCTGGTCCACCCGCGCGACAAACGCCTCTCCCCGGTCGCCCAGGCGTTCAAGGAGTTTATTCTGAACGAGGCCAAGGGGTTGCTGGAGTCCATGCGTGGCGGGGAAGTTCCGGCGCAAGTGTCGAACAAGAGCAAGCCGGCCAAGGACGCGAAGCAACATCCGTAGCATCAATGCATCAAGACTGATCCGAAGACTTGTGTCCTTCAGGGTGTATGTCCTTCTTCCTGCGCATTACCTCGGTATCGGAGACCAGCACCAACAGGTGATGGCCACGGCGGATGATCTTGGCCAAGTCCTCCATGACCTCGTCAAGCCGCTCCGGGGGCACGACCATCAAAAACAGGATATTGCTGTCGATGTCCATCAACCCATGCTGAATACCGGAGGCCCCAGCGCCACGGGCATCCACCACTGTGTACCCGCTCACCGAATGACGCTTCGATAGCTCGATAAACTGCGTCTCAAGCTCCGCCGTCGCAATGATACGGACCAATTTTTCTGCTACTAATTTCACCATACTCACACCTCCGGACACCATACTGTTAGCGGGCAAGCCATTGAGCCAATTCATAATACAGTGGGATCCCGAAAATGACATTAAACGGGAAAGTCACCCCCAGCGACAAGGTCAGATAAAAGGACGGATTGGCCTCGGGGATCGCCAATCTCATGGCGGGCGGCACCGCGATGTAGGAGGCGCTCGCAGCCAGCACTGCAACGAGAGTGACGCCACCCACACTGAACCCCAGAATGGCGTGCCCCACCAGCAGGCCGATTGCCGCGCCGATCAACGGCATGATTATCCCAAAACCCACCAGAAACATACCTACCTTGCGGAACTCGCCGATGCGCTTGGCCGCTTCCATGCCCATTTCCAGCAGAAACAGTGATAGTACGCCCATGAATATTTGGTCATAAAACGGCATGATCTTTTGCAGGCTGGGTGGTGTGGCGACCACCCCCACCACGATTGCACCGAGAAGGAGGATCACACTACCGTTGGTAAAGGCATCACGGAGAAGCTCTCTCATCACCGAGTGACCACCACCATTACCCTGCACATCATTTGGCTGCGCCTCCATACCCGTGCGCGAAAACTTGGCCAGCAGCAAACCAATGATAATCGCCGGGGACTCCATGATGGCAAGCATGATGATCGGATAGGTTTCATGGGCGACGTTCTGCACCTCCAGGAATGCCAGGGCGGTCAGAAACGTACCGGCACTGACCGAGCCGTAATGAGCGGCGATCGCCGATGAATTCAGGGGATCGATGCGTCCCAGCCAACGCAGGATGGCGTAGGCCAGCAACGGCAGCAAAAAACCCAAGGCAAGTGCGGCCACCACGGCATCGACCGCCGCGCCGAAATCCGCCTTGGCCAGCTCAATACCCCCATGCAACCCAATACCCAACAACAAGTATATAGATAAGGCCTTGGCCAGATCCGGGGGAAACTTGAGATCGGAGCGTATCACCTGCGCGAAAAAACCGAGCGCAAAAAATAACACCGCTGGAATGAGAAGATTGGATAGCATCGTACACCTGCCTCGTTTTAATGCGTTAACGAAAACGTCAGACTAATGATGCACGGAAATATTGATAAATAAAAATAAGATTTAAATTACTTTTTCATAGATTTATATCTATCTCTCTCGGGAGAGTCAAGCTGTACCGGCTTGCGCATGTGTTTTGTCGCACAAATCCGCAAACGAGAATAAGATCGGGATCGTACTGACCTGCTCCAACTCTTTATCCGGCCTGAACGCCAAGCACATAGTGCCACGCACCTCCATGTAAAATTTCGGATTGTCCATGAAGAACTGAATCAGCTCGTCAGTCAGATAGCCTCGTATGTCCGCGTCATTCTTGGTGTAAACACGATAGATCTGGGAAAATTCCCTGCGGTTATCAACGGCGTCATCAACGGCCACTTCCCGATAGCCAACCAGATAGCGTTCAAGGTAGTGCGCTGGTGCCACGATGAAATCCGGAATCGCCTTCTCCAGCGGACCTACGATGATCAGCGTGTGGCGATGCTCCGAGTAATAGTCCGGCGCGCGGGTATGGCTATAATCAAACAATTTGACTTGGCGGCCTTTGTACAGACCGCTCATGACATTGCGCTTCTGTTTATTGTCACCACGGCGAAAATAGACGAAATCTTGTGCATTCAGGGTGGTTTCGATGCCCGGCGAAAATACCAGATCGTAGCGCCCGGCGATCTCACTCATCTGCTGTTGACGCTCTGATAGCGTTTCTTCCTGGCGCATAAGCTGGACATCGGGCATGCGCGCGGACAGGGAGTGCTGCGAGAATGGATAATAATTCTCCATTCCCTGGATAGTACACGACCTCCCTTCGCGCAGGCATTCTTCGCGGAAGTGGTGCAAGTATTCCATCGCGGTGTGGTCAATAATCTTGCCCGACTCGGTGACCACCAGCGCCACGTCGGCATGCCTGGGGAGCAGCGCGAGCACCTTGTCCAGGTGCAGCAGGTTAAAACATACGACCGACGAGAGCGATACTTCACAGGTTTCCTTGCCTGCTTGTTCAATGGTTTTTACCTTGATCACAGGGCTTTTAAGCAGCCCGGACAAATGGGCACGTAAAAATTCAAACGAACGCCTAAAGGTAAGATGCCCCCGGAGCACGTACCTGAAGGAAGGCATCAACAGGTAGAGCAGCAACAGGAACTCCGCCAGCACACCGAGCAATATCCCCATCAGGAGATCGGTCACGAGAATGGCGGTTATCGTGCCCACAAAAATGACAAACTGATCTTTACCTATGCCATAGGTTTTGCTGAACACGCCCGGCTGACACAAACGCCATCCCACATAGATAATGATCGCCGCCAAGGTGGCCAGGGGAATACGGTTAATCAAGCCTGTACCTAGCAGGGTAAACACCAGCAAAAATACTGCGTTGTAGGCATTGGCCCACAAAGTGCGCCCACCGGCGTCGATGTTCGCCCGGCTTTTTACTCCACCGGGAATAATGGTCAACCCGCCCGCCAGGCTGGACAACATATTGGAAACGCCCATCGCGCGCAGCGTGACATTGGGGTTCGACTTTCTTTGAAACGGGTCGATTTTGTCCACCGCCGCAATGGTGGCAAGCGACTCGATGCCATCAATAAGGGTTAGCGTAATCACAATAACGATGACGCTCCACCACAGATCCTGCCTCTCCCAGACGCCACTGAAATTCGGCAAGGTGACACCATGGAGGATTTGATCCGGCACCTTGATCAATTGATTTGGCTCGAATTGAAACAGATAGCCAAGGGCGATACCAACACCCGCCACCAGCACCGGCGCGGGCAGCCGCTTAATCCAACGGTTTTTGCTGCGGTTGAAGAAAAACATCAAAAACAGACAAATCCCGCCGAGCAGGAACACCTTCACATCAAGGCGCAGAAAATAACCGGGCAGATTGGCCAGCGCCGCCAGAATGCTTTTGGTCGGCACGGCCTTAACACCGATCAACAAGGGAAGTTGCTTGATGATAATCATCACCCCGATTGCCGCGAGCATCCCTTCCACCACCGTGGCGGGCAGAAAAATGGCATACTTGCCCGCTTTCAGTGCGCTCAGGATAACTTGCACAAAACCCGTCAGGCATATAGCAACCAGCAACAGCGGGTAACCCGCCGCCAGATCGCCACTGCCCAGCGTGAGCATACCTGCCAATAATGCAGGTGCCAAACCCGCCGCCGGCCCGCTGATGGTCACGTACGCGCCGCCCAGCAAAGGGAAGATCAAACCTGCAATGATTGCAGAAATAAGTCCGGCAACGGGCGGGGCACCCGACGCAATCGCAATGGCCAAAGAGAGAGGCAGCGAAACCATGGCCACCTGCAAGCCGGCAAGCATGTCATAGCGCCAGTGGCGCAAGCCTTTTATGCCGTTTTGCGGCTGAACTGCCGGCTCGTTCACAACCTCACTCATCTCCGTTCACTCTGGGGTATATCATGCACAGCACGTGATATTGGTTATATGCTGCCGAGAATACCCTCTAAGAATAGATAAATATAATTAGATTTTTATGATTGTCTTGATAGAATTTTGTCTATCATATAGCAATGCAGGTATTTTTTCAGGAACCCAACTTAATGAGACACGCCACATTCCGCCAGCTCAAGGTTTTCGAGACCATCGCGCGCCACCTCAGCTTTACGCGTGCGGCGGAAGAGCTCTTTCTGACACAACCGACTGTTTCCATGCAGATCAAGCAGCTCACCGACATAGTGGGTTTGCCCTTGTTCGAGCAGATCGGCAAGCGCATCCATCTTACCGATGCGGGGCGCGAACTATACACAACCTGCCAGGAAATCTTCGGCAGCCTTGAACGCTTCGAGATGAAGGTAGCGGATCACAAGGGATTAAAGAAAGGCCGACTGCGCCTTGCCGTCATCACCACGGCAAAATATTTTGCCCCGCGCGTACTCGGCCCATTCTGCCAGCGCTATCCAGGCATCGACATTTCACTCAAGGTCACCAACCGTGAGCGCGTCCTGGAGCGTTTGAGCGAAAACATGGATGATCTCTACATCCTGGGCCAACCACCGGAAAATCTCGGAACAAACTTCCAGCCTTTCATGGAAAACCCGCTGGTGATGGTGGCGCGCGCCGACCACCCTCTGGCAAAAAGGAAAAACATTCCCTTGCAACGCATCGCCGAGGAGCCGTTTATCATGCGGGAACCCGGCTCGGGCATACGTCAGGCAACGCAACAACTTTTCGAGGAAAACGGCATATCGCTGCGGGTCCGGATGGAGATGGGCAGCAACGAGGCCATCAAGCAGGGCATCGCGGGCGGGCTTGGGATAGCGGCACTGTCGGTACACACCCTGGCACTGGACTGGATCTCCGGGGAGTTCGCCATCCTCGACGTGGAGGGATTCCCCATCCTACGCCATTGGTACATTGCTTATCCTGGCGATAAAAAGCTGTCCGTCGTTGCGCAGGCATTCCATGATTACCTGCTTAATGAGGGAAGACAGGTCGCCGAGGCACCCTTTAATGATCCCCGAATCGTTTGGCCGGAAAAGATACTAAAGGCAATTAAAGCACCGTTGCCGACGGCTTGAGCCGTTCTGGACCACCGATGGCCCCTGACACGAGTACGATCCACGAAAAAATGAGGGTGATCGTTGGCACTGGAATGCGCCTGGATTTACCAGTCAAATTCGGTTGCCATCCGAAAGTAACAGTCATATGGATTGTGCTATGAAGCTTTTTCGTGCCTTTCGTGGACAGTGCGCAACGCTCAGTCCGGCCATACCCGCTCGGGGTGGAGATTTTGTCTCGTATCATCCCGAACCGGGGCAGACGGCTGGTCGCTTTGACGCTTGGCCTGTGGTGCCGCCGCCGGGGTCGATGCAGGCGCCATGGCCGGTTGTTCCTGTGTTTTTTTTGCCTGGCGGACGCCGGCGGCCAGCTTGGTTTCCAATTTTTTCATAGCTCCAATATCTCCTCAATGATGGCGTCAATTTCTGCGGCAGCGGGTTTGCCGCGATTTGCAAGGTCATACACACTCACCCCTTCCAGCGCCGCGTTGCGATAGATGGCGCGGCGCTGCACGGCGTTTCTCAGCGCCGGGATATCAAATTCAGCAAGCGCCTGCCGCATGGAGCGTGACAACGCATTGCGCACCTCCAGTTGATTGAGGATCAAATTCGCCTGCAGGTTACGATTGTCCTGTCTTGCGTTTTCAACCGCCTTGGCCATGCGCACGCTCGCCCATAAATCCATGGGTGACGGCAATACCGGGATCAGCACCCTGTCCGCTGCCACCATCGCCAGCCGCACGGCATCGCTCTCCAGCGTCGGCGGACAATCCACAACAATATATTGATAATCTTGCCGGAAACGCCCGACTTCCCGGCTCAAGCTGCCCGCCACTGCGATTACCGTGGCGGGATAGGCGCGCTCATCCGGCGCCAGGCGCGCCCACTGGCTGGCCGATCCCTGCGGATCGGCGTCCACCACCAGCGTGCGGCCACGGCGCGCCAGACCGGCCGCCAGATTCATGGTGAGCGTGGTCTTGCCCGTGCCACCCTTTTGATTCGCTATCGCAAATACCTGTGCGGGCATAGGTCTGTCTTCACGCAGCGTCTGGGTTTTGGCAGAAGCCGTCGATTTCGTGTGCAAATGCAATATCAGCGGGACTGATGGCCTTGCCGTCACGCGCATCAATGGTCACATTGACATAAGTGGTGCCAAAACTGCTGCTTGGGTAATAGCCTTCGCGTTCGGACAACGCGGCCAGCCGATCCAGAAAGCGGCGGGTCTCGGCATAGGAAGAAAAAGCCAGGCGGCGGCTGAGCGAGGCGGGCTTGTCGCGCTGCTCCCATCCCGCTGAAAGGGGGTTTTGGGCGTGCTCGTCGGGCATGGCGTTACACCTGTTTCATTAATGATTCTTGCAGTTTATCAATATGCCGGAGATGTGCAATTTCTTCCTCCAGTATACCCGCAAACAGGTCACGATTTTCAAAATCTCGGGCGCGCTCACAATAATCCGCCGCTTCCTCGTATAAACGCACCGCCTCCAGTTCGATGGCGCGATTGATATCGAATATCTCCGGCAGGGTTCTGCCCAGCCTGACGGGGATAAGCTGGGTGGCATTGGCGGTGGCGCCATAAATCAACATGCGCTCCATGAGGCGCTCGGCATGAGCCAGCTCCTCCTCCACATCGCGGCGGAGTTGTTCGCTGAGTTCAGCCATCCCCCACAATGCGACGAGCCTGGACTGCATCAGGTATTGTTGCACCGCCGCCATTTCATGGCTTAGCGCACGGTTAAGAAAACCTATCAGGCGCGGATTTGGCATCATTGAGTCAGCCTCTTTGCCCTGTCGATGTCATGCCGAAAACAACCGCCATAAGCGGACGCACTACAGCGTACCTGATTATGACGGCTTTTCCTTACCATCAGCTACGGATTTGAGTGATTTCCGCATCGCGTCCGCCTTCGCCGTCTGGCGTTTGCGGCAGAATCTTTTCTACTTCGCTGTGTACGCGCGCGATGATGTGCGCGGCCACCAGACCGTCACCGACGCGCTCACAGGCATCCGCGCCGGCACGCACAGCGGCGTTGACTGCGCCGGTTTCGCCACGCACCAACACGGTGACGTAACCGCCGCCGACGAACTGACGCCCGATCAGGCGCACTTCCGCTGCCTTGGTCATGGCATCTGCCGCTTCAATGGCGGGTACCAAGCCACGCGTTTCGATCATACCCAATGCAATACCATGAAAAGTATTTGCCATTTCTTTTACCCCTTAACTAGTAAATACCAAGATTCCGATCAAGCTGCACCAGGTTTTTTGGGCAGGATGTTTTCCACTTCATTGTGTACACGCGCAATGATGTGCGCCGCCACCAGGCCATCGCCAACACGCTCGCAGGCATCCGCGCCGGCACGCACAGCGGCATTAACCGCACCGGTTTCACCACGCACCAACACGGTGACGTAACCGCCGCCGACGAACTGACGCCCGATCAGACGCACTTCCGCTGCCTTGGTCATGGCATCCGCTGCTTCGATGGCAGGAACCAAACCACGCGTTTCGATCATACCCAATGCAATACCAGTCACTTCGTTAGCCATTTCTATTCCTCACTTGTCTCATTAAAGAAGTTAAACAAACCAAAAACCTTTACTCGCCAGGACGTGCAGGCAGAATGTTTTCCACCTCGTTGTGGACGCGCGCGATGATGTGCGCCGCCACCAGGCCGTCACCGACACGTTCGCAGGCATCAGCGCCAGCACGCACAGCAGCATTGACTGCGCCGGTTTCGCCACGCACCAGCACGGTGACGTAACCGCCGCCGACGAACTGACGCCCGATCAAACGCACTTCCGCCGCCTTGGTCATGGCGTCCGCCGCTTCGATGGCAGGAACCAAACCACGCGTTTCAATCATGCCCAAAGCAATTCCATACCGTTCATTTGCCATTTGCACCACCTCTCTTTCTCGTAAAATAAAAAATCACGTCCATCAAAAATCTTGACTCATGCCACCTTTTTCACGGACGGGCTGCCGCCTGCTTCTTCCGTATCCCACTGGTCAATAATCCCGCCAATCGCAAGATCAGTAAGAACCTTGTAGTTGCCCATCGCGTAGCGCGCTGCCGAACCACTTGCGGTGAAAACCCATTTCCCCGGCGGCACGCCCACCGGGTCGGTCGCCACGCTGAGCTTACCTTTAGCGTCGCGCATGATACGTAGCGAGGCGCCGTATAAACCTGGGATGCGGCGGGTTACAACCAGTTCATCAACTACCTGCAGGATCTCCATCGATCACTCTTCCTTCCAGTGGTCAATGATGCCGACAATAGTGGCGTCGCTCGGATACTCTTTGCTGCCCGCCGCCTCGCGCGCCGCCGAACTGCCCACCACAATCACCCAGTCACCGGGAATACAGCCTACTGCATCGACCGCAACACTGCGGCCACCGCTCTTTTCTTTCACCACCAGCAGGGGTTTGTGCCCCATCTCTCTGATGCGATTTGTGGAAACCAAGGTCTTTTCTACCTGACAAATCTTCATCTTCCACTCCAGTAACTCTAATGACCGCTATCTACCACCTCATCATTGAGCATCTCGATCCGGCTGCCAGGCGTTTTATCCTGTACCGCCATTGCGCATACCAACAGTCCTTTTTGCTTCAGCTCACTGTATCGCGCTTCAATCGCCGCCTTCACGCGCCTGCATTGATCAATGATGCGCTGCTTCGACCCCGGCACCCGGCCATCATAGCGATAGTGAATGATGATCGGGATGGGCAAGCCACGCGCCACATTCAATTTCTTGAAAATCTTTACGCCGATATCAAGGTCCGGCGCACCCTCTTCAACGGTATACATCGCAGCGTAATAGGCAAGATTGCGTATCTGAATCTCATCAAAGCCTTCGCCGACACTAATAAACAATTCGTTGTGGCCGATGTCCGCATAGCGTCCACCGTAGTTCTGGCGCACATACTCTATCTGCGACATATTGTTGATGAGCAATGACGCAATCAGTCGCAGCATACCTTCGTGCGGCGCACCGTTGCCTTGCGCCCAGCCCTCTGCACGAATCGACCCCTGTATGGCCCGATGCACATACAAATGCGCATTTCCTAGATCCAGCCCCGCACTCTGGCGATACAGATCGGCACTGTCCACATAACGAAACAGGCTCATCGCGCCATCCGCATCCGGGATGTGTACCTTGATGCTGTCGGTATCAGTGTCGACACCGATCAACAATGTGTCCACCGACGCGCCGCAGCAGAAGCTGTTCTCTATCGCCTGGCGGAAGGCGATCAGCCTGTTCAGCGCTGCCTCGGCGGCATCGCGCTCGTTGCTGCCATGCGCGGCACACCCCTCATGCGCCGGATCAGAGCTGCTCCAGTGGTACACGGCAATCTTCAGATAGCGCGTGCCAGCATCCGGCAGGCTGGGCTTGCCCTCGCGGTAGCGGTAAAACTCGGTGTGCATCCAGTGCCTGACGTTCGCTTCCACATCGAACATTGCACCGGCATGGGACTTTCTGCGTACCGCGCCGTAAGGCAAGCGCAACACGAATGTCACCAGCCCCATCAGCCGCCCGTCCGCGCACGGTGAAAAATCTACCTCGTGAAAGCCGCAATCGAACAATGAGCACAACGTCTGCTCCATCGTCACCTGCTGCCGCGCCTGTTCATCGCAGAACTGCTCCGCCGCCCAATGAAAGGCCTGAAATACGCAGTGCGCATACAGGGAACGCATGTCCAGCTGCTCCACCCACGCATCCTCAAGCGTGCTTGATGGCAGCGCAAAACCCAGCCGGGCATGGGCAACGTTCTGGGCATGCCCGACAAAACCCGGTTCGTGCTGGATTGCCGCGATTTCCTTAAGCACCGGGATAATCGCAGCAAATTTGTCTTTCACCGAACGCTCGTAATCGAACAAGCGCCGGCTTTCTTCCGCATTGAACAGGGGGTGGGACGCATACCCCCTTTCGCTTCCGGCAACTTCATCATAGGCCAGATTAATGGGTGAGGCCGCCATCGTAGCCGCCGGTTCTGCAATTGCAGCGGCAGGCGCGGGCTGAGTGGCGGCGGCGCGTCGATACGGCATCACCGCATGGCGCGTACCCAGGCCATACGGGCCAGAACGCTGGGCACCCCTGCCATGCGATGTACGATTTCTGGCGCTCATTCCTGCTTACCCATTCAATCCAGCATCACCCACGCGCACCACCCGAGATTGTAATAGCCGCGCCGCTGCCTGTGTTGCCGCTGCTGCCGGTGACACGGCTTGGCGCCACCTCCGGTTTTTCCATCCCTTTGAAGTTACGTGCGCCCACGGCTACCGGCCGGTCGCGCGACTCGCCGCGCTGGGTCATGTTGCGCCCCGCAGCCCAGGAACCTTCAGTGCCAGTCACCCGGCTGCCACGCTGCCAATCATCGCCGGTGATGGCGCGCCCATTCTCACGCCCCTCACCGGTAACGCGCTTGCGCTCGGGTTCAGATGCGGAAGCGGAGGGCACAGCCCCTGCTGCTGAGTATGTCTGCGCGGCGACCGCGCCCTCGTCGGCGGTGTAACGAAACTCCGGCGTGCCGGAGATCAATCCCGCCGCCAGGGTCACCGGGCCGGTGACTCGCCCACTGCTGGCATAGGCCGTGCCGGTAATGCGCTGGGTTTGACGGGTCTGGGCGCTGCGCGCAGGGGTGGTGACACTAAAATCCGTACTCGGCACCGGTGACGATGCTGGCGCGCTTGCCCTGGCGGCAGAGAGCGTCACCTGCGAACGAGCACCGCTGCCATCGGCCGGGCCGGACACCCGATGATGCGCCTTCATAACAGTCCCAGCCGCCGTACCACACTGTCCCGCAAACTGATCCGCGCCCACATAAGGGGTGCCGCTCACCGGCATGCACACGCCCCGCCCGCCACCCGTCATGCGGCCGTTGATGCCTGGCTGGATGCCGGTCAGCACCGATCCCGGCGTGCTGCGCAATGCCCGAACACGCTCCTGGCTGGCGGATGTTTCATCGCTTTGGCAAAAAGCGGCGTATTGATCAGGGCCAATGTATTCCGTGCCGGTAATCGGCTTGCAACCGCCATACTCATCACCCGTCACCCTGGTGCTACGGCCCACCTGGGTGCCGGACACCTGCTGCTGATGCCAGGTACGCGCAACCCCCACCTTTGCCGGGCTGGGCGCGGGCTTGCTGCCACACAATGTCTGATACTGCTCTGCGCTAACGTACTCTGTGCCGGTGACGGGTTTGCACGCGCCGTACTCGTTACCTGTCACTCTTGAACTGCGATCCACGTCTGTACCCGTTACACCGCGCTCGCTCAAGGTGTGCGTCAATCCCACTTTGGCAGGCGCACCCGGCTCGGCACATAACCGCCCGAATTGATTGGGGGTGTAATACTGCGTGCCGGTAAGCTGCCGGCAGGAACCGGGCTCATCGCCCGTCACGCTTACGCTGCGCCCAACTGCGGCACCCGTCAGCGCTTGGCCACCGAGCGTCGCCATCTCCTGCACCTTGCGCGGCCCAGCAGCAGGCTCGGCGGCACAGAAAGACTTGAATTGCTCCACTCCAAGATATTCGGTGCCCGTCACCGACGTGCATGTACCATGCTCATCGCCGGTAACCTTCACCGAGCGCCCCACCTGCGTTCCCGACACGGACAGCCCATGGGCTGTCCGTGTCGCACCCACTTTTTTTGGGGCACCACCTTCACTTTCACTGGCGCACGGCACTGCGGACGCTTTCGGATTCAGATATTCATCACCCGTAATGGTGCGGCACGAACCTGTTTCGTCGCCCGTCACCTTCAAGCTACGGCCCACTTCGGTGCCGGTGACAGTCTGCCCACGCCCCGTTTGTACGGCGCTCACCTTGGCCGGACCGGCCGCCGGGCGTTCAGAGCAAAATTCATCAAAGCGCTCGGCGCCGATGTATTCCGTGCCGGTGACTGATTTGCAGGCGCCATGCTCGTCGCCCGTCACCTTCATGCTGCGCCCCACCTCTGCGCCCGTGACCGCCTGGCCACGCCCGGTGCGGGTCATGCCCACCTTGGCGACGCCCGCCGCCGGACGGGTGCCGCAGAAGCCTTCGTATTGATCCAGCGCGATATATTCGGTGCCGGTAATGGCGCGGCAACTGCCCGGCTCGTTGCCTGTGACCTTGCTGCTGCGCTCCACGCGTGTGCCACTGACGATCTGGCCACGTAATGTTGAAGACTCCTCAACTTTCACAGGAGCGTCGGCTGGCCCGGCGGCCGGGCGCACCCGTCCCGAAGGACGGCAAACGGCCTGACTGCCACGGCCAAGCCTGCATAACTCTTCCCGGCGTGCGCGCGCCACATCGCGCCCCGACAACCCATTTGCCGCAGCAGTTTTCCATGCGCCCTCGCGTCCTTTGACCACTTCTGCCCTGGTCACACCGGTTGCTTTACCCAGCGCCGCCTTACCGTGGTTTGCCAGCGCCTGCCGCCGCGCAAGGCATAGAGCACGCACTGTTGACGTGCCGACACTCCCGCTTGCATCTGCTTCCACCACTTCACATATCTGATCCAACTGGGCCTCGGCCTGAAGCATCGCCGTTGACTCGGGAGACTGCCCAGGTTTGCAGCCACAACCGCAGCCCTCTTTTTTAGGGGAGAAAGGTTCCGCAAGCACCTCCACTGCGGTCGCTTCGGCTTGCGCAGGCTCAGCCGCAACGGGCCGGACTCTGCCCTGCTGCACCGCCTTCAATCCAGCCTTGCCGTTTTGCGCAAGCGCCTGGCGCCGCGCACGGGCGCGCTCGCTGCCGCTCATGCTGTCTGCCGACGAGGCCTGGGCTGGCAATGCTTGTGCAATTGGTGTGACCGGAGCTGCTGCCTCAGCAGATTTTTCCGTGGGCCTCGCAGGCGCACTGCGTATCGCCACCGTCGGCTGGCTTGTTGCCAGCCCTGCCTTGCCGTTGCTCGACAAAGCACGGCGACGCTGCAAAGCGATGTCCCGTCCGGACTGCGCAGATGCTGGTACGTTGTTTGTCGCTTTATTCATGCTTGCATACTCAACCAATTTGGATTTAACCTCACGGCAGATCAAACCAATCTCCGCACCCCGTTCGGCGTTGACACTGTGAAACACTCGAAAATATCCTTACCTATGGCGAGACTATACAAGCGGAGAACATATAAATAACAATCAGTAATAAATATTATTTTTATAGGTTTTTTACTATGCAGGCTCTGTCAACACTGTAGTGAAAGGGTTTCGGAGAGCTATTTTTTAAGAGGTGGATCATGACATTACGCGGCATCAACCATGTTGTCCTGAAGGTGCGCAACCTGCACGCATCCGATCATTTTTACCGGGAAATCCTCGGCATGGAGCGCGTCGGCGAGCGGGGGAGGATGTGGTTTTATCGCGCGGGAGGGCATCACCACGACCTGGCCCTGATGGAAGTTGGCGCAAGCGCGGCGTCACCGCAAGCGCAGCACACGGGGCTATTCCACTTTTGTATTGATGTCAGTGACGAACCGTCACTGGCGCAGCTTTACAAGCGCTGCCAGGCCAGCGGCGCCACCCTTTTAGGCACGGTGGATCACACCATAATGCGGTCGTTTTATGTCCAGGATCCGGATGGCAACGTGGTGGAATTGGGCGTGGATGTGCCGCAGGAGGAATGGGCGCAGAATGCGGCGCCTTTTGCGAGGGATACCGCCTATGTCTTGCCCGGAGACGCCTGACCAGGCTTCGACAACCGTTCATTCAGCAGCGCATCCATCTCCTCCACGGCCCGCCTCAACAGCACCCCCGCGTGCAGGTGATAAATGTGCAGGGTACAGGCGATGGGTTGGTGCAATGAGTCACGATGGGTAGCTTGAAAATCCGTCCACTCAAACAGAGGAAAGGCCTCTTGCCAGCCGGAAAAGCCGATCCATGAATGGTTGTCCAACACCAGGTCTACACCAGCATCCGGAAGCTCAAATTCGAGCGGACTGCCCAGGCGGATCAACGCCAGCTTGACATGGTTGTAGCGCGCCGCCTCCATGGTATAGGGCAGCGTCCTCAAAGGTGGGATGTCTCGCAAACGATCAGGCACAAACACCTCCGAAATAATCCTATTCCCTGGGGCGGTTCACGAGAAAAGACATTTTGGTGTTTCGCTTGAGAGTATTGTCGAACGCCGTGACTCGTGCATAACAGTTCGGGTTGGCCGCACAACAGGCGCTGATTTCCACCATGATGCTCGCGGTGTCAAGCAGTGGCGCACCCCACATGTCCCAGTAGTCATTGCGTGGATCAGGGTCATTGGTGTATTCAATGTGTATTGCCCAGCCCTTTTCCAGCGCATATCTAATCTGCGCCGTGATCTGTTCGGCCGTCAAGTCAGGCAGAAATGAAAACGTCCCTTGCGTTATCTTCATCGTCATTCCTCCATCGCCAACAGCGCCCAGGTCAGGTTCCGCGCCTATCCATAGCCTAACATGATGCCACGCGGCTTGTGGCAATCCGATCTGCGGACAGAAATTGCACCTTTTTGGTGCTGACGCGCGCATATACTGTCCATGCTGGTGCGTAAGCTTTCCTTTGCCTTTCGTATTTATTTATTAACTATATGTTTATAATTGATAATATTTGCATGGCATGGGATCTGCAAATAATCAGGCGAGCACGGACCATAATGAAGTTTTTCCGTTATTTTTCACAATAACCACAGCCCGGCCCGCCCGGAAACAGTAATGAGGGGAGATCATGAACAAAGTCACAAATACGCTTTTTACCATCAGCCTACTCGCCAGCGTTCCCGCGTTCGCGGCAGAGGAAAAAATGCCGGACAAGCCGGGTGTGCCGAGCCTGGGGCAGATTATGGGGGCGTCGGGGGTTAATGTCTCGGGGTATATTGATACTTCGTATACCTATCTGTCGGGCACAGGCGCATTCACCGGTGGCGTCGCCAACCGCGTCTTCGACACGACGCGCAACAACTTCAATCTGCAAATGATCGACGTGACGGTATCCAAGCTGCCTTCCAACGGGTTTGGCGGATTGGTCAATCTCAACCTCGGGCCGGATGCCGACGTGGTCGCCGCCGCCGGCCCCGGCAACACCAAGGAGGTGCAGCAGGCCTACGTCCATTACGCCAACGGCCCGCTGATGGTGATTGCCGGCAAATTTGTCACTATGGCGGGCGCCGAGGTAATCAAAAGCCCCAGCAACCTGAACTTCTCGCGCTCCATCCTGTTCGGCTACGCCATTCCCTTTGCCCATACCGGTGCGCGGATGACCTACACCGTCAGTGACAAACTATCGCTGATGGCGGGCATCAACAACGGCTGGGATGCGCAAAAAGACAACAACCAGAACAAGACCCTGGAAGTCGGCTTCTCGGCCATCCCCGTCAAGCCATTACTCCTGGCCGGCTCGCTCCACAGCGGCAGGGAATATGCCAACAACGCAATGGGTACGGGCGATCTTGGCCTGCGCAATCTGGTCGATCTGGTCGCCACGTATAACGCCACCGACGCCCTGAGCTTCATCCTCAACTACGACTACGCCACCCAGGAAAACGCCGTGACGCTGGGCGAGAAGGCGAAGTGGTGGGGCGTGGCCGGCTATGCCAATTATAAATTCAGTGACACATGGCGCGTGGCACTGCGCGCCGAGACCTTCGACGACAAGAACGGCTACCGCACCGGCGTCACGCAGAAGTGGGACGAAGCCACGCTGACGCTGGCCCACATTCCGACCGAGAACGTGGAACTGCGGGCAGAAGTGCGCGCCGACAAGTCCGACAAGAAGAGCTTCCTGAAGAGCGACGGCACGGCCACGGACAATCAAACCTCAGTCGCACTGCAAGCCATCTACAAGTTTTAATTCCCATGCAGGGGGCGTTTCTTGTAGCCCCCCGCCTTTTTTAACGAGGTCATCGTATGAAACTGGTCACAGCCATTATCAAACCCTTCAAGCTCGACGACGTGCGCGAGGCGTTGTCCGAGGTGGGGGTGCAGGGCATCACCGTCACCGAGGTCAAGGGATTTGGCCGGCAAAAGGGACACACGGAACTGTACCGTGGCGCAGAGTATGTAGTGGACTTCTTGCCCAAGGTGAAGCTCGAAGTCGCGGTGGGTGACGACCTTCTCGACCGCGTTATCGAGGCCATCACCAAGGCCGCCAATACCGGCAAGATCGGCGACGGCAAGATCTTCGTGTCCAACCTGGAGCAGGCCATCCGTATCCGTACCGGCGAGTCCGGCCCGGACGCTCTGTAACATGCTGTGGAGGAATGACGTAAATGATACGCACCACAAAAAATAAAACCGCAACGTCTGCTCTGTTGTTTCTTTTTACGGCGTTTTTGCCCGCCTTCGCCGCAGCCGATGCCGCCGCACCTCCCGTCGCCAATACCGGCGACACTGCATGGATGCTGACCTCCACCGCGCTGGTATTGCTGATGACCATTCCCGGCCTGGCATTGTTCTATGCCGGCATGGTGCGCAGCAAAAACGTGCTGTCGGTGATGATGCAATGTTTCGCCATCACCTCGCTGGTCACCGTGTTGTGGATGATATACGGCTACAGCATGGCCTTCGATATTACCGGCATGGAAAAGGGTGTCACCAACCTCAACTCGTTTATTGGAGGATTAAGCAAGGCGTTTCTGTCGGGCGTAACGCTGGAGAGCCTCACCCTCACCGTGCCTGAAACGGTGTTCATCACCTTCCAGATGACGTTCGCCATCATCACTCCCGCGCTGATCGTCGGTGCATTCGCCGAGCGCATGAAATTTTCCGCCATGTTGTGGTTCATGGCCATCTGGGTGACTATCGTTTATGTGCCGATTGCCCATATGGTATGGAGCGGCGACGGTGGTTTCTTCTGGGACATGGGCGTTCTGGACTTCGCCGGCGGTACGGTGGTACACATTAACGCTGGTATTGCAGGCCTGGTGGCGGCGCTGGTACTGGGCAAGCGTAAAGGCTTCCCAACCACTGCCATGCCCCCGCACAATCTCACCATGACCCTGGTGGGCGCCTCACTGCTGTGGGTGGGCTGGTTCGGCTTTAACGCAGGCAGCGCCGTGGGCGCCAATGGCACTGCGGGCATGGCCATGCTCGTCACCCAGATCGCCACCGGCGCCGCCGCGCTGGCCTGGATGCTCAGCGAGTGGCTGACACACGGCAAACCCAGCGTGCTGGGCATCGCCTCCGGCGCGGTGGCGGGCCTGGTCGCCATCACCCCGGCCTCCGGTTTCGTCGGCCCCACCGGAGCCCTGGCGATTGGCTTGGCGGCAGGCCTGCTGTGCTTCATCGCCTCCACCAAGATCAAGCGCGCCTTCGGCTACGACGATTCGCTGGATGCCTTCGGTGTGCATGCCGTCGGCGGCATCGTCGGCGCACTACTGACCGGCGTGTTCGCCGCCGCCAGCCTGGGTGGGTCGAAGGCCGATCTGGATATTGCCAGTCAGCTATTGATCCAATTCAAGGGCGTTGCCATCACCGTAGTCTATTGTGCGGTGGCCACCTTCATCATCCTCAAGGTGCTGGATGCGGTGATCGGGCTGCGCGTAAGCGAAGAACAGGAAACCGAAGGACTGGATCTTACCCAGCACAACGAGCGCGGCTACAACTTGTAAACGTCTTTTTCGAGCTGTAGGTGAGTATCTGCGGGCGCGCAATGCGCCCGCTTTTTTTGGTGCGGGGTGAGTAATGCCCAACCCGTGCAATTTGTTATAATTGCCCCTCCCTCTTCCACCAATCGAAAACCAACCATGAAACACGCTATAACGGCGGCACTCTGGCTGATGATGATCCACACCCTTCCCGTATGGGCCGGGAGCGGTATTTATAAATGGACGGATGCACAAGGCCAGACCCACTACAGCAACGACCCTGAAAGCAGCAAAAAAGCCAAGGCACGGGAAGTCGACATTCCACAGCCATCAACACCCGCGCCGCTTAAAACAGAATCTTCACTCCCGACGGAAGTACCCATTCCCGGAAAAAATGACGCTCAAAAAACGGGAAGGGATTCGCAAAAACCGGTCAACATCAACACCGCCGACGCCAAAACCCTGGATGACACACTGCTAGGCATCGGCCTCCAGAAGGCGGAGGCCATTGTCGCCTATCGCAAACAGCATGGACCTTTCAAATCCGTTGATGGCCTGGATCAGGTCAAGGGTATCGGTAGCAAGACGATCGACAATAACCGGGCGAGAATGACTGTAAGGTAAGAGACTGTCCGCGTCGATGTATTTGCAGCGCCTCTCAAGTGAACGCCATAAAATGCCGCTACCGGTTAAGGGTTATGGCAATGCCGGAAAACACAATGAAACACTCTTTGATAGCAGCAAGCATGATGATCCTGGCTTGTGGGGCAACCGCGCAGGCTGAGGGGGTTTACAAATGGGTGGACGCCCAGGGCCGGGTTCACTATGGCGATCAGCCTCAAAGCAACAAGGCGCAACCGCTCAACATACAGTCTGCTCCGCCTGTGGATGAAGGCCTGCGGCAACGGCAAGAAGCCATAAGCAAGCAGCCCAAGGCCAAACCTCCGGCACAGAAAAAACCGGATGACACCATCGACAGCGCCAAGGAAGCAAAGGAACAGATCACCCAAAATTGCGAACGGGCAAAGGAGCGCCTGGGGAAATACGCCGCCGCCGCGATGCTCACTGACAAAGGCGACGATGGCGAACAGCGCCTGCTCAATGAGGATGAGCGTAACAAATTAATTGAAGATACGCGCGGCGAGGTTGGGAAGTGGTGCGCCCCATAAGGTCAGGCTACCAGCAGGGTCCGTCGCCTCCAGCCCACCAGCAGGCCCGCCGCCCCCGCTAGAAACAGTCCCAGTGCAGGCCAGGGATACTTCACCGCATATACCACGGGCGTCAACACCGCCCGCGCGGCCATCCTCAAGCCCTCATGCCGGGCGATAAACGCCGCAAGGGGCGGAGAATTCCGGTAATACCATGCAACGAAACCGCGCCCCAGCGTATTGGTCAGCAAGTATTTGTCCCTGAAATCACGCAACACCTGGACATGCGGATCCAGAAACGAGCCATAGGCGGCGGTGGCGATGAAGCATTTGTTGGTCGAGACGCCAACCGACGAGGTGCCGATACTGGCGAATTCGGGATTGGCTTCGTTGGCGATGACGCGGGCGGCGTTGTTAAACGCCACATCCGGGCCATTTGGACTAACAACAACCCTGACGGACACGCTTTTGCCGGCATCCAGATCGCCTAATTTGCAGGTCAGGATGTTATCGTTGCTCGCGTCGCACGGCGTTGACTGCGTGGAACGAAAAATGACGTTATCCGGTAGCCAGTCGGTCACCATCACGCCCGTGGCTTTATCGGGACCATTGTTGGTTACTGTAAGGGTGTAGGTGACCGGAACGTATTGCTGATAAGGACCGGGAGACACGGTTTTTGTGATGGCGAGTTTCGCAGTGGGCACCCCCGCAGAGGGGGTCAGCAGAAAGCCGTGGATTTCGCCACTGAGAACACCCCAGCCGACGATCTGCCCCGCGTTGTTGATGGCCGATGCATTACTCAAAATCCAGTTGCCGCGGTTCACCACCAGGCCACCCAGGTCCTGCATGTTATTGGTTAGCTCCCAACTCCGACCCGAGACGTCGTCATCGATGACGCGGAACATGCCGCTCTGGGTGCCGGCAAAAACGGTCGGACCGGGGGTGGTGGGCGCCACAGCTACAGCCTGGATATCGCTGTTGGTGAGGCCGGCACTGGGCAGGCCCGCCCAGGAGGTAGTCGTGCCTTCGATCCGTTTGTACAGCCCGCCGCTCAGGCCAGCGTATATGGTACAGGCCCCGCTGATGGGGCAGTAGGTTTGCAACGTACGCACCGAGCGGCTGGGGGGCAAACCGTCGTTGATCTCCGTCCACTGCCAATTACCCGCAGCTTCTGTACCCTTGTATACGCCACTGGTGATGCCGACATAGAGCACGCCCACACCCACTGCGATGGCCTGAATGTTCCGCTCTTGCAGATCCCCCTGGATCAACCCCCAGCCCCCACCAGCGGCACTCTGATAGACACCGCCCGAGGTGGCGGCATAAATAATTGTCGCGCCCGAGCCAGCGATACCGGCGGTCAGGTTGTTGATGGCAGGAACCTGGGCGAAGCCCGTGTTGAAGGCGGACCAGTTCGCACCGCCATCGGTACTCCGGTACACGCCGACCGGCGTGCCGGCATATACGGTCAAGGCATTCTGCGGATCGACCACCAGGGTGCTGATGCGCGGGATGACCTCAGGCGGATTCTGTAGATTGTCGGTATAAACGAGTCCTTTATTGACAGCGCTCCAGTTGAGGCTGGCATCTGTGGTCTTGTATACACCGGCGGCGGTGCCGGCATAAAGGATGTTAGTGCCACCGCTCACCAACGCCGTGATGTTGGAATTGGCCAGTCCCTGGTTGCGCGAGACGATGCTCGCCCCACCGTCGCCGCTCACGAACACCCCATTGCTGGCCGTGCCGAGAAAAACCAGCACTATTTGCTGCGAATTAACGTTTACCACTCCAGTCATCAGCGCGACCACCCCACTGCTTTTTCTGTCATGGAAAAAGGCACGCGTCATGCCAACCCCATCGCTGAGCGCGGAATACCCCACCACATGACCAGCGTTGTTGATGTCGTAGGCGGAGCTGCCGACATCATTGCCGATGACGCCCAGATCCTGCATTTCCGGACCCCGCACCCAGACGAAGGCCCGCTTGCTGCTATTGCTGGATGAGAAATCGGAAAACATCCAACCCACCACCTGACTGGAATCGTTCACGGCCATCGCTTCGCTGCCGATGAAACCGGGCAGGCGTTTTTCGTCCAGTTGGTGCAGGCCATTGACGTCACTGTAGATGAAGGCATGAGGCGCTCCGTCGGCAGCATAGGAGGTGCCGGCAATGGCGGCGAAGCTGTTGATACCCCGGGCCCAGATCTCGCTGCCGCCCGGCAGCGGCGATACCGTCCGCATTCTGCCGGTCATGGCGTTGTAAAGGAAGGCGCGGCGTTGGCCATTTTCCAGCGCCTCTCCGGTCACTTGATCGAACTCGTTGACATCCCAGGCCTCGACAGCACCGAGGAGGGTGAACCCCTTGCTTTCCTGCCATAAAAAGGCACGCTTCTGGGTCGCGTCCACCTTCTCGTACCCCACCACTCGTTCCGAACTATTGACGGCATTGGCCCGGCTTTCCAGCGCGGATGAAGCGACCTGCTGGACTGTCCCATTTTTGCGCACAATCGCCACAAAAGATGACTGATTCGCGCCTACTCCTGCAATAATTCCATTATTGCTAATGTCATGAGGGACAATATTCTTGCCCAGATCGGTGATGGTGTAGCTTTCCGCATTCGCATGAGGAACGGAGAACAAGCCCGCCACAGCGCAAAAAACCAGGCCGATACGGCATAAAAGCGGATTTTGCCGGTTACGCATGGCGGGGGGACTCCTCACTTCAGGTGGTCATGAACTCGGGCTGCGCCATCGCTGCGCGGTGGATGGCGGCGTTGTAGTACAGGGTTTTGAAGGTCTTGTTGGACGCATCCTGCTCGCGGAAGCGCGACAAATCACCCCCCTTGCCGGCCATGGTCGCCGACCACCAACCGGAGGGATAGCTGCACTGCGGGAAATTCAGCGTCAGCGTGCTGTCGAACCCGGCGCTGTGCATCGCGGTGTACATGTCGTTGATCAGTTTCTTGTGATACAGCGGCGACTCGCTCTGCTGCACGATAATGCCTCCGGCACGCAGCGCACGGTGGCAATCGCGGAAAAACGCGGCGGAAAACAGTCCCTCGGCGGGGCCAACCGGGTCGGTGCTGTCGACGATGATGATGTCGTAGCTGCCGGGTGCGGCATCCTTCACCCACTTGATGCCGTCATCGAAATACAGCTCCGCGCGCGGATCATGGTTGGAGTCGCACAGCTCCGGGAAATACAGCTCGGCGGCGCGCGTCACGCCCTCGTCGATATCCACCTGCTGTGCCCGCGTCACGCCTGGATGCTTGAGCACTTCGCGCAGCGTGCCGCAATCTCCGCCACCGATGATCAGCACATCCTTGGGGTTGGGGTGGGTAAACAGTACCGGGTGCGAGATCATCTCGTGGTAGATGAAGTTGTCGCGGTCGGTGACCATGACCAGGCCGTCAATGGTCATCAGCGTGCCGAACCCTTCCGTCTCATAGACCTCGATGCGCTGGAAAGGGGTCTGCACGTCATGCAGCTTTTCCTTGATTTTCAAGGAAAAGGCGGAGCCTTCCGACGTGTGGATCTCGGTATACCAGCTTGTGTCTAGTGCCATGCCAAACTCCAGGGATAAGATGTAAAGATACAAGATTATGAAAGATTCGCCCTCGGAATGAAACCAAACCCGCTATAATTCTTGCACCTTCCACATTGTATCCGCCCTTTTACCATGACCGACTGGAACATACAGCACGCCCGCGACGCCTATAACGTCTCCCATTGGAGTGGCGGCTATTTTGATGTCAACGAAGCGGGGCACCTGCTTGCCCGCCCTGACCGCAAACACGCCGGGGTGGATCTCTATCGCCTGACCGAGGAGATCCGCCAGACCGGCCTTGCGCTGCCGGTGCTGGTGCGATTCACCGGCATCCTGCACGATCGCGTCGACACCCTGTGCAATGCCTTTGGCCAGGCTATGGCAACGGATGGCTACCAGGCGCGCTTTACCGCCGTCTACCCCATCAAGGTCAACCAGCAGCGCAGCGTGGTGGAGCAGATCCTTAGCCATGGCGGCGAACGGGTGGGGCTGGAGGCGGGCAGCAAGCCGGAATTGCTGGCGGTGCTGGCGCAGGTGCATCCCAACGGTGGCACGGTGATCTGCAACGGCTACAAAGACCGCGAATACATTCGTCTGGCGCTGATCGGCAAGCAGCTCGGCCACCGCGTGTACATCGTGGTGGAAAAGCTCTCCGAGCTGGAGCTGATCCTGCAAGAGGCGCGCAACATGGGCGTCAAACCCCTGCTGGGGATGCGTATGCGCCTGGCTTCGATCGGTGCGGGCAAGTGGCAGAACACCGGCGGCGAGAAGTCCAAGTTCGGCCTCTCGGCATCTCAGGTGCTGGAGGTCGTGGATCGCTTGGGTGCCGCAGACATGCTCGATGCATTGCAATTGCTGCATTTTCACCTGGGTTCGCAGATTGCCAATATCCGTGACATCCAGAATGGCATGCGCGAAGCGGCGCGCTATTACGCCGAGCTGCACCGCATGGGCGTCCCCATCGCCTGTGTCGATGTCGGCGGCGGCCTGGGCGTGGATTACGAGGGCACACGCTCGCGCAGTTTCTGCTCCATGAACTACAGCGTGGAGGAATATGCCAACAACGTGGTGCATGCCTTGTGGGAAATCTGCGCCGAACAAAATCTGCCGCACCCCGACATCATCACCGAATCAGGGCGCGCCATGACCGCCCATCATGCGGTACTGATCACCAACGTTACCGACATCGACCGCATCCCGGACGGGGCGTCGCTCGCCCCCGCTACCAGCGACGAGCCGCTCATCATCCAGGATCTCTGGTATGGCCTGGCCAACCTCTCCAGCCGCTCGGCGCTCGAAGCCTATCACGATGCACAGCACTGGCTGGCCGAGGCCCAGGCCATGTACACCCACGGCGTATTGACCCTGGAACAGCGTGCGCGTGCCGAGCAGATCTATTTCGCCACCTGTCACAAGGTGCGCGCGCTGCTGCAACCGGGCGCCAAGTCTCACCGCGAGGCGCTGGACGAACTCAACGAAAAACTGGCGGACAAATATTTCTGCAACTTCTCGCTGTTCCAGTCGATGCCCGATGTGTGGGCCATCGACCAGATCTTCCCCGTCGTGCCGCTGCACCGGCTCGACGAAGCGCCCACCCGGCGCGCCGTGATCGAAGACCTGACCTGTGACTCCGACGGCTGCATCGGCCAGTATGTCGATCGCGAAGGCGTGGAAAGCACACTACCGGTACACGACTGGCAGCCGGGACAACTCTACCTACTGGGCATCTTCCTGGTCGGCGCTTATCAGGAGATTTTGGGCGACATGCACAACCTGTTCGGCGACACCGACTCGGTGAACGTCGAACTCACTCCCGAGGGTGGTTACCGCCTCACGCAACCGCAACGCGGCGACACCGTTGAATCGGTGCTGCGCTATGTCCACTTCGACGCAGCCGATCTGCTCGAAGCCTACCGCTCCAAGATCAACAATGCGCCGCTGACTGGCGAGCAGCGTACGGCATATCTGGGGGAACTGGCGGCGGGGTTGGAGGGGTATACTTATCTGGAGGAGTAACCAGCCGCTCATGTCAAAAAATCTCGAGATCTCGTGAACATCTACATCGATGAATCAGGAACGTTTGTGACCCCTGTGAACGCTCCGACCATCGGCATGTGGAATGCCGTGGCTGCTCTCGCAGTACCAGAGACGGGACGAAAGAGGCTCGACGCCCTTGTTCGGCAGTTGAGGCGACAGAGTGCTGGTCCAATCGTCAAGGAGGTCAAGCTCAACGAGGTTTCTGAAGATCGCTACTTCCGATTCCTGGCCGAACTAGAGAAACTCAACGCAGTCGTGTTCTGCACAGCAACTGACGCCGGACTCAACACCCATGAACGGGTTGCCGAACATCAACAGCATCAAGTCAACGGCGTGCTCAAACACCTCGATAAGATGAAATATGAAGGCGGACAGCGCGGTGTAGAACTGATGGCGTCTCAGCTCAAGAAACTGTCACCGCAGTTGTACGTACAGCTTATTTGTCAGATCAATCTGATGTTCGATGTCGTCAGTCGGTCAATCACGTACTTTGCCCAACACAGCCCAAGCACTCTCCGCGAGTTCAGATGGCGAGTCGATCAGAAGAACAGCGCTCGCCCCACCTTCGAGGAAACGTTTGAGAAGCTTAGCCCGGCTTTGCTTCAAAGCAGGTAACTACTCAGGTACCCCAAAATAGCGATGCAATTTCTGGTTTGAAAAATAGTTGGCATAAGCGATAATTCGGCGATGAATGATTTACCCACACTTGACCACCTCACTGTTGCCGAA
>JACPOZ010000047.1 GCA_016191235.1 Gammaproteobacteria bacterium
CGTCGGCTTCGGCTCCGCCGAGATCTACAAGGAAGATGAAAGTTTCATCAAAGCGATCTTCGGCGCTGGTGTTTATGGGTTTTTCGCCTTCACGGAGAAGGATCATCGGCTTGTGGGGTTGGCGCGGGTTCTAAGTGACGACAAAGTCTGCTCCTGGATCGCCGAAGTCTGTGTCCACCCTGATTGGCAGGGTAAGGGTGTGGGGGGCAAGCTGCTCGACATGGTTATCAATCGCTTCGGGCATACGGCCATCTACGTTGAGGCATTTGCTGACCAGACTGAATTTTTCGCAAACCGCGGCATCAAACCTAAGAAAAAACTGGTTGCCTGCAGTCGCGCTGGACAGGAGTCGGCGACCCAAGATACTGAACCTTTCATACATTGACCAAGACACGGAGCATGCTGTGGAGACCGACTTGAATGCCCTCGTGGATACTCAGGTGACCCGGCTGTCGAAAATGGGCTTGCTACTTGCTGGAGTTGACCGTGCAAGTCTCACGGCTCTCGTTGAGGAGGAACTATTTGGTATTCTACAACCGACCATCTCGATAAAAGGAGCGATTCGTCAGCATTTTGGCGACGCCCAGGATATCAGCTTCGATTCGTGCAGGTATCTGGAAGCAGTGATAGATCGCCGGATGGAAATGATGGGAGGCTTTCTGCTCGCCGCCACGGAGGCGTTAGGCCTCTACAGATCAAAAGTTGGCACAGAAATAGGCTATAGCAGCGAATGCCAGCCAGCCAAACCGTTTCATTTCCGGACCCTGTCGGGTGACTCGCACAACGGTGGAACGCGACCTCTCGCCATCAAAGAGGAAAGTGGAGCCGTCGTGCTCAAGTTCGCGGATCCGCGCCCCTATCAGGTGACCGCCGAGATCCTGGCGGCACTCTCCAGAGGGATTGGGGTGAATCTTGTACCACCTCCCATCTTCCCCGACCGAAACAACCGATGGTATTTCATCGAATATCTTGACGAAGACCCCAGCGGGCATGATGGGATCGAGGAATTCATGTTTGCCATGGGGGCAATGACGGCGGTCGCATTTTGCCTGAGGTTCGTCGATCTTCACTTAGAGAACCTGATCGTAGCCAACTGTAAGCCGATTATCATCGACCCCGAGTGCATCTTCTACAACTTCGATGGTGATATCACCTCTGAACGACTGCTCAACACTGGACTCCTCAGCCACAGTGTCTACCTCTCGTCCCTGCGGGGCGGAGAAGCTCCAGGTGTTCCACTTTTCGACTTCGACCTACACCTTGGGGAGGATGGGATTTTGCGTTATCGCAAGCCCGCGCGTATCCACCGCAACCGGGTACGCAAACATGATGGCAGCATGGCGGATCCATCCCACTATCGAACAGAAGTGATCGGCGGTTATGTCGCAGCATACCGTTGGTTCACTTCAAGCACAGACGAAGTCTGCGATATCATCCAGACCCGAGTGACTGACGATTTCCGCGTGCGTTTTCTGGCACGCAAGACTAGGCATTACGCTTCGGTGACCCATATGCTCAACCTGCCTAATATTGACAATTATCCCATGTGGGTCGAGGAGGTATTTGAACGTTTTCGCGCCTCCGGTCACTTCCCGGAATCGATGTCGCCGACGCTGGTAGCCGCAGAACTCAGGGACCTTGAAAACCGGGACATTCCCTACTTTTGGGTCAATGCCGGCGAAAAGGCCATTCAACACCGTACCAGCAGCGTGCAGCCCCTGGAGACGAAGCTGACTGTGAAAGCACAGGCAATCCAAGACATCCGAAGCCTGCACGAACAGGACTTGGATGCCCAGCTCAAGATTCTTGAGGCGTTTCTCGATATAGACCTGACGCAACCACAGAGGGAAATGGCAAGTGATTGAGACCGGTCGCACGGCGAACTGCCCGCCAATAACTGAACCAAAGCGGTGGAGAAAGGAGCGCATCGATTTGGTCGGCCCGGACGCCATGAGGGAACCGTTCGGAGCGGCAATCCGTCTGATGATATTGTCGGACTTGCACAGGCGATGGACTGTTGATGATCTCGACCGGTTGATCGTGCCGCCGATAGAGATGGGTCAGTGCCTGTTCGCGATCAAAGAGAGGTCGCCTATTGCGTTTATCTCGTGGGCCCTCTTTTCGGAGGAGGTGAGCATGGTCTTCGCCAACCGTATGAGGCCACTCTGTAGAGAGGATTGGCAGTCAGGCACCCAGCTCTGGATCATAGACTTCATCGGTACCTTTGGCTTCGTACCTGAGATCGTGCAGATGCTAAGGGAATATGGGAAACAGCGGTATCCGTGCGATTCTGGAGCATTTGCGTTTGCGATTCGCTATAAAGACCGGAACCGTGTTCGGCGGTTGAGCCGGTGGGCGAGGTAAGACCCGGACATGGGGGGCAGTCTCGGGGAATGGCTGGCCCAGAGAATCTGGTGTCGACTTGCGCCTTTTGATCTCATAGAACATGTGGCAACGGTATCGGACAGCGTCGAGATCGGGGCACGCATCTACACGATTCGGCCGTTTCTGGCCTCTGATATGGAACAGATATTGCCGCTTGCCCGAAGACTGTATGAAGAAGAGATGGCCCATGTGACTGGGGGTGGCATCAACGAAGCGATGCTTGCGAAACTGGAGAGAAATGCGGAAGAGATTCGTAGCGCCTTCACTGTCCTGGCCGGGACAAAGGTGTGTGGCTTCGTCAGGTACCTGTGCTGGACGAATGCCCTGCGCCAAGAAAAGATCCTTGAAAATATATATGTCTACGTGGCACCAGAAAACCGGTCATTCACCCTTTTCCGGCGTATCGTGCGGTTGTTCGAGCGCGCGGGGCGCGAGTTCGGAGTGGACAGAATTCTCTTCAGCTTTGAGACTGGTAGCTCGCCGGAGATAAAGCGGGTTGCGATGGAGAGAATGGGGTTCAGCAGACTTGGGGCCTATCTGGCCAAACGTGTGGAGACCGAAAACAAGCGGCAGACGGTCGTCACGAAAAGGCCTCGATCACGGCCCACGCTTGCAGCAGTCCGCTACCTGAGGCCTGCGACACGACTTGGTCGAGGTGACTTTTTTCTTTACCTCTTTGGCTCCTATCTTCAGGTGCGAGACGGGATTGACCGCGATCAATCCTTTTTCGAGTTAACAGGAGCTGACGATTCCTATTTAATGGCGCGGACCATGACTCGCGTGTTCGATCGCCAGAAGCTGGCGGTGGTCATCGGCGTCAGCCATCCGACGCCGGAAATGGTGCATACCCTAGACGCCTGGGCAATCCATGAGCGCTGTGTGGCGATTCTAGTCAACACCAAGGAGACGCTGGGTGACGCATGCGATTTGTTTGGGGACTACGCACGCCACGAATTCAGCGTGATGGGGCACATCATGAGTAAGCACCTCACAGCCGAGGCTGCGCCGTAGCCACCATCGAAGATTTGGGCTGGTACTGGCTCACCTGAGCATGCCACAGCGAGGCATATTCTCCATTTGATTGCAGCAATTCTTCATGGGTGCCGGATTCAATCAGCTCGCCGTTACGCATGACGAGGATGCGGTCAGCGAGGCGGACGGCTCCCAGACGATGGGTAATGAACAACGTGGTTTTGTCCTTCGCGAGCATCTGGAGGCTCGCGAAGAAGCGGGCCTCGCTCCTGGGATCAAGCGCGGCCGATGGCTCGTCCAGGATCAACATATCCGGGTTGCGAAAAAAGGCCCTGGCTATGGAGAGCTTCTGCCATTGACCGCCGGAAAGCTCAAGGCCGCTGAATTCCTTGCCGAGCCGCAGGTCAAGGGCGGCGGAAAGATTCGACAGCGCCGCGATATCGAGCGCCTGGAGGGAAGCATGGTCATCGGGGTCTGGCCGCTCAATGTCGGAAAGCTGGATGTTCTCGCGCACGGTGAAGGCATAGTGGACGACATCCTGCTGCACAATGCCGAAGCGCGTGCGCCAGCTATCGATCTCGATGGTGCGCAAGTCCCGGCCATCAACCTCGACACGACCAGAGGTCGGATCGTAGAGACGAAGGAGGAGTTTTATCAGTGTCGATTTGCCGGAGCCGTTGGCGCCGACGATTGCAATACACTCGCCCCGCTTGATGTCGAAGGAAACTCCCTTCACTGCCTCGATCCCGTTCGGATAGGTGAACGAAACGTCTACGAAGCGGACAATTTCCGGAGAGATGGCCCGCTCGGTTCCCTCCGGGAAGGAGTCGTGGATCGACAGGAAGTCGAAGTAAAGAGTAAAGAACAGTCCCCTTTCGAAGATGATGCCCACCGATTCCACCACCGCGAAAAGAGCGGCGTGCCCGAGAGCCAAGGATTGGAGCAGGGAGACAATCGTGCCTATGGTAAGCGTTTCCTCACGGATCTGTATAAGGCTCCAGTACACCATTCCGATGATGCAGGCAACCGAAAAGAGTTCAATGGGGAGAGTGCCGAGCGTTGCCTTCCCGCGAATCGCCCGCATTTCTTTATGGGTTCGTTCAAATAACGACGAATACCGCCGTTTCAACCATGGAAAGTAAGCGTAGATTCTGGATTCCAGGCTGAAGCTAGCGTTGAGAGCTATATGAGAAAGGTACTCCATTTCGCGCGCCTGGGCACTACGACCGAGCAGCGCCTTCCAGGCGAGTTCGCGAAAACGGAGAGAGGCGATAATGCCCGGATAGAGGCCCAGCAGGAAGATAATCGGCAGCCACCAGGTAATTGATGCGAGTGTGACACAGATCGCGATGATGGTGATGGCGTCTCGCATCAGGAAGAATATGACCGAGACAACGTTCACCGGCCGTGACCGGGCGCCCTCTTCGAGAGTCTTGATGCAGTTATAGTAACGCTCGTCATCAAGGTGGCTCAGACCCTTTATGCGCGATGATTTTTCCATCAGGCTCAGATTGATGTAGGCGGTGAATTTCTCCGCAAGATTCGCCTGGTAATACTGCATGATCGGGGTCGCCAGTCGGGGCAAAAGAAAAGCTACTGCCCACACAGCCAAAACAGGCTGCAAGGACAGCGAGCCGCCCGGCGGGCTGGCGACGAGGGAATCCACGACCAGCACAGTGGTGTAGATCCAGATGGCGGGTGCAATACCGCTGATAATCGACGACATCGCGAGGATGAGAAAGTCCGCCTTGGCGGATGCATACATCAGGGGAACAGCCCTGATTGTGGAGAGGAATGCTGCATACTTCATTGGGGCGTAGCATCAACCTGTAGGGCGTTGGTTCCAATCGGTTATACTAAGTTCCTTAGGGACATAGTATACAACAAGGATGCTGGCGACTTACTTCAGCCAGCCATTGACCTGCTCAAGATCCGCCAGTGAGATCATCCCTGCGGCCTGTTTCAGGCGCAGGGTGTTGAGCAGGTAGTCATAGCGCGCGCGCGACAAGTCACGTTTGGCGCGGTATAAATCGCGCTGGGCATTCAATGCATCAATAGTAGTGCGCGTGCCAACCTGCATCCCGGCCTCGGTGGCATCCAGCGCGCTCTGGTTGGAGACCACCGCCTGCTTCAGCGCACCGACGCGGCTGATGCTGGCGGTAACATTCAGGTAGCTGTCGCGGGTCTGGCGTGAAGCGGCACGCGTTTGCTGTTCTTGGGTTTCCTTGGCCTGATTGAGGCGGTATTGCGCCTCGCGGATGCGCGAGTTGACAGCGCCGCCTTGGTAGAGTGGCACGCTCAGTTGCAAGCCGATGGCGCTATCCAATGTTTCTCTGGCGCCAAAAGTACCCCCAGAGAATTTTGTGTAGCCATGGCTTGCCACTACGTCTACCACCGGATAATGGCCGGAGCGCTGTAGGTCGACGGTTTGGCTGGCGACTTCGGTGGCGGCTTGGGCGGATATTAGCTGAAAATTCTGTTTGAGCGCCGTATCTACCCATTTCTCAATGTCCTGCGGGTCGGGTGATGCCAGTGGTATTTGTTCAGTCAGGCCGCGCAGGGATTCGGGGAGCATGCCGGTGACCTCGCGCAACGCCTCACGGTTGCTGGCCAGACGGCTTTGCGCGTCGACCTCCTGGCTTACCGCCAGATCAAAGCGTGCCTGGGCCTCGTTTACATCCGTGATGGCTACCAGCCCCACGTCGAAGCGCCGTTGCGTCTGCTCCAGTTGGCGCCCTATCGCCTCTTTTTCGGCGCGCGCGAACTCCACTGTGTCGGAGGCCGCCAGCACCTCGAAGTAACGCTCCGATACCCGCAACAGCAGTGCCTGCTGTGCCGCGTTATAATCCGCCTCGGCCTGGCGGGTGCGGGCGTCCGTCTGACGCAACTGCACATAATAATCGCGGTGATAAATGGGCTGGTTGAGGTTGAGGGTCAAGCCTTCGTTCGTAAAGTTGAACGTGCCGCCACGACCCAAAAAACCGCCACTCAAAAACTCCTGCCGGCTACGAGTGACATTCGAATTGAGACTCAGCTGCGGACGGAACAGCGCCAGACGTTGATTGCGCGTCTCCCCTACTGCCTGCCACGCCGCTTCAGCGGCTTTGACCTGGGGATCGCTGTCAGCCGCGAGGCGATAGGCGTCGAGCAGATTTTCCGCATGTATGCTGGGGGCAACAGCCAGCAGCATTGTAATCAGGAGCGGCGAGTTTTTTTTGGTCATGGGGAAGGGCTGCTCTTTAGTAGGTAGGCATACTCGGGTCAACCTCACGCGCCCAGGCGGCGACGCCGCCTGTCAGGTTGACAATTTTTGTGAATCCCGCTTGCTCCAGGTAGACGGCCACACGCTGGCTGCGCATCCCGTGATGGCAGATGACTATGGTCTCTTGCTGTGCGTCGAGGCCACGGCAAACGGCAGGGACCTGTGCCATGGGGATATTCCGCGAGCCTTCGATATGACAGGTTTGAAATTCCCACGGTTCGCGCACGTCCAGCAGCAAAGGCGCCGGATTGGCGTGTTCAAGGTATTCTTTGAGTTGGGTGGCGGTGAGGTGATTCATGGCCATGCTCCACTATATTAGTGATTAATTATATTCTAACTACGCCTTAGAATACAAATTGGGGCGGTTGTTCGGCATGCAGCAGCGCCGGGACGCTGGTTTCAAACAGGCTTTCCCGCGCCCCGCCATGCGTGACGAGAATCGCCTCCATCACGGGCGGCTCGCCAACGATTGCTACCATGCGTCCGCCGGGCTTGAGCGCGCGCAGAAAAGATTCCGGCAGCACCGGAAGCGAGCCGGTAATGGCTATGACATCATAAGGGCCGTGTTTATCCCATCCCCTGACGGCGTCGCCGGTTTCCAGCGTCACATTATGGATGCCGTGTTCGGTGAGCGCGCGTTGCGCGCCCTGTGCGAAGTCAGGGAGGATGTCCACGCTGAACACGTGTTTGCCCAGCTTGGCCAGCAACGCAGTGAAATAACCGCTGCCTGTTCCGACCTCCAGTATAATGTCCGAGGATTCGATGGCCAGCGCTTGCAACAGCCGCGCCTCAACCTTGGGTTCCATCATCATCTGGCCGTGGCCAAGGGGGATCATGATGTCGGCAAATGCCAGGTCGCGGTAGTGTGCGGGGACAAACTCTTCACGCCGGGTACTTGTGATCAGGTCAAGAATGCCCGTATCCAGCACCTCCCATGTGCGGATCTGCTGTTCGACCATGTTAAAGCGGGCTTGTTCTACGTCCATCCTTATCCACCATTATTCTAACTTAGAGGCTAAACAACTAGGTTAAGCGGTTTGAATGCCGGACACAAGGCGCATTCGGCTTGCAAATTGCCACTATATAATATAATTTTGGGCTAAATTCGGCTAGCAGGGGTTAAACTTATCCCTGCGCGCCTGCTGGGGGTGCCTCGTATCAGGCGAGGCTGAGATATACCCTTTGAACCTGATCCGGTTAATGCTGGCGTAGGGAAAGCAGTATCACAATGAAGTCTCGCCTGTGGCGTCTGTTCACGGCCTTTCACGTTTCCTTCCCTGCGCTTGTTTCCGAATACACATAATGTTTTCGCCGGATCCTTTTTTGTAGAGGAATAGATGATGAGCGCCATACCAAAAGATTTTTTAAGCCAGACCGCACGCGTTAGTGAAGAGGCCGTGCGGCCTTTCCCGAATTCGGAAAAGGTTTATATCACGGGCAGCCGCCCCGATATCCGTGTACCGATGCGCAAGGTTTCCCTGTCGGACACGCCCGCCAGCTTTGGCGCGGAACAGAACGCGCCCGTGTATGTGTACGACACCTCGGGGCCGTACACCGATCCCACGATGAACATTGATTTGCGTGTCGGGCTGCCTGCGTTGCGTGCCGGATGGATTGAAGAGCGTGGCGATACCGAGGCGCTGCCTGGCCTTACCTCCACCTATGGCCAGCGCCGTGCGCAGGACCCCAAGCTTTCCCATCTGCGTTTCGAGCACATCCGCACGCCGCGCCGCGCCAAAGCGGGCACAAATGTCAGCCAGATGCACTACGCCCGGCGCGGCATCATCACGCCCGAGATGGAGTACATCGCGATACGTGAGAATCAAAAGCTGGAGCTGGCGCGTGCACAAGGGCTGGTGCAACACCCTGGCGAATCGTTCGGCGCGGCCATTCCGCCGGTTATTACCCCCGAGTTCGTGCGCGACGAAGTGGCGCGCGGACGTGCCATCATCCCCGCCAATATCAACCACCCCGAACTGGAGCCGATGATCATCGGGCGCAACTTCCTGGTAAAAATCAACGCCAACATCGGCAACTCTGTGGTGAGTTCCTCCATCGAAGAAGAAGTGGAGAAAATGGTGTGGTCCACCCGCTGGGGCGGCGACACTGTTATGGACTTGTCCACCGGCAAAAATATTCACGAAACCCGCGAGTGGATCATCCGCAACTCGCCCGTGCCTATCGGCACCGTGCCCATATACCAGGCACTGGAAAAGGTGGATGGCCGCGCCGAAGACCTGACCTGGGAGATCTTCCGTGACACGCTGATCGAGCAGGCCGAACAGGGTGTGGACTATTTCACCATCCACGCGGGCGTGTTGCTGCGCCATGTGCCGCTCACGGCCAAGCGCGTCACCGGCATCGTCTCACGCGGCGGCTCGATCATGGCCAAGTGGTGCCTGGCGCACCACAAAGAGAATTTTCTCTATACCCATTTCGAGGACATCTGCGAAATCATGAAGGCCTATGATGTGTCCTTCTCGCTGGGTGATGGCCTGCGCCCCGGCTCCATTGCGGATGCCAACGATGCCGCGCAATTCGGTGAGCTGGAAGCGCTGGGCGAGCTGACGCAAATCGCCTGGAAGCACGACGTGCAGACCATGATCGAAGGGCCAGGCCATGTGCCCATGCACCTGATCAAGGTCAACATGGAAAAGCAGCTCAAAGAGTGCGGCGAGGCGCCGTTTTACACCCTCGGGCCACTGACCACCGACATCGCTCCCGGTTACGACCACATCACCTCCGGCATTGGCGCCGCCATGATCGGCTGGTACGGCTGCGCCATGCTGTGCTATGTCACGCCCAAGGAGCATCTGGGTCTGCCCGACAAAGAGGACGTGCGCACCGGCATCATCACCTACAAGATCGCCGCCCACGCCGCCGACCTCGCCAAGGGCCACCCTGGTTCACAGGTGCGTGACAACGCGCTGTCCAAGGCGCGCTTCGAGTTCCGCTGGGAAGACCAGTTTAACCTCGGCCTCGACCCGGAGCGTGCGCGCGAGTACCATGACAAGACGTTGCCCAAGGACTCCGCCAAGATTGCCCACTTCTGCTCCATGTGCGGCCCGCAGTTCTGCTCGATGAAGATCACCCAGGACGTGCGCGATTATGCTGCGAAGCACGGCATGGATGAACAATCCGCCGTACAGGCAGGCATGGCGGAAAAGTCGCAAGAGTTCAAGGCGCAAGGGGCGGAGGTTTATCGTAAAGTCTGATTATCGAAGCGGGGCGAGCCGCCAGGCGCTCGCCCCTTTCCATGGAAAATATTATGGCCGCTGTCATTCCCATTTACCCCGCAATCCCATCCGAACTCAAGTGCGGCTATTGCACCAACTCCAAGTGCTGCACTTACATTACCCAGCACATCACCACGCCGCGTTCCAAGCACGATTTTGACCACCTGCTGTGGCAGGTGTCGCACCAGAATGTCAACGTATACAAGGACAAGGACGGCTGGTACCTGCTGGTAAACAATACCTGCCTGCACCTCCAGCCCGGTGGGCGCTGCGGCATCTATGAAACACGGCCCGAGGTGTGCCGCAATCACTCCAATGACTACTGCGAATACGACGCTCCCGCCGAGGATGGTTTCGATCTGTTTTTTGATGGCTATGAAGCGTTGCTTAAATACTGCAAGAAACGCTTCAAGAGTTGGGGGAAATAGTTGCAGATCACTGCGTCAAATGTAGGGTGGGTTAGCATTTTTGCGTAACCCACCAAGCGTTGCGGAGCAACACAACGCATTATTTTTGGCGCGGAATAAGTACCATTATCCCAGATTGCCCCACGGCGAAATAGGGCGCGCAAAGCCGTTCGTGGTGAGTTTGTCGAACCATGAACGGCCCTTCGACAGGCTCAGGGCGAACGGTTTTGGGGCGTGGGACAATCTGGGATTATTGCAGGTACCCTTACAAATATCGACTATCTACGCGTCAAACAGTCCATCGACAGACAGGTAGCGTTCGCCACTATCATAGCAGAAGGTTAATACGCGACTGCCATCCGGCATGTCCGGCAGTTTTTGGGCAACCGCAGCAAGGGAGGCGCCGGAGGAGATGCCGATGAATATACCTTCTTCCTTGGCGCAACGGTTAGCGAAACGAAACGCGTCCACATGATCGACCTGGATAATGCCGTCCAGAATCGCCGTGTTGAGAATCGCTGGCACGAAACCCGCGCCGATCCCCTGGATGGGATGCGGACCGCGTGCTCCACCGCTGAGCACCGGAGATCCAGTCGGCTCCACCGCGAACACCTTGAGGTTTGGGTTTGTCTGCTTCAATATCTCGGCGCAGCCGGTGATATGGCCGCCCGTGCCAACCCCCGTGATAAGGTAATCAACACCTTCAGGAAAATCGGCCATGATCTCGCGCGCTGTGGTTTGGCGATGTATCTCAGGATTGGCTTCATTTTCGAACTGTTGCGGCATCCAGGCATTCTTCGTTTCGGCCACGAGCTCATTTGCGCGTTCGATCGCGCCCGGCATTCCCTTTTCTTTTGGCGTGAGCACCAACTGAGCACCGAGCGCGGCCATGTAGCGGCGCCGTTCGATGGACATGGATTCGGGCATCGTCAGAATCAGCCGGTATCCACGCGCCGCCGCCACCATCGCCAGGCCGATGCCGGTGTTGCCGGAGGTCGGCTCAATGATCACGGTATCCTTATTGAGCAGTCCTTTGCGCTCGGCCGCTTCTATCATGGCAAGGGCAATGCGATCCTTGATGCTACCGCCGGGATTCGCGCGCTCCAGCTTCATCCAGATCTCTACGCGCCTATGAAACAACCGGTTAATGCGCACATGGGGGGTTTGACCGATAGTTTCCAGGATGTTAGCCGCTTTCATGGTGTCCCTCTCTGAATATTTATGTGGATTCTGAACGGATAGGAATGCTGCTGGTCGCGGGCCAGGCAAGGGTAACTTAGCATAGGGCAGGTGCGGTGTGAAGGCGAGTTATGGCAGGGATGTTTTTGTCTTGTACCCCGCTCATCAACCGGAGGGTGATGCCAATGCTAGCTTACGTCTCCCACGGATTGATGGCGGTCACGCCAACGGCAACAAACGGTTCGGTATCTCGTGTCGCCACGGCAAATCCATGCACGGCCGCGATGGCGGCAATTTGTCCGTCCGCCACGGAGATGATGCGGCCGCCGATCCGGGCGCGGTTGATCAAAGGGGCATACGCCATCGCGGCTTGTTGATCGAATGATAGAATTCGTGATCCGAAGAGCCTCGCCACCAGCTCTGCTAACGCGGCACCAAGCCCTTCTTTTCGCTTGCCGTCCGGCAGGATTTCTATACCAACCAGCAGCTCCGATAGGTTTATCGCCGTCAGATACAGCGTCTCAGCTGCCTGTTGATCAAGCCAGGCCCGCACAGCGGGATTGGCGTTAGGCTTCATCGGCTCAGAGATAACATTCGTATCCAGGATGATCATTCGAATACGGCTGGTTCAGCCGGTGTCTGATCACGGGCGAAATCAAGATCAAATCCTCCGAAGTGCTGCCCAAAAGCAGCGAGTTCTGATCCGATTTTGACGCGCGTCTTAGGCCTGACCGCATCTTCCAGAATTTCCCGGATTTCAGCCTCGGTACTACGCCCGTGCTGAGCCGCGCGCAGCTTGAGGGCGCGATGGGTTTCTTCGGGTAGATTACGAACCGTGACAGCAGGCATTTGATTTCACCTCGCAATTTAATATTAATGATATCACATTATATTATTTGGTATCAATTTGCTTCTGCGCCCGTCACTCCCATGGCTAACGCCAATGTACGGGTAGTCGGACGGCGGGGGTGTGCCATTTTTCAGGACGATGGCAAAAAGTCGATGGGAAGTTTGGTCACGGTGGTGGCGACTTCTTTGGCTCCGAAGTCGAAAAGCAATACCCGCGCCACGATCTTTTGTATCAGCTCGGGTGCCTCCATCGCGCTGGACACCACCTCGCAAGCGCTGACCTTGCCAGAGGGTTCGATGGTCAGTTTAAGCACTACCTTGCCTTGCAGGGATGGGTCTTGCCGGAGCGCGCGATTATAAAGCGAATACAGCGCCCCTTTGTTCTTGTCGAACACCATTTGAATTTCATCGTCGGTGCGCGAACTGCCAGTTTTTTGCCTGGCCGCTTTAGGCGTCTCGGTTTCGCCAGGGTGCGCCGTGGGCTGTGGATTGTTGACGCGCGTGGTGGCCCGTTCCGCCAGTTGCGTGCCGCTGATATTACGGCTGGTGCTGGCTGTCTTCACTCCCTCGCCCGCGCGCGCCGTGCCGGAGGTGATCATCGAGCGCTGTACAAAGGGTTCGATCTTGGTGGGCTGTGTAAGCTTCTCGTCCGTTTGCGCATTGGTTACGACGGGCTTGTCACGCAATGCCGCCAGATCGTTGCTTAATGCCAGCAGGCCTGAGCTGGCCGCCTTCTTGCGCGCGGCCTCGATATTGACCTTGGGCGGTTCTATGGGCAGCGGCGTTGGCGCGGCTTCCTGTTTGGCTTCTTGCACAGGCTCAATCTTCTTCTCGGGCAGTGGCTGGGGTTTGATTTTCAGCTCTGCCTTCGGTGCCGGTTGTGGCTTGGGTACTTGTTCCTGCTTTGTGGCCAATGGCTTTACGGGCGAGGGTTTCGCAACCGGTGGGGGGAGTTGCTTGCGTTCAAGCACCAGTCTGGCAAGCCGCGGCGGCACTTCCTCGGCTTGTTCACGGGTGATTTTTGGAACCTGGATAAAAGTGATGATGCTTGAAATCACCAGAAAGCCTATCAGCACCGATGTCAGGATCACACGAAAACGGTGTTCATCCTGGGTGGTCATTGCCCATGGCAGGTCGGGGGAATGATAATGAACTGCCACAGCCTATTGCCCCGCCGTTCTTGGTTTTTGCATCACAGCGAGAAAAATGTTGCTGTAGTTGGCTTGTGTACATGTAACCATGATTTTCTTCAAAAGCTTATAGGGAATTTGCCGGTCTCCCATGATAGTGATGTCGCTGTTGGCTTTACTGTCTTGCCGCACGGATTGATGCTCAAGCTCGCTTTTCAGGGGTGCAATGACATCTTCGGGGGCGTTCAGCACGTCTTTTACAGAGGCTATTTTGCGGCCCTGCATGATAATGTCCGTGCCACTCACCGTGATCAGGATGGTTTGTTTGGGTTGTTTTTCAACGATGGATTCGGGAAGCTTTACCACCTTGGTGTTGGGCAGTATCTCCACATCAGAGGCGCCTACCACGAGAAAAAACACCAGGATGGTGAAAATATCCACCAGGGCAATCAGGTTGAGTGTGCCACCCCGCTTTGTTCGGGCGTGGTGCCGCTCCATGCGTCTGGCGCGCCGTGACATTTTCATATTGGCTATCCGTATCCCTTGCTATTTTATTTTCTTGCCGGCCGGGGCGTCGCCAATGGATATGTCAGGGAAAAGCTCGGCGGATCCCATCGCCCCGCTTCTTTCCTCGCGTAACGCATCCATCACCTGCACCAGAAGGTCATAGGGAGTGTCATCTTCCAGCAGGATCGACGCATCCCGTTTTTCCGGGAAGCGAGTTTTTAATTGATGAAGATTTTGCGCCAGGGATTTGATGTCATAGCCGCCGGACACATTATTTATCCGCTCAAAAAAGCTGCCATTTCTGTCACTTATTTCAATGGCATCCTTGCGCAGGATCACCTCCAGCAGAAATTCCTTTTTCGGTTGCGGGGCGCTACCAGATGATGCCTGAGCGGCCGGGGGCATATTCAGCTCCAGCACCGTGATGCGCGAAAATACCGCCGAGGTCAACAGGAAGCACACCAGAATCACCATCATGTTGATCATGGCGGTGAGATCCAGCTCGTCACCTTCGTTCCGCGCGAGTAGGGTACGGCGTTTCATTGGGGTGAGCCTTGCTTGTCGGAGTGCTCCTTGATGATGTTCAATACTTTCACGGATGCCATCTCCAGGCTGTCCACCAGTTCGACGGTTTTGGACTGAAGCACGCTATAAATCAGCAGCAGTGGTATCGCCACCATCAGTCCGAATGCCGTCGAGTTCATGCCCACGGAAATACTGGCGGAAAGCAGCGCAGCTTTCTCGGAGGGGTTGGCGCTGGAGACGGCGGTAAATGCATCAATCAGGCCGATAACCGTGCCGAGCAGCCCCAGCAGTGTGGAAACATTGGCGAAGGTGGTGAGATAGTGCGTGCGTTTTTCCAGGCGCGGGACGGTTTCCAGTAGTCCTTCCTCCATTGCTGTTTCAACATCGTCATGCCGCCGGCTTGTAACAATCCGGGACAACCCATAAGACAGAATGTTGCTGATGGCGGCATTGGACTGCGACATCATGTCTTGTGCGGCTTTGTACTCGCCACGCTTGAGTACCGGCAGCAGCTTGTCCCACATCTCCCGGTTTTTGTTCCGGGCGGAAGTCAGGAAAACATAGCGCTCGATGGCGATGGCGAGTCCCAAGGCGAACACCCCAAGGATAAGGTACATAATAAAACCGCCGTCTTGAAAGAAGCGGATTGAGGAACTGAAAAAATCCATGCTGATCTCCTATGCTGCGTCATGCCCTGCCTTGTCTTCGGCATTTCAGACAAAAATCTTGATGGTTAATGAGAAGAAATACGGCCTTATCTGGAATTAAAAATCGCGTGGTATTGCATCTGGCGTAACAGGGCTTCCCGCTCCAGCGGCGCAAGGGCGGCGTTGGCAAACTCACCCATTGATCGGGTTGGCGGTGGGGCAGGTTCGGGTTTCTTCCACGGGACGATGTAGAGCGTTTTTGGCATGTCTGAATCACCTATGATTTTTGTACCAGATGATTCGATAGAATCTTCCGCCGCTGAAACGCCGGCGGATAAACATAAAACGCCCATGATCAAAAGCACGGATGGCTTCATTTATCTTTCACCTCCACGGTTTTCTCCGCACCATTTTTGCGTTTTTCCAGATCTGCGATCCACATCCCCACCTGCTTGTCTGCGGCGGGCAACAGGCCTTGATAAAGTCGATACTGTTCCAGTGCCTTGCCGGTGTCGCGCAGATAAAGATCGTAAAGAATGCCAAGGTTCAGGTGGATCGATGAATGATTCGGGTCGATGGTCAGGGCTTTTTCGTAGGCATTGCGGGCGTCACCAAAACGTCCGTTGTTGCGGTAATGAATCCCGAGGTGGTTGTAGGCCTCGATGTTCGACGGAACCTGTTCAGCGGCATTAATTAATGCCTTTTCGTCGTCATCCTTGCCGTCATTGCTCAACGTAATGCCGGTCAAGGGTTCGCTTTTCTCATGCTTTGCATATTTGACCGGCAATAGCTTACCCAGCTCGGAAAAGCTTTTCCTGACAGATTCGTCATAGATGCCGGTAGACACGCGCCGGATATTCGATTCATATATCTGGATGGCTTTCTCTTCAAACGGGAAGGCTTGCTCTTCCAGCAGTACATCATATTGCTCCCGTTCCTCGGGCGTGAGTCCTTCGGGGCGTTGGGATTCAAGCAGGTCACGGCTAAGATCGCTGTATATCTTTGCCATCTGGTGAGTCGCGGCGGTTGTTACATCCGCCACGCCAAACTCTGTGGCAGTGCCATAGGCCTGCAAGGCCGCTTCCATTTTTTCCTTTTTGATTTTCAGGTTCTGCTGCAGCGGCTCAACCAGCCGCACCTGGGTAAATGCCTGGTAGCCGAGATCCGCCAGAGTAATCGCAGCATGGGCCGCAGTTTGGCGGGTGCGCGGCGTGCGCTCCGCACCACCTTGCCGGTCCGCCTTGATGATGTCTTTCAGCCAATAATTTTGCATGTTCGTGTCATTGCCTTGCTTGTAGGCTTCAGCGAGGCGGCGGCGCGCCTCGATGGCCTGCTCCAGCGGGCTGGGGAACTGTTCGACATACAGGCCATAGACCCTGGCGGCGTTCTTGGTGTCCTTGGCTTTATCATAAAGCTCTGCTGCTTGCCACGCGGCGTCCTGGCGAACCGGGGCGTCCTTGTTGCTGGCAATCGTCTTTTCAAGTTCGGCGGCAGCCTTTGCGGGCTGGTCCAACTGAAGGTAGGCCGTTACCATTTGCCGTGATACATCGGCCTGGAAAGCGTTGTCAGGGTAGGTTTTCTGGAGCTGGCTAAAGATGCGCAGTGCGTTACCCCAGTCGTTTAGCGACATATAGCCGACAGCGGCATCATATTCCGCCGAGATGCGGATGGGTGAGGCGGGCGCTGCCACGCCGACCCGAAGGAAATGCTGTATCGCAGCCGGCATGTCGCCTGCGGTACGGGATTGTTCACCTTGCCGATATATTGCCGATGCCAGATGCTCCATGATTTCCGCCCTGCCGGTGTCATCTGCGGGGAGCAGATTCAATGCCTCGCGATAGCTCGCCTCCGCGCGATGAAAATTATCTTGTTCGAACTCTGCGTGCGCGATGATGGTTGCCGCCAAGCTGCGTTGCTTGATGTCAGCGGGTGGCTCCATTTTCAGAATGAGCCGCGCGGCGAATGCAGCCTTGTCATACTGCTTTAGAGAGAACAGCTCTTCCATCGCGGAGACCAGAATGGCGGGCACCCGTTTGTCCTTGGGATACTTTTCGGAGAACCGCAGCGCGCTCACCACAGCATTACGTCGCCACAGATTTTTTTCATAGCCCGAGAGTTTTTCCCCCTGTTTCTGATAGGCGAGCAGGGCCGCATAGCCTGCTTCGGCGCCATTTTGATTGGCGGGAAAATCATAAGCGACGTTTTCATAACGCGTGACTGCATCGGCATAACGTCCATTTTCGTACAAGCTTTCAGCGAGCAGGAAAGTGATGCCTGGGGCGTCGTTATCCTCGGGGAAATTTTTCAGAAATTTCGTATACCAATCCATGGCCTCCTTGTATGCCGCGCGCGACTTGGTCTTTTGCGCTTCGGCATGATAGTGGCGCGCCAAGTCCTCAAGGATGCCCCTTAAGTAGGAGGTAATCTTGTCCTGGGCGATTTTGTCGCCGTAAATCAGGTGTTCAGTATATGTTTTTGTGGAATTGCTGGCGCGACGTTGATTGTAGTCCTCAAAGACGCGGACAAATTCCCGTTTTTCAGGCAGGAGCAGGGCTGCGAATTCAGGCCTTTTGTAGGCATCGATGATCCTTTGCTGCATGAGCACGCTGTAGGGATGGCCCGGATGCACCTTGATGAAGGCTCTGTAGCTGTTCACGGCGTCGCTGACGCGGTCTTTCTCAAGCGCAAGTTCACCGAGGGATTTGTACAGAAGGTGTTCGTAAGGGCGATAACCTTTGGTGGAAAGATACGAGGTGATCGATTCCGCGCCATTGAGATGATAAAAGCTGAGGCTGGTAACGCGCAGCGTATCTTTTACAAACTCCTGTTCGCCGCGCGGCAAGACAAAGTCATCGGCTACGGCTTTGCTCACAGGAAATTTTTTGTCCAGAATTGCAACGAAAGAATCAAGAGCGGGCAAATACCGTTCCTGCTTATACAGGCTCCAGCCGTGTTTATACAGCGCCATCTCGTAAAATTGGGATTTTTTCAGGGGGAAAAGGGAGGCATAGGCCTTCTCGGCCTGAGCATAATCCTTCAGTGTAAACAGAATCTCCCCGCGCCGGAACTGTACCTCATCCATATAGCCTATCTTTGGATAGGCATTGGCCAGGCGAGTCAGCGTCTGTAGGGTGTTTTGATAATCACCGCTTTGTTCATACGCTTTTGCCAGTTGATACAGCGTGTTTTCAGTATCGGATTTAGGGGCTTGCTCCTGCAACAGCTCCTGATACAAATTAATCGCATTGCGGTTATCCGCAGGGGGTGGTGGTGCGCTGGTTTGGGCGTCTTGCTGGGATTTTTTGATATTGTCCAGGAAAATGGCCTCCGCATTATCCACCTCCAAATCGGCAATCTTGCGTTTTGCCTCGCGCTGGACTGATTTATCATTTGCCGTGCCCGCGATGGATTGATACTGTTCGATGGCTTTGCTGCGGCTGTCAGGGATAGCGGTATCCTTTTCGACGGAAATGTTACGACGCTCCAGGCTTTTGAGGGTTGGGCTATCGTCTTTTACCTGCGCGCAGCCAGTAAGGACAAGCAAGGGTAATGAGATCAGGCGACAGTAATGTTTCAACTTACTCGTCTCCCCGTGCCGCAGCATTATTATAAAGCTCCGCTACGCCAAGTTTCGCTTGCGTAAGATATTTATCCAAACGTTGTTCGCGCAGCGACAGATTGGAAATCGTGGTTTCCTGTATGTAGGCCTGCAGCTTTTGCATCAGACCATGTGCTTCCGCCAAGGCCTGATCAATGCGCGCGTTTACTGCGGATATGTGGCGTGCCCGTTGCTGTTCCAGAATATTCTGCAGGGCGAGAGATTTACGATAAAGTAAAACGGCCTCCTGTATCTGCGGGTTTTCCATTAGCCACGGAAAATAGTGATTCTCCGGCGCATCCGGCAACTTTCTTAGCGTGTTTTGCCATTGCACATCATCACCAGCATCAAGACGCAGAATATTATTTTCCAGTTTTCCCGCGCGAATCGCGTCTATCGACTGTTTGACACGCGATGCTTCTGCAGCATAGAGGGAAATGGCATTCTGATAGTGTTTCTGCGCCTCTTTATAAGATTCGAGTTTGAATAAGGTGTCAGGTACGGCCAGCAAAGCCTCTTGCGTTTCTACATCCCTTATCTCTCGCTGCGCCAACTCCATCCACGGGATTAACGCGCGTTTATGCTGATTTTGCGCCGACTCCGCAAATCCTGAGCCTAACAATGCTTTTGGGGAAAAATAGCTGTCCAACCTGATTTTCTGGAAATACACCTTGGCTAAAGCGGGTTCTTTTTTTTGAAGGTAATGGTACCCGAGGGCAAGATTGGCCTTGTCCTGTAACATCTTCAATTCGGCATCGGAAAAAATTTCTTTGCTGATGCCGTCGAGCAATCCTGCACCTTGCAATGATATGCCATCCTTGAGCATGTTCACGGCGAGGTTATGACGGCTGTAATAGCCTTGCTTGGTATCACTGTCCAGGCGGCGCAATAGCGTCTCTGCTTTCTGAAATTGCTTTTTTGTCATCAAGAGATTTATCAGGAGCAAGTCCTGCTTTATGCGCAACTCTCCCGGAAGATCATCAATCGTTGAGATTTGTATTTCTGCCGCCGGATATGCGCCTTGACTGTAAAGTATTTTTGCGGAATAAAGGCTGGCAATGTCGCCAATAGGTGAGGAAGAGCTGTTACTTATCAGGCGTGAAAAAACCTTTTGCGCCTCGTTGGGCATGTCACTGGCGAGGTAAAGCATACCCAACAGAAGGTTGCTCTCTTGTTCCTGGCTAACCAGGACGTGGGTTTCTTGCGCAACGGTTAGCCGTGTTATGGCAGAGAAGTTATCGCCTCGGTAGAAGTCAAATAACGCCTCTCCAAAATGCGGGTCTTTTACCCTCCAGGACAGATCGCCTCGAAGGTCATCCGCCGCATTGGCTGTGGTTAGTGACAGGGCTGCGATAAGGAATACGATCCCGCGCGCCAGAGAATACTTTATGGCTGAGCATCCCATTGAATTATACGCCTACTGCGCCTCCCTGACCGTCATTGTTGGCGTGTTATCCTGGAGAAGATCGCTAATGCCCAGCGCAATAAACTTTGGTTTTTGCCCTTTTTTGAAATTAAGGGATGCGCTGCTGCGGTAGAATGGATTGGCCGGGGTTTTTCCCTTGAAAATGACGGAGAGTAACTGGTCGCCATCATTCAGGCTGCCGATATAGAGCCGATGTATGCCGCCAAGTTGCAGCGCTGCCGTCTCTTCAGGTGTGTACGTATGGGTTGTCACAATTTTGCCATTCACGCTTACTTCAACGGAGTCCAGATCGAAGCGCGGCAACTGATCCATGCCCAGGAAGACGGAGATCCGAGACCTTTCGGGGAACTGTGCCTCTTCCTCAAGAATCGTGAGGTCGCGGCTTATGTCCGCCACCGTTTTTTGGAGAGACTGCACTTTGTTGTCCAGGGAAAGAAGCTCACCCCGCAACGTTTGCGCTGTGCCGCCAGGGGGGATTTCCTGCGCATGGCCGATTCCCGCTACCGTGAGTGGACATAAAAACAAGAGCATGATTATCCGGGCAATACTTGTCATTTCTGGCGCATCCTTAACACCTGCGGCAGGTCGCTAGTCCAGCGCATGTCGTTCAGTGGCATGGTGTTTATCGGCTAAATCGAGGACTTTCTTGACAGCGGCTTTGCCGTCAAGATCCGTGGAACTATCAGTCAAGCGGAAACCTGCCCGGGCTTGCACTAATCCATCCGCACTCGAAAACCGGTGCGGGAACCCCGTATAATCCCTTTTCGCATCCTTACAACCAAACCGGAAAATACCTATGTCAGCCCTGATTTGTGGATCCATTGCCTATGATACCATCATGTTGTTTCATGACAAATTCAAGAATCACATCTTGCCTGACAAGGTGCATATCCTGAATGTGTCCTTCCTGGTGGCAAACATGCGCCGCGAATTCGGCGGCTGCGCGGGCAATATTGCCTACAACCTCAAGCTGCTGGACGGCGAGTCCACGTTGATGGGTACGGTGGGCGCGGACTTCGGCCCCTATGCCGAATGGCTGGGACGCTGCGGCGTTGGCCTTGAGCACGTCAAGGTGATCGACAACACCTACACCGCCCAGGCCTTCATCACCACCGACATGGACGACAACCAGATTACCGCTTTTCATCCCGGCGCCATGAATTTTTCTCATGAAAATCAGATTGAAAACGCCACAGGCATCACTCTTGGCATAGTTTCGCCCGATGGCCGCGACGGCATGCTGCAGCATGCCGCCCAGTTTGCCGAGGCGGGCACCCCCTTCATCTTTGATCCCGGCCAGGGCATGCCCATGTTTGATGGCGATGACCTGATGAAGTTCGTCGAACAGGCCACCTGGGTGACGCTCAACGACTATGAAGCGCAGCTCATGCAGGAGCGTACCGGCAAGTCGCCGCATGAGCTGGCCGAGCATGTCGATGCGCTGATCATCACGCGGGGCGGTGAGGGCTCGCACATCTATACCGCAAACAAGCGCATCGACATCCCCTGCGCCGCGCCCAAGGCGGTGGCGGATCCCACCGGCTGTGGCGATGCCTACCGCGCCGGCTTGCTATATGGTTTGATGAACGACATGGATTGGGAAACCACTGGCCGCGTCGCCTCGCTCATGGGCGCAATCAAGATCGAGCATCACGGTACCCAGAACCACCGCTTCGAGCGCGAGGAATTTTACGCCCGCTTCAAGGACAGCTTTGGATATCACCTGTAAATTCGCCGTAAGCCGCTGGTGCGGAAGAGGTTGCTCTTCCGCTGATGCTGCGTTACCCACGATCCCTGAGCGGCACATAATCCCGAATCCCTTCGCCGGTATACACCTGCGTAGGCCGGAAGATGCGGTTGTCGGCGAGCTGTTCGCGCCAGTGGGCGAGCCAGCCGGCACAGCGTGAGATGGCGAAGATGGAGGTGAATTGATCGGCGGGGATGCCCATTTCCGCATAGAGCACCCCTGAATAGAAGTCCACGTTGGGGTATACGCCCTTGTGTGCCAGCCGTTCGCGGCAGATCTCTTCCACCGCCAGGGCGGTTTCGAAGAGCGGGCTGACCTGGCCGCCTTTGTAGGCCGCGAGCTTTTCCACCAGTTTTTCCAGGATGACGGCGCGCGGGTCTTTGACCTTGTATTCGCGATGGCCCATGCCCCAGATCTTGGCCTTGGCGGCGAGTTGTTTTTCCACCCACGGCCGGGCGTTGTCCGGACTGCCGATGTCTTCAAGCATCTCCACTACCCGCTGATTCGCACCGCCATGCAAAGGCCCGGAGAGGGTGCCGATGGCGGCGGCGATGACGCCATTAGGGGCGGCCAGCGTGGAGCCGGCCACCAGCGCGGCGAAGGTGGAGGCATTGATGGTGTGCTCGGCATGCAGTACCAGGCAGGTGTCCATGATATCGGCGTAGAATGCCTCGGGTTCCTTGCCGCTCAGCATATAAAGGAAATTTTCCGCATAGGTGAGATCGGTGCGTGGCGGCACCGGGTCGTAGCCATTGCGGATGTGCTCCCACATCGCCACCAGGGTCGCCATGCGCGCCAGGATCTTGACCGTCATGCTGTGCACGTAATCCAGGTCTTCGCGGATGTCGCGGCCCGTCAGGCCTTCGGGGCCGGGATAAAACATTCCCAGGCTGGCCACGGCGGTCTGGAGCATTTCCATCGGGTGGCCGGTCGGCGGCAGGCTTTTCATCATCTCGCGGATGTTGTATTTGACGCGCCGGTTGCCGCGCAACTGTTCATCGAACTCGGCCAGTTCCCGGGCAGTGGGGAGGCGTCCATCGAGCAGCAACAACGAGGTTTCCTCGAAGGTGCTGTGTTCGGCGAGCGATTCGATAGGGTAGCCGCGATACGCGAGTACACCGCGCTCACCATCAATATGAGAGATGTTTGATTTGGTGGCGGGGACGCCCTCCAGGCCAGGCAGATACTCGCTCATCACGCACCTTTTTCAGAACAAAATGACTAGAAAATCAAGAATAACAGAAAAAGAGGAGGGGGAAACCCCTCTTCTTTGAGCAGGAAGCGAGGATAAGGTGGACTGGCAGCCTGTCGGGCTTAGCGGTCGAATCTGCCCCAAGGGCAGGTATTACGCCCTTCACCCTTCATGGGCGCTTCGTGCTTGTGCCTCGAACTCGGCCTTTAGCGCAGGCGAAATTTCTACGGCTTCAGGTACTGCTTTCGGAAAACACGCTAACAAGGGTTAATTCCTTGTTGGCCGCATATCAATTGTGTTCAGCGGTCACTCAAGGTTCCAATTGCCGATATCCGCATCCGTGCCCTCACCGCCCGGCTGACCATCGGCGCCGAGGGTGAAAACGTCGATCTCGCCGCGGGTGCCGGGGCGCAGGTATTGATACGGTTTGCCCCATGGGTCGTTCGGCAAGCGGTCGATGTAACCCCCCGTTTTCCAGTTTTTCGCGTCGGCGGGCTTCTTCACCAGCGCCTCCAGACCCTGATCGGTGGTTGGGTAGCTGAAGTTGTCCAGCTTGTAGAGATTCAATGAGCTTACCAGGGTGCGGATGTCCTGCTTGGCCTTGATGACGCGCGCCTCGTCAGGGCGGCCCATCAGGCGCGGCACCACCAGCGCCGCAAGAATGCCAAGAATCACCACCACGATCATCACTTCGATGAGGGTAAAGCCGCGTTGGGTGCGTTTTGGGTTTCGGATTGTAAATTTCATAAATGTTCCCGTGTTATTTCACTAATTGGTTCAAATCAAAAATCGGCAGCAGGATGGCGAGCACGATCACCAGCACCATGCCACCCATGCCCAGAATCAGCAGCGGCTCGAACAGCCCCAGGATGGCGGCCAGCAGGGTTTCTATTTCGCGCTCCTGGCTCACCGCGGCACGATCCAGCATCTGCTCCAGTTTGCCGCTGGTCTCGCCGCTGGCGACAAGGTGGATGGCAATCGGCGGAAAATAGCCGCTGCGTTCCAGCGATTTGTGCAGATTTGCGCCCTCGCGCACACGCCTGGATGCCTCTTCGACCGCCGCGCGCATCACCAGGTTTGACATCACCTGTGCCGAGATTCGCATCGCCTCGATCACTGGCACGCCACTGGCGGTGAGGATGCTGAAAGTACGCATGAAACGCGCCGTGTTCATGCTGCGCACCAGGCGCGCGATCAGCGGCAGCGACAATAGCAGTTGATGAAAGCGCAGTTTGGGGCCTGGGCGGCGCAACAGGCTGGCGGCCATCACGCCCAACACCGCCAATATTACCAGCAACAGCACACCATAATCGCGTATAAAACTGCTCACTGCAATCAGCATTCGCGTCAATATCGGCAGTTGCTGGCCGGTATTTTCGAACACCTGCACCACCTGCGGCACTACAAAGGCAAGCAGCGCCGTCACCACCAGAATCGCCACGCCCGTCACCACCACCGGATAGATCAGCGCCAGCATGATCTTCTGCCGCAACGCCTGGCGCGTTTCTGTGTAGTCGGCGAGCCGTTCCAGTACCACCTCAAGGTGGCCGGACTGCTCGCCCGCCGATACTGTAGCGCTGTAAAGATCGGAGAAGATATGCGGAAAATCGCGCAGCGCAGTGGCCAGGGTATGGCCTTCCATGACGCGGGCGCGCACCCCCATCAGCATGTTGCGCAGACGCGGCTTTTCGGTCTGCCGCGATACCACCTGCAACGCCTCTTCGATGGGCAGGCCGGAGCGTACCAGTGTGGCGAACTGGCGTGTGATCAGTGCCAGATCGGTGGCAGAAATGCCGCGCTGGAATGACAGGCGTGATGCGGCTCGATGCTTCTCACTGCTGCGCACCTCCGCCACGGCAAGCGGCGCCAGGCCCTGCTCGCGTAACTGCTGGCGCACCTGGCGCGGCGTATCACCCTCCAGCACGCCCTTACGCTCGCGGCCTGAGGGATCCAGCGCTGTAAATTCAAATGCGGCCATTAACAAAAGCCTTTTGCCACAGAGACACAGAGGACGCAGGGGTTTCTGTTTTCGTCAGACCAGATAGAGGTATCAACCATAGCAACAGGTATTTCTCCGTGCTCTCTGTGCCGCTGTGGCAAAAACCATAATCATTCCGCACGTGTCACGCGCAGCACTTCTTCCAGGGTGGTTGCGCCGGCCAGCACGCGGCGCAGGCCGTCCTGGCGGATGCCGGGCGTCAGGGTGCGCGCATGGGTTTCCATCTCCTGTTCGCTCGCGCCTTGATGAATCATGCCGCGCAAAGTGCTATCGACTTCGATGACCTCGTAGATGCCGGTACGACCCCGGTAACCGAGGGAGTTGCATTGCTCACAACCCACGGCACTATAGAGGGTGGGTGGATTTTCGTGGGGCAGGCCAAGGGTGTCGCACTCCGCCGCGCTGGCGGTAACCTGCTGCTTGCAGTGCGGGCACAACAGCCGCACCAGGCGCTGCGCCAATACGCCGATGAGACTGGAAGAGAGCAGGAAAGGTTCCACGCCCATGTCGCGCAAACGGGTGACTGCGCCGACGGCGGTGTTGGTGTGCAGCGTGGACAGCACCATATGGCCAGTGAGGCTCGACTGCACGGCGATTTCCGCCGTCTCCAGGTCGCGGATCTCGCCCACCATGACAATATCGGGATCCTGGCGCAGGATGGCGCGCAGGCCGCGCGCGAAGGTCATATCGACCTTGGTGTTGACCTGGGTCTGGCCGATGCCGTCCAGATAGTATTCGATGGGGTCTTCCACCGTCATGATGTTGCGCGTTTTGTCGTTGAGGCGGGTGAGCGCGGCGTAAAGCGTGGTGGTCTTGCCGGAGCCGGTGGGGCCGGTGACGAGGATGATGCCATGCGGCCTTTCGATGATGCGGTGCATCACGGCAAGCGTCGCGGGCGCCATGCCGAGCTGTTCCAGGTTGAGGCGGCCCGCCTGTTTGTCGAGCAGGCGCAGCACCACGCGCTCGCCGTGGCCGGAGGGCAGCGTGGAGACGCGCACATCCACCGGACGGCCTGCGACGCGCAGCGAGATGCGTCCGTCCTGCGGCAGGCGCTTTTCGGCGATGTCGAGCTTGGCCATCACCTTGATGCGCGCCGCGATCAGCGGTGCCAGCACACGCTTGGGTTCCAGCACCTCGCGCAGCACACCATCGACGCGGAAGCGCACCACCAGACGGTTTTCAAAGGGTTCGATGTGAATATCGGAGGCATTTTCCTTGACCGCCTCGGTGAGCAGGGCATTGATCAATCGGATGATCGGCGCGTCGTCTTCGGTTTCCAGCAGGTCTTCCGGTTCCGCCAGTTGCTGGGCGACGCTGAACAGGTCGATCTCCTCGCCCAGATCACCCATCATCTGCATGGCCTGCGCCGAGTCATGCTCGTAGCTCTGCGCAAGCTCCGCCTCAAAGGCTTCAGGCGTGACCTGTTGCAATTTCAGCGGCACGCCACCAAGGAAGCGGCGCAATTCGGCGAGCCCTGTGCTGGTTGCGTCGGGGCGGCACAAGACTATCGCACTACCGGCTTCCCAGCCCGTAACCATCACACCATGACGCTTGGCGAAAGGAAACGGCGGGCGTTTCTCGGATACCCCCAACGGGGCGGCTACCGGGCCATCCGTCTGCAAGGCGGTATTAATTGCTACGTCCATCGCTCGGGCCGGCATTGGCAGGGGGCTTGTCCGTGGGCGGACTGTTGGTGCCCGGTTCAAACGGCGGCGGCAGCTTCATCATATCTTGCATGGGCGGCATCAGCGGCAACGCTTCATTGCGCAACAACCCCCGGTCTTTCAGTCGCGCCTCGAGTTGTTGGGTGCGTATGAAGTTGTACTTACCGCTCGTCATACGCTCCGCAAGCTCACCATCGCGCATGATCACCGGGTGCAGGAATACCATCAGATTGGTCTTGTCCTTGGTGTTTCTCTTGTAGCGAAACAGGCTACCGACCAGCGGGAGATCGCCCAGAAACGGCACCTTCTGCACATTTTCCTTGAGATCGTCGGTGATCAGCCCGCCCAGCACCACAACCTTGCCGTCATCCACCATTACGCTGGTCTTGATGGAGCGGGTGTTGGTGATCAAGTCCGCCGCGCCGCGCACCGCGCTGGTGCTGAGGCTGTCCACCTTCTGTTCAATGTTGAGCTGGATGGAGTTACCCTCGTTGATCTGCGGCTTGACCTTCAATGTAATGCCCACATTCTGGCGCTGGATGGTCTGGAAGGGGTTGACCGGCGTCGCCCCCGCGCCCGCCACCGGCGCGGCAAACGCACCGGTAATAAACGGCACGTTCTGCCCTACGGTGATCTCGCCGTCCGAGTTATCCAACACCACCAGGGTCGGCGTAGACAGCACATTGGACGAGCCGTCCGATTCCAGCGCGCGGATCAGTGCCGCGAAACTGAATCCTTCGCTGATAAACCGGCCCAACCCGAATGTCATGCCTGGCCCGAGGCTGGGAGCGCGGTTGGTGGCAATCGCCCCGCCGATTTCCGCGATGCTGGATCCGGCAGAACCGTTGGTAAAGTTGGTTAGACCAACCGGAGCGTTGCTTCCTTGTGTGCGGTCGAATGTCGCCCACTGCACACCCAGTTCCGCCGCGCGGCTCGAATTGACCTCCGCAATCACCGCCTCCACCAATACTTGCGCACGCCGCACGTCGAGCTGGCTGATCACCATCTGCAGAGAGCGGAACACATCGGGCGGGGCCGTCACCACCAGGGCATTGAGGCTTTCATCCGCCTGGATATTGATGCCGCTGCCGGGCGGCCCGCCACCTGTAGCGCCGCCGGGCGCCGCGCCACCCGCCACTTTACCCTTGTCTTGCACCTGGCTCGCTACTCCCGTTAACACCGGCACCAGATCCTTGGCCTTGGCGTAGTGCAAATAAATGACGCGGATATTGCCGCTGTTCTCCAGCGGCGTATCCAGATGCGACACCAGGGCGCGCATCCGCAGCCGCCCGGACTTGCCGCCACCCATCAGGATGCTGTTGGTGCGCTCATCGGGGATCAGCACTGGTCGGTCGGTGATCCCGACAGCGGCGCTGGGGTCGCTCTTGCGCGCCTCCTGGTCCAACGAGGTCAGGGTGCGCGCCACCTCGGAGGCGGCAGCGTGCTTGAGCGGCATGACCTCCACCTCTGTTTCATTGCCAGGCTGGTCGATATCCTGGATGATCTTGGCCAGGCGCTCCACATTGGCTGCCCGATCGGAGACAATCAGCGCGTTCGTACCCGGATACGCCACCATGTGCGCCTGCTGCGGCGCGAGGGGGCGCAACACCGGCACCAGTTGCGCGGCAGAGACGTTGTTGACGTGGATCACGCGCGTGACATATTCATCCCCCCTGCCGGGCCGGTCGTTATTGGCCAGTGGCGTGCTGACCTGCTTGGCGTTCACGTCGGGGATGATCTTGATGACCTTGCCCATCGGCACAGCGGCAAAGCCGTTTACCTCAAGCAGCGACAGAAAGACCTGGTAGATCTCATCCTTGTTCATGGGCTTGGCCGAGATCACCGTGACCTTGGCCTTGACACGCGGATCGACTATGAAATTTTTGCCGGTCACGTCGGAGACCGTGGCGATCACCGCGCCGATGTCGGCGTCTTTCAGGTTAAGCGTCACATCCTGGGCACGCACCTGGAAAGGCAGCAGCAGCGCGGCCATCAACATCGGCACTGCAAAAAAAATTCTGGGTATATCGCGCAACCTCCTCACTCCATTCCCCTTAATTTTGCTTTTCATCTTTAGATCAATTCATCCGTAACACAAAAGAACGCGGCGCCCCGTTGCGCACTGTATCAACCCGCACTTCCCCCTCGGTTTTCAGGCTATTCAACACCTGCATCCCCTTGGCAGGATTGTCGAGGCTCATGCCATTGACGGAGGTCACAATATCATTGGGTTCCATGCCAAAACGTGCGAGAAAACCTGGGTCTTCATTTGGCATAAAACGATAGCCTATAAATTTGCCGCCTTCACTGACCGGCATCGGACGGACTCGCTCCATCAGACTTTGCGGATTGCTCATCGCAGCATCACGAAAATCCTGCATCGCGGCGTCGGAATTTGGCATGGACATCGCAGCACCTGGCGCGCCTTCCCCGCTTGTTTCATCCTTGGGCAACAACAGGGTTTCATAACGGCCATCGCGCAACAGTATAACCTTATCGGCATGAATCTCCTTCAATGCCGCCCCGCCCGGCAGAGGTGTGTCGATCGCATAGAACTGCTCATTGCCACTGGAATCGGCGATAATCGCCCGCGCGTTTTTTTTGTCGCGCGAGGCAATCACCCCGCGCAGGCTCAAGGCAAGACTGGTCTGCGGCGCTGTTTCTGCGGCTGCGCCTACATTAATCACCTGCACCTCGCCAAACAAATGCCACTGCGCCATCTCCTGGGGCGAGGGCTTGCGCACCGCCATTGGCGCAGCCGTAGCGCCGCGCTGATCAACGGCTTGGATAAGCGGAGGCGGCGCAGCGTTCTCGGGCGGCGCCGGCAACATCATCCACGTCAACCTGGCCAGACTATACGCTATCGAGCACAACAGAATAACCATAAGCAGGAGAACCGCGCGCCTGGTCACGGATGGCTGCAGTAGCCGCAGTGCAAAATTGCGCCAAACTACGGACGACATCAAGCCTGCGCCGCTTGCCAGCCCGTTACCCAACGCCATGGCCTTGATCATCCGAACACATTACCCACGATTCATCACGGCGTCATCACTTTCCAAAGAACAAATACAATACGCCCAAAAACACCGGCTGGTGCAGCATATAAACCGGCAGGCTATGCCGCCCGCCAAAGGCCAGCAGGCGCGCCACCGGATGCCTGCCTGTCCAGCGCGCAAAGGCGGGCACATTTTCCCTTTGATAAATCAGTTTACCGAGAAACATCCCGATCAACACCACGCCAAACCACGGCAGCAATGGCACATAATCTTCAGTCACTGGCTTGTGCGTCATCATCCCCAGCCATTGCCAGGCGGGAAGATCAAACCAGGGATGCTGAAACTGCAATCCCGCGACGATCACTCCCCCACCCACTATCAAATTAAGCCAGAACAACCGCCAGAACAACAGGCCCAGCACGCTGGCAACGGCGATAAAGTGCAGGATACCAAAGAAAATCATGCTATTGGGGAACATTGCATAACTTCCCGCGCTCACCAGACCAGCGCAACCCGCCACCAGCAACAGGCGCCGCCCAAAGGCACGCGGATTCACGCCGCGCGCCGTAGCCAAGTGCAGACTCACGCCCATCACCCCAAGAAATAAACTCACGATAATAGCGCGAAACCCCAGCCAAAAGGGATCATGATTGAAGTCAGCGCTGACCACACCGTAGTAATGCAGGTCAAACGTAAAATGATACGCAAACATCATCACAATAGCCGTTCCGCGCAACACATCGACAAATGAACGGCGTGTTAACCGGGTAGGCAGGGTGTTCTGCCCGCACATATTATCAGCGATTTTGACAGACTTATATTGATCGGCCACTTGACACCTTATACACAATGCCGCTAGAGGACACCCTCACGTTCTTTATTGCTCGCGCCCTAAAACCGTCACAGTCCCAAAGCAACATATAACATATTGTTTTTGTTTGATTTGCTAGGACTGGGGCATTTTCCGTGCAAATCAAGAACAATCCCGCTGCCATGCGGCCTGGCGGCGCTTTACCCCAAGCCGTCCACAAAGTTATCCACAGGTTTTGTGGATAATGACAAATTTATTACGGCAGCAATAAGTTAACGCTTTTTATTAGATTGGCCATCAAGTATGGTCCAGCCGGATTTAGAGAATGGTGGCGAAAAAGTAGTGGGTGCAGGATGGGTTTACCAAAAGGGTGGAAGAGCGTTTCTTGCGCAACCCATCAAGCGCCGTGCAGCGGCGACGCAACTATTTTTTAATGGGTACGCCCTTCGGGCTTGCCCCTACTTCCAGCGCAATATAACCCAGCCAGGGATGGCCATATTGGGATTCAGATCGTTGCGCCGCGTTTCCAGGTTGCCGTCGCCGTCGGTATCGACCAGATAGTAAGGCGCGCCGACTTTTGGGGTAATCTTGACCGTATAAAGCACACCACCAATTCGGTATTCTTCCACCTTCTCATTGGGGCGCTGGATGATTTTGACATCAGGCTCAGGAACTTCCCCGCTGTTTAAGCCGTCTGTCGGCGGCGGCGGGAGTTCGGGCTTTGCTGTCTCGTTCGCCGCCCATGATGGAGCCGTAAGCAGCACAGAGATTAATATTGCAAGGAATGTCCGTATCACGCGCTTTTCCTTAATGTTTTCAGAGATCCAACAACGTCGCCTGCTCATCGGCAGAAGGCTCGAAGCCGCGATGCTCGTAGTGGTTGAAAATCGCGTCCACCACCTCTTGCGGGGTGTCGACGATTTGCATCAAATCGAGATCTTCCGGGCTGATGACGCCTTCCGTCACCAGCGTTGACCTGAACCAGGCGAGCAGGCCTTCCCAGAACGGTTTGTGTACCAGAATCACGGGGATCTGACGGGTTTTGTGTGTCTGCACCAGCGTCAGAATCTCCATCATCTCATCCAGCGTGCCAAAACCGCCCGGCAACACCACGTAAGCCGAGGCATATTTGACGAACATCACCTTGCGCGAAAAAAAGTGCCTGAAGTTAAGGGAGATGTTCTGATAAGGATTGGTTGTCTGTTCGTGGGGCAGCACAATATTGAGGCCGATGCTGGGGGATTTTCCGGCAAATGCGCCTTTGTTGGCCGCTTCCATGATGCCCGGCCCGCCACCGCTCACTACGCTGAAACCGGCATCCGACAACAGAAGCGCAATATCTTCAGTGAGCTTATAATAAGGGTGGTCCACTGGCGTGCGCGCCGAACCGAAGATGCTGACCGAAGGCTTGATCTGCGACAGGCGTTCGAAGCCTTCGACAAATTCCGCCATAATCTGAAAAATCTTCCAGGACTCACGTGTCAGCGAAGTGTCGTTGACAGGCTTGAGGCTGGGGTGAGAGTGTCTTTCTTGTGCGTTCATAATAGTCACCGAAAATTAAGTCGCCGCCGGAGGGCGTGCCGGGAGAAGCTTATATTGAATATATCGGGCTGTTGGCGACATACTTAATTCGAATAGCCCTCATCATAAACGAAAAAACCCTTTGAGGCATAGCCATTAGACCGCTAATCCACACACTACCTGCCAAGACACCAGACGCTATGACCGAAACCGTACCCAAACCACTGATCCTGGTAGATGGCTCCTCTTACCTCTACCGTGCCTTCCATGCCCTGCCACCGCTGACCAACTCACGCGGCGAACCGACCGGGGCGGTGTATGGCGTGGTCAATATGCTGCGCAAGTTGATCGCGGACTACCAGTCGGAGCATGTCGTGGTGGTGTTCGACGCCAAGGGCAAGACCTTCCGCGATGAACTCTTTGAACACTACAAGGCGCACCGCCCGCCGATGCCGGATGAACTGCGCACACAGATCGAGCCGCTGCACGCCATCGTGCGCGCCATGGGGCTGCCGGTGCTGGTGATAGACGGCGTTGAGGCCGACGATGTGATCGGCACGCTGGCGGTGCAGGCCGCCGCCATCGGCTTGCCGGTGGTGATCTCCACCGGCGACAAGGACATGGCGCAACTGGTCGATGGCCATGTCACCCTCGTCAATACCATGAGCAATACAACGCTCGATGCGCAGGGTGTGATCGAAAAGTTTGGGGTTTCCCCCGGCCAGATCATCGACTACCTGGCGCTGGTGGGCGACACCTCGGACAACATCCCCGGCATCCCCAAGGTTGGCCCCAAAACCGCCGCCAAGTGGCTGCAGGAGCATGGCTCGCTGGATAACATCATCACCAACGCCGATCACATCAACGGCAAGGTCGGCGAGAGTCTGCGTGAGAATCTGCACCTGCTGCCGCTATCGCGGCAACTGGCGACGATCCGCTGCGACGTGCCGCTGCCGGTGGGGCCGCTTGACATGCAATCCCAACCCGCCGATACCGCCGCGTTGCGCGAGCTGTTTCAGCGCATGGAGTTCAAAACCTGGCTGGGACAATTGGATCAGGAAAAGCCCAAGGACGATCCTGCCCCAGCTCCCCAACCCTTGGCCTCTGAGTATCAAACCATACTCACCGAAGCAGATCTGGAGCACTGGCTCACCCGACTGGAGCAGGCCGAGCAGTTCGCCTTCGACACCGAGACCACCAGCCTGGACTACATGCAGGCCGAAATCGTAGGCGTGTCGTTCTGCATTCAGCCCGGTGAAGCCGCCTATGTGCCACTGGCGCACGACTACCCCGGCGCGCCCGCCCAGCTATCTCGCGAATGGGTTTTAGAGCGGCTGCGCCCGCTGCTGGAAGACGCCAGCCGCCCCAAACTGGGCCAGAATCTCAAATATGACATGAGCGTGCTCGCCAACCACGGCATCGCGCTGGCAGGCATTCGCTATGACACCATGCTGGAATCCTACGTGCTCAACAGCACCGCCTCGCGCCACGACATGGACACGCTGGCGTTGACCCATCTGGGCCACAAGACCATCCGTTTCGAAGATATCGCGGGCAAGGGTGCAAAACAACTCACGTTTAATCAGATCGGCATCGAGCAGGCCGCGCCGTATGCCGCCGAGGATGCCGACATCACCCTGCGCCTGCATCACGCATTATGGCCGCGCCTGTCAGCAGAGCCGGGCCTGCAAAAACTGTTTGATGAAATCGAAGTGCCGCTGGTGCCGGTGCTGTCGCGCATCGAGCGCAACGGCGTGCTGGTGGACGCGGGAATGCTGCACCGGCAGAGCGAGGAGCTGGCGCGCCAGATGTTGGAGATCCAGCAGCAGGCACACAGCGCCGCCGGACAACCCTTCAACCTCGATTCGCCCAAGCAGATCCAGGCCATCCTGTTCGACAAGCTACAACTGCCGGTGCTGGAGAAGACCCCCACGGGCCAACCTTCCACCGCCGAATCGACGCTCGCCGAACTGGCGCTGGACTACCCGCTGCCGAAACTGATCCTTGAGCACCGCACTATAGCCAAACTGAAATCGACCTACACCGACAAACTGCCGGGGCAGATCAATCCACGCAGCGGGCGCGTTCATACCTCATATCATCAAGCGGTGGCGGCCACGGGCCGATTGTCATCTTCAGACCCGAATTTGCAGAATATCCCGATCCGCAGCGCCGAAGGGCGACGCATCCGCCAGGCCTTTATCGCCCCGCCGGGACACAAGATCGTCGCAGCGGATTATTCGCAAATCGAACTGCGCATCATGGCCCACCTGTCGCAAGACGACGGTCTGTTGCGCGCCTTCAGCCATGGCGAAGACATCCACCGCGCCACCGCCGCCGAGATCTTCGGCGCATCTCCCGATCAAGTGACCTCTGAGCAACGCCGCAACGCCAAGGCCATCAACTTCGGACTGATCTACGGCATGTCCGCCTTCGGCCTGGCGCGACAACTGGGCGTAGAGCGCGGCGCGGCGCAACAGTATATGGACCTCTATTTCGCACGTTATCCCGGCGTAAAGGCATTCATGGACCGCACGCGCACCCAAACCCGCGCCGACGGCTACGTGGAAACCCTGTTTGGCCGCCGCCTGTATCTGGCAGACATCAAATCCAGCAACCAGCAACGCCGCCAATACGCCGAACGCGCCGCCATCAATGCCCCCATGCAAGGCACCGCCGCCGACATCATCAAACTCGCCATGCTCAAAACCGACGCAATGATCCTCGCCGGAGACCTGGCCGCAAAAATGGTGATGCAAGTACACGATGAGCTGGTCTTCGAAGTGCCAGAAAACGCACTCCACCAAACCATCGAAGACATCCGCCACTGCATGTCCAGTGCGGCCACCTTATCCGTGCCGCTGGTGGTAGACATCGGCGTTGGCAACAATTGGGATGAGGCGCATTAGGGAGTTGGGCTGCATCAGCGCGAGGTTGTGGCACTCTTTATCTATCCTGTTTTTGAGGCTTAATCCAACGCTTGCCAATTATCCCATTATAGGATATTCTCCGCCATGTACTGGAAGTACCCAGTGCAACTTGGCTGTCTCGTGTTGGCGATAATATTGTTACGGATACCGACTAGTCGAACCCTAAGAGGAATTAAACAATGAGCACTGCCGAGGCGAAGCTTAATGACAAACTGAAAAGGGAATCCATTTCCCAAGCGCTTCCGACTGAGATCATGGTTGGTGATTCGCGGCAGAAGCTTGCCCTCTTTCCGGATAGCACATTCCAGATGTGCGTCACAAGTCCACCATATTGGGGATTGCGCGATTATGCAGTCGCAGGACAAATCGGTGCCGAAACGGCCATCGATCAGTACATTGATGATCTTGTTTCAATTTTCAGAGAAGTTCGCCGCGTGCTTCGAGAGGATGGCACGTTGTGGCTAAACATTGGCGATAGCTACACGAGCGGAGGGCGCACATGGCGCGACTCGGATAAGAAGAACCAAGCGCGCGGGATGAACTACAGACCGCCCACACCCGAAGGATTGAAGCCGAAGGATCTCATCGGCATTCCTTGGCGCGTGGCACTCGCGTTGCAACAAGATGGGTGGTACCTACGCACCGATATCCTCTGGCACAAGCCAAACTGTCAGCCGGAGTCAGTGAAGGACAGGCCAACCCGATCACATGAGTATATTTTTCTGATGTCTAAGTCAGAAGAGTACTTCTACGATCACGAAGCCATTAAAGAACCAGCTAAGGATGGGGAGAACCGGCGTAACCGCCGCTCAGTGTGGTCAATCAATACGGAACCATACAATGGCGCCCACTTTGCCGTATTCCCGCCAGAACTTGTGCGCCTGTGCGTGCTCGCCGGCAGCGGTCCCGGCTCTGTGGTGCTCGATCCATTCTTTGGTGCTGGCACAACAGGACTCGTGTGTATTGAAAACGGGCGGGGATTTGTCGGCATCGAACTTAAGGAAGAATACGCAGAGCTTGCTCGACAACGGCTAGCCAACCGGACGTTCGGTCTTGCCTTCTAAGTTGGTTGTCACAAACTCCCAAGTAGCATGCACCGTGCAGTATTTCTTGTCGAGACTTCTGATCTGTAATTTGCGTTCGGTACCACCATCGAAGTAAAGCTGGAACTTGAGATTGCCGGATCTATCGGTCACGTCACAGTAACCAGGCTTTGGCATTTGCCCACTTTCATGAGCCATTCGCAATTGGCCAAGCTTAGCTTCCAACAGCAACGTCTTAGGAATTTCCACTAATTCGTACTGCCACTCGGCACCACCTTTCGGTGCCAAGCTGCGTAGAGAAAGAATGCGGTCGTATGATCGCAGGTGTTTGAAGAGCTGCTCTCTCAATCCCAGTAAATCGCTGCTATTGTCTGCCCACTCGCCTTTACCAAGTTCCATAAACTTGGAAATGTGCAGTTTGTCGGGCTTGAGGTTCTTATCGGCTTGTGTTTTGAGCGAGAAGCGCTGCTCGTTGATAGTAATGTCGTGACCAGGGTTTCCCTTGGGCGCGAGCTGCGCCGTGACATTGCACAGATTGGCGACCTGTTCTAACGCATATTCGAATTTGTCTTTGGTAAATGGTTCGCGCGAGAAACAGTGGTGGATTCGAAGGGTATCACCGAAATCTTGCAAAAGACATGGCGACACCAAATCAGAACCATTCAGACGCCAGAACTTATGCTCCATGCCAAAGACTTGTACTACCTGCTCAACCCAGCCTACCTGACCCGTAGTAAGGCCCTTGAGCGACTCGCAGAGTTTTTGAAGGTTAAGAGGCTTTCCGTTACTCATGACGCAGGTTGTATCATCTGCAAGATTGAGTACGGAGTTACAGATATAGCCTCACAAACCTCAAGAAACTCGATCACATCCAGCCTGCGCTCCCCACTCTCGTACTTTGATACGTATGACTGGGGTTTGCGAAGCCGTGCCGCGACCTCGGACTGTGTAAGTCCTTTTTCCAGTCTTGCGTCTGCAAGCGCGTTCTGAAAAAATTCGTAGCGGGAAGTTGACATGCATCCATTATCTATCCGAACATCGGATATCCCAAATCGGGATAACTCACCCATCAAGCAAGTAGGGTTAGGCGAATGCCGTAACCCAACATGTGATGTTTAATTCAATGTCAGTCGTCGGGTTACGCTACGCTAACCCGACCTACGGGACTCGCCATGCTCAAAACCGACGCCATGATCCTCGCCGGAAACCTGGCCGCAAAATATGGTGACGCAAGTACACGATGAGCTGGTCTTCGAAGTGTCCGAAAACGCACTCCACCAAACCATCGAAGACATCCGCCGCTGCATGTCCAGCGCGGCCACCTTATCCGTGCCGCTGGTGGTAGACATCGGTGTTGGCAACAATTGGGATGAGGCGCATTCGGGGTTGGGTGTATGGGCGGGATCGCCGCCAGGTTAAAAAGCCTGTACGCGCCCTGATTCAAACAACAGGTTTGGTGGCCTTGAAAGGTAATATTGTGGCGGATTCCAGCGGTTTGTTGTCTGGCTGTTTTTTAGAAGAGGGATAGGATTCCAGTTCTCCGAGCAAGAGCAGGGCGTTCAGCAATCCCTTTTCTCCGTATACGGAGTCCCACATCCTGTTGAATAGGCGCATGCAGCCCTGCATGGGGTTGCTGCATTTTTGCAGCTCCATATCAATACTCCACTGCAGGCCGCGAAGGCGCTGCTGACGCTCCTCGGGGGCGCTTGCCAAAACGCTTTCTATTGCCTCCCTGCGCCGCACGGCAAAGGCCTCTGGATCAGTCTTCGCTAGCGTCATCCATTCATCAAAATCAAATGAGGATGAAGGGTGGCTCATGTGTTGTGTCCGCAGTAACAATACCCAGCAAGGTAAAGGGCGCTAAAGACATCTTGGGCCGGTGTTTTTAGCGCTTTGTGCCACTTAATGATGGTGATGCTCACCGGTGTGGGCATGGCCGTGGCTGATCTCTTCGGCGGTCGCCGGACGGATATCCACGATTTCGACATCAAAGTGCAGGATCATGCCCGACAGCGGGTGATTTCCATCGAGGGTCACAGAGGAATCGGAGATATCCGTCACGGTGAAGATGATGTCGCCTTCAGGGCTGTCCATGGACACACGGTCGCCTGGGGCAAGATCGGCATCCGGGGGGAATTGTGACAAGGGGACTTCGATTTCCGCTTCGGGATTCCGTTCGCCGTAACCCTGCTTCGGGTGAACGATAACATGGGTCTTTTGGCCGGCCTCGAGTCCTTCCAGGCCTTTTTCCAATCCGGGAATGATGTTGCCGTGTCCGTGCAGATAGCTAAACAGCTCGCCCTCTTCGGTGCTATCAAGGGTGTCGTTGTTTTCGTCAGTCAGCAGATAGTGCATGGAGACTACCATGCCATTGGCTATTTTCATGCGGATTTCCTCGGAGTTTGAATTTTTAACGCAAAAATTATACCGCAATTTGCGAAAAAACGCCCTATTGGCGCATCCTCCCGTCTGGAATAATGTCTCCCGCGATCAGTGGATTACCGGAAGCAACCGCCGCTGTGCCTACCGGCAACATGATGCGTGACAAAAGGGTTGGGCTGCTGCCCAGGCGTTGCTGGTAAATCACGGTATAGGTCAACACACGGCGCACATAGTCGCGCGTTTCCTTGAAGGGGATGTTTTCCACCCACAGGTCCGCCGCGATCACGCGGTCTTGCGGTAGCCATTGCTTCACGCGGCCCGCACCCGCATTGTAGGCGGCGGTGGCCAGCACGGCATTGTTGTCGAAGGTGTCCAGGCGGCTGCGCAGGTAGGCGGCACCGAAGCGGATGCTGGTGTCCGGCAACAGCAGGTCATTGGGATTGCTGAGGCGGGTTTTCAGTGATTTGGCAATCATCCCCCCGGTGGCGGGCATGATCTGCATCAGGCCCAAGGCACCGACGGGCGAGCGCGCATCCGGCACAAAGGCGCTTTCCTGGCGCAGGATGCCATACACCCAGGCGGGGTCGATATCCCGATCCCTGGCCTGGGATTCGACCCGTTCGCGGTGCTCAAGGGGGAACAGCAGATCCAGATCGTCCTGGCGCGGGGCGCGCGCCACGGTGAAGATGGCGCGGTCGTGCCAGCCCCAGTCATGCGCCAGTTTGGCGGCGCGCAGCAGCTGTGCCTCGTTCATATCGCGGGTAACGTGGTTCCATTCGCGGCGCGAATCCGCCGTGCGTCCCAGCACATGGAATTCGCGGGAGCGCATCACGCCGGGCGTCTGTTCCAGCGCGGCAAGCTCGGTCGCGGGAAAGGACAGGGGGCGGTGGGTCAATGCATACGGCGCGCTCATGCGGTCGGCGGCAAGAAAGCCGTAATAATCGCGGCCGGACGCCAATTCGGTGAAGAGCGGCGCGGCTTCCCTGGCAAACCCTAACTGTTCGAGGGCGCGCGCACGCCAGTAACGCCAGCGGGGGAGGCTCCGCTCCTCTTCATTCAACTGTTCTACCCAGCGCCGTGCGGCACTCCAGTCGCCATCGTTGAGCGCCAGCAATATCCGCTTTTCACGCACCTGCGGGTCTTCCTGGGCGGGAGTGAGCGCGTCCAGTCTCGCCCGCGCCCCCGGCTGTTTCTGGGAAACGAGCGCCAGGGCCAGCACGCGCTGCACGGTGTTGCGCTCTTCCATAGTAAAGACATGGTGCGTGCTGATGTCATCCCAGATTGCCGCAGCCCGCGCCGCGTCGCTACGCGCCATGCGCTTGATGCCATGGGCAAGAATCGAAGGTATGACGGGCTGATCACCCTCAAAATGTGCTGGATTGAGGATCAGTTCCGGCTTTTCGTGAACCTGCCCCCACAGATCCGCCCAACGCTGTTCATCTGGCGCCACAAACCGGCCCAGCGCGCGCGCCAGGTCGATCTGGCCCGCCTCCAACGCCAGGCGCAAACGCTGCCACACCAGATCCTTAGTCATTCCTCCGGCGGTGCGCCACGCATCAAATACGCTGTCACAGGCAGCGGGCTGGGAACGCCCCGACAGCCATAAAGCTTCAATTTTCCGAAGCGCTTCGGTGTTGTTGCCGGTCTCCAGCAGGGCCTTGCGGTAAAGACATTGCATCTCCACATCGCTGGTGGGGCGGTAAGTGGCAATAAGCTCATCCCAACGGTTGCGGCTGGCGAGCAGTTGCAGCCATGCGGCGTGCAGACGGGGTGCGAGCAGGGTGTCAGGATAATCCCGCAGAAAGGCATGCACTTCCAGCGCGCTGGCCTTGTCGAGGCGCGGTTGCAAATCCTGGTAAAGGAGATAGGGATAAAGGGGATAATCGCCCAGCGTTGAGAGCAAACGCTGAAACTCGGGCTGGTTGCCCTGCTTCAAGGCACGTTCGGCGGCCTCGAAGCCGGTGCGTTGCTGGGCAATATCAGGGGCGGCGCAGACCAAGGTAGTCCACAATGCGCCCAGCAGAACCATCATGTATTTTGTACTGCGGAACATCGCGTTTCCTCCGCCAGCACTGATTAAACCGACACGGCACATCCTTGTTATCGTCCTGAAAAGCGCTATGCTTTAGCATAACCCGCAACGCGTCACGATACAAATTAAGGTGCGCGCTCAAACAATAAGACAATAAAAAAGGATGATCATTCCATGTCCGTATGCCCTTTATGCCATCCCACGCAGGAGACGGTGCTCTGGAACGGTGGACAGTGCCGCGTCATACTCGTGGAGGATGCTGCTTATCCTGGGTTTTGCCGGGTTATCTGGCAGGCCCATGTGAAAGAAATGACCGATCTTGCCCTGGCGCAACGGCATGACCTGATGTCCGTGGTGTTTGCCGTGGAGCAGGCGCTGCGTGAAACCCTGCGGCCGGACAAGATCAACCTGGCGTCGCTCGGCAATCAGGTGCCGCACCTGCACTGGCACGTCATCCCGCGTTTTGCGGATGATGCCCACTTTCCCGACCCCATCTGGGCTGCCGCACGGCGCGAGGGCCAGGCACGGCAGGTGGATGTGGAGCGGCTCACGCAGGCGCTGGCAAGGCGGATTCCTGCGGACTGGAGCCGCGAGTGATGGAGGGTGAAGCCGTTGGGGAGAGGGCGGAAGAAAGTTAAAACAACCTTAAAATCATTATATTACCCAAGCACCCCTCTCCCCGCTTGCGGGGCGAGGGGGTAATTGCTCATCAGAGGATGCGCGCCGGTTCTGTTGTTGGAAGCGGACTGAAATCTAAACTCATCAAACCACGCCCGCACGCAGTAGGTCATGCATATTCAACGCGCCCACGAGTGCTCCGCCCTCATCCACCACCAGCAGCGCGCTGATCTTGCAGGTTTCCATGATGGCGAGCGCCTCGGCAGCGAGTTTGTCGGCGCGCACGGTTTTGCCGTTGCGGGTCATCACCTCGGCGATGCCGGTGCTATGCACGTCTAATTCATGGTCCAGCGCGCGGCGCAGGTCACCGTCGGTGAAAACGCCAATGGCGCGTCCTTGTTCGTCGACTATTGCCGTCATGCCCAGCCCCTTGCGCGACATCTCCACCAGCGCTTCTTTGAGCGGCGCGTCCTCCCGCACTTTGGGGATGGCCTCGCCAGTGTGCATGATGTCATTGATCAGCAGCAGCAGACGCCGCCCGAGCCGTCCGCCGGGGTGGGAGCGCGCGAAGTCCTCGGCGGTGAAGCCGCGTGCCTCAAGCAGCGCGACCGCCAGTGCATCGCCCATCACCAGCGTCGCCGTGGTGCTGGAGGTAGGGGCCAGGCCGAGCGGGCAGGCCTCCTGTTCGACACTGACATCGACATGCACCGTCGCGGCGCGCGCCAGCGTCGAGCGCGGGTTGCCGGTGAGTGCGATCAGGGGCACGCCAAGCCGCTTGATCAGCGGCAGGATGGTGAGGATCTCGTCGGTCTCGCCGGAGTTGGACAGCGCCATCACCACGTCCTTGCCAGTGATCATGCCCAGGTCACCGTGGCTCGCTTCGCCGGGATGCACGAAAAATGCCGGGCTGCCGGTGGAAGCGAGCGTCGCCGCGATCTTGCCGCCGATATGGCCGGACTTGCCCATGCCAAGCACCACGATGCGCCCCTCGCAGGCCAGCATGTACTGACAGGCTTGAACGAAGTTGGAGTCGATGCGCGAGGTAAGCGCGGACACCGCGCGCGCTTCGGTTTCGATCACCGCCAGCCCGAGTCGTTGCAGTTTTTGCGCTTCAATTTGCGCATCCTGTGATGCGGGTTTTAAAGTCATTTCAAGAATATCCTTGTGTATCAATGACAATTTTTAAAAAAGATAATCCAGCACTATGCCACAAAATATCGCCGCGCCGAACCAGTTGTTGTTGAGAAATGCCTTGAAACAGCCTGCCGCATCGCGGTTTCTGATCAAGTATTGCTGGTAAACGCCCAGCCCAGCGGCAAAGGTGAGGCCAAGATAATAGGGCGCCCCCATTTCCAGTTGCCTGCCGATCAACAGCAGCGCCAGCAGGAACAGAAGCTGGATGACGCCGATGATCAGCCGGTCGGCATCGCCAAACAGGATCGCTGTGGATTTAACGCCGATCTTCAGGTCATCAGGGCGATCCACCATGGCATACATGGTGTCGTAGGCGGTGGCCCACAGCACGGTGGCGGTGAACAGCAGCCAGGCGACCTTGGGCATCTCGCCCGTCTGCGCCGCAAACACCATCGGCACCGCCCAGCCGAATGCCATGCCCAGCACCACCTGCGGCAGATGGGTGTAGCGCTTCATGAACGGATAAACCGCCGCGAGCAGCACGCCAATAAAGGATAGCAGGATGGTCAGCCGGTTCATCAGCAATACCAGCCCGAAGGCCATCAGGCATAGCGCAGCAAACAGCGTCAGCGCCTCCCGGGGTGAGACGCGCCCGGCGGCGATGGGCCGGTCGCGCGTGCGCGCCACATGCGGGTCGATGTCTCGGTCGGCGTAATCGTTGATCACGCACCCCGCCGAACGCATCAGCACCACGCCCAGCACGAACACGATGAATACCAGCGGATCGGGATGACCCGCGCCCGCGATCCACAATGCCCACAGCGTAGGCCACAGCAACAAAAGGATGCCGATGGGCCGGTTGAGCCGGGTCAGGAGTACATATTGATGCAGGCGCGCCTTGGTATCAGGATTCATTTTTAACCCGAATGTTTCATAAATTCGCGCGATGATCGCGCAGGATTTTGATTGATAGGGGAATATTGTGAAGGAGCGCCGTAGTTATTCATACGGCCGACTGAGCAAAATTTCCATGGCAATCAAAAGACCAGTGAGGGCGCGTGTCAATTTATGAAACATTCGGGTTAAGAAGATCCGGCAAAAATACCTCGCTTACCAGCAGCGGTTTGTCTTGCAGATAAAACACCGAGCGCCTGCCCCAAATCTCGTCCGGCTTATGTTCCAACGCCTGCGTGGCCATGCTAAACACCGTGCTCCCTGCGGCAAGGCGCGCCACTTCCACCTCGCTGCGGCGCATGGATTTATCGGCGAACAGCATCTCTCCCAGTGGCTTGCTGCCCAGATGCGCCAGACGCCGCTGCGCCCCGCTCAAGGTACGTAATGGAATCACAGTGCGCGCAAACACCCAAGGCCGCCCGTCGCACAATAAATACACCATGCGCACCACGGCGCCCTCATGATCACGCATCGCCAATGCCACGCGCTCATCACGCAGCGGGCGGGCTTGCGCCTCGCTTATCACCCGCACCTGAAAGCGCCCATGGCACACCTGCCGCAAACGCTGTGTCAGCGAGGCTGTATCGAACAGCCAGGACGACAGGACTGGCGGCACAATGCCGCGTGGCAGATGGCGTCGTGGACGCCATAGCGGCCTGTCTGCCTTCACCGCCAACATACTGGGCGGGCGCTTAACTTGAGACAGATGCATTTATTCCAGGTCGCTATAAGACAATTTCCAGAACACGGTCTCTGCTTGTCGATTCTGGTTGCGCTATATCACCAGACAGGCAGCCGTCCACTGCTTCAGGGAGATTAGCCAACAGATCTTCAAAGGTGTCACCCTGCGTTACACAGCCAGGAATCACGGGCACTTCGGCCCAATAACCGCCTTCCTCGGCCTCATGAACCACTACTTTGATCTTCATGGGTTTCTCCTCCATGTGCTCTGTGTACGCTGTGGCAAAAAATCAAACTTCCCCATACCGCGCCGCCTCGCCCAGCCAGCGGCTGATCAACAGCGGCACGCGTTCGGGATAGTGCTGTAATAACAACTCTGCGGCCTGCTCGATCTTGGGGATCAGCGCCTGGTCGCGTACCAGGTCGGCGATGTGCAATTGCAGCATGCCGCTCTGGCGTGTGCCCAGCACCTCGCCCGGCCCGCGCAGCGCCAGATCGCGACGCGCGATTTCAAAACCGTCGTTCGTTTCGCGCAGTGCCGCAAGGCGCGCGCGGCCATCCCGGGAAAGCGGCCCATGATACATCAAAATGCAGCTGCTCTTCTGCGCGCCGCGCCCCACCCGGCCGCGCAACTGATGGAGCTGCGCCAGCCCCAGGCGCTCGGCGTTCTCGATAATCATCAGGCTGGCGTTGGGCACATCCACGCCTACCTCGATCACCGTGGTCGCTACCAAAAGATCCAGCTCGCCCGCCTTGAATGCGGCCATCACCTGCGCCTTTTCGCTGGCCTTCAGGCGCCCATGCACCAGCCCGATACGCAGTTCCGGCAGGGCCTCAGCCAACCGCACCGCAGTATCGGCGGCGGCCTGGCACTGCAAGGTCTCGGTCGCTTCCGGCATCCTGCCTCCCGCGACACTTGTACGTCCCTGTACATCGGACTCTTCGATCAGTGTGCATACCCAATAGGCCTGCCGGCCGGTGCGGCAGGCGCCGCGCACCCGCTCCACCACCTCGGCGCGCCGCGTGTCCGGCACCACCACCGTTTCCACCGGCGTGCGGCCCGGCGGCAGCTCGTCGATAATCGAACTGTCAAGATCGGCATAGGCGGTCATCGCCAGCGTGCGCGGGATCGGGGTTGCGGTCATAATCAACTGATGGGGATAACGGCCCTGCCCATGTTCATATTGGACGCCTTTCTCGCGCAAGGCGAGGCGCTGGTGGACACCGAAGCGGTGCTGTTCATCCACCACGATCAGCCCCAGGCTGGCGAACTCGACACCCTCCTGAAACAGCGCATGGGTACCCACCGCCACAGCGGCCTGTCCCGACGCAAGCCGCTCCAGCGTCGTGCGGCGCGCCTTGCCCGGCTGCTTGCCCGACAGCCAGGCGATATCCAGATCCAGCGGCGCCAGCCAGCGCGTAAAATTTTGCAGATGTTGCTCGGCCAGCAACTCGGTCGGCGCCATCACCGCCGCCTGGAATCCCGCTTCCACTGCGTGCAGCACAGCCAGTGCCGCGACTATGGTTTTACCCGAACCGACATCGCCCTGCACCAGCCGCTGCATCGGGCTGGTGCGGCGCAGATCCCGCACGATTTCGCCGATCACGCGCTGCTGCGCGCCGGTCAGCGCAAACGGCAGGCTGTCCAGCAGCGTTCTCATCAACCGGCCCGGCGCATTCAGTTGCGGCGCGCGGCTTGCCTGCATCTTATTGCGCAACAGGCGCAGACTGAGGTGATGGGCGAGCAGCTCCTCGAAGGCCAGGCGCTGCTGCGCCGGGTGGCTACCCTCCTGCAACATGGCCAGCGGCGCATCCGGCGGCGGGCGGTGGACATAAGCCAGCGCATCCAGCAGCGGCGGCAGCTTGAGACGTGCGAGAATTTCGGCGGGCAGCAATTCTTGCAGCCCCGGCTCGCTAGCGGCGAGGTCCAGCGCAGCGCTGCTTAACGCACGCAAGGTATACTGCTGCACGCCCTCGGTGGCTGGATAAACCGGCGTCAGGCACTCATCCACCGCAATGTCCGCGCCCACACGCCCTTGCGCATCGAGCACCGCATCAGCAATGACACGATATTCGGGATGCACCATCTCCAGCATGGCGGGTCCGGCGCGCACCTCGCCAAAGCAGCGCACCACCACGCCTCGCGCCAGTCCCGCCTGCTGCTGCGCCGAGAAATGGAAAAACCGCAACAGAATGCCGCCGCTGCCGTCAGCCACCCGCACCAGCAACATGCGGCGCCTGCCGAGCTTGATCTCGCTTAACTGCACCTCGCCCTGAATCACCGCCTCATCGCTCACCCTCAGTGCGCCGATGGGCACCACGCGGGTACGGTCCTGATAACGCAGCGGAAGGTGAAACAGCACATCCTGCACCGTGCGCAGACCGAGCCGCGCCAAGCGCTCCGCCATGCGCGGACCGGCGCCTTTAAGGGCGGTGACGGGAAGGGAATCGAGAGTGGTGTTTTTTGAATCCATTTCAAAAATAGCTGCGCAGCCCGTCCCATTTGGCGGGGTTTGCTGCAAGATCCGTTTCACGCCGGCTTTTTACCTGTGCTTGCTCCAATGGCTGGGAGAATGGCGAGTAATGGACATGCGGCATCGAAACCCAGGTGGTATCCTAAAAATTGAAAAATCACCCATATAAATGGCGGCTTGCGTTGATTTTAGCTGATGTTTATAGTGAGTGACGGGTTTTGTAGACGATTATAGTAAAATTTCAGGTAACTATTCAGTATACCCCTGACATCGAACTCCCCCCTTTGGAAAAGGGGGGCAGGGGGGATTTCCTCCCAACAATAGCGATAATGTCAGGGGGTTATGGATGCCGGATGAATAAAATCCCCCTTTTTCAAAGGGGGAGACCAATGATGCTGAATAGTTACAATTTCAGTTATTTTTTAGGGGTTAAGTTGTTCGGCGCTGTGCGCGAGGTGCCGTTCAACTCGTCCCCCGTTATGCTCCATAAAAGGCGAGGTGGAAAAGCATGAGCACGAAAGAGATTTTGGAGCAAGCGCTGAACCTCAAACCACAAGAGAGATTTGCGCTCGTTGAAAGCCTAATAAAAAGCCTTGATGAGCCGGATAAGAAACTGGATGACATCTGGGCCGAAGAAGCCGTAAAAAGACTTAAGGCATACAGAGAAGGAAGGCTGGAAGGCATTCCAATCGAGGAGATATTCAAGGAAGAATAATGCAAATCCTATTCTCAAGATATGCGAAACGGGAGTTGGAAGATGCCGTTCATTATTATGAGCTGGAATATTCGGGGCTTGGCAAAAGGTTCAAGGAAGAAGTGAGAAGTGCCGCGTTACGAATCGCCGAGCACCCTCAAGCATGGTCAATCGAGCGTGGCGACATCAGAAAATGCCTCCTTCATAAATTTCCCTATAAATTGCTGTACTCAACAGAAAAAGATCACATTTTCGTGATCGCGATAGCACACCAGCATAGAAAACCGGACTACTGGATTGAGAGAAATGAAACACTTCGCTCAAGATGATGCGTGAAAAGCTGTGCGGCTCTGGAAAGGACAGGACGTGAAGAAGCCTTGCTCAATGGCGTATATAGACAGACATCACAACAAATCCAGCGGACTGTTTACACCCTTACCACCCTTGTTCAGCACATGCGTATAAATCATCGTAGTGCTCACGTCATTATGGCCGAGCAGCTCCTGAACAGTGCGGATATCATAGCCAGACTGCAACAAATGGGTGGCAAACGAATGACGCAGTGTGTGCGGCGTGGCCGGCTTGACGATCCCGGCAGCATGCACCGCCCGCTTTACTGCCCTCTGCAAGCCCTTCTCGTCCGCGTGATGGCGGCGCGTAATACCGGAACGTGGATCAACGGAAAGCTGGCTTGAAGGAAAGACATACTGCCAGCCCCACACCCGCCCGCCATTGGGGTATTTGCGACCAAGCGCGTTGGGCAGATACACCTCGCCATAACCCGCCGCCAGATCCTCCACGTGCAGCCTCTTGACTCGTGCGATATGCGCGCGCAACGGCTCGATCAACTTGGCAGGGAGCATCGTCATACGATCCTTTTGACCCTTGCCATCGCGAACAATCAACTCGCCCCGCTCAAACTCGATATCCTTTACCCGCAGCCGCACACACTCCATCAGCCGCAGCCCCGCCCCATACAACAGGCTCGCCATCAACCATTGCGTCCCTTCCAGCCGGTCCAAAAGCATCCTCACCTCAGCATGGGTCAACACCACCGGCAAGCGCTGCGGCACCCTCGCCTTCGTCACGTTATCCAGCCAGGGCAGGTCGATCTCCAGCACCTCGCGGTACAAAAACAGCAACGCGCTTTTCGCCTGATTTTGCGTCGAAGCCGCAACATTGCCCTCCACAGCCAAGTGCGACAAAAAAGCCTCCACCTCCTGCGCCCCCATCTTCTTCGGGTGTTTCTTCCCATGAAACAAAATGTAACGCTTAGCCCAATCGAGGTAAGCACGCTCGGTGCGGATACTGTAGTGTTTTACCCGGAGTTTCGCCTGGACTTGCTCTAATAGTTTGGGTGGATTTTGAGTGTGTGGCATGGATAAAATCGAAGGTGTGCTAAAAAATGGGAAATGTCGCTAATAAAACGTAATTGGCATTGATTCTAAATAAAAAGTATAGTTAAATCCAGCTTTAGACACCTGTCCGATATAATTTTAGGTATTTTATTGGTGTCCACTTTTAGTTAGGCAACCCGAAAAAAGCATTCGTTTCTTGATGCAGTGGAAAAGGATAGCGCGCCGCATCACGTGCTCATTCCATTGTTGGATAAAGAGTACGGACAGAGACACGTTCAGCGTTATAAATCAATTGTGCCTTAACAAGTGTAAAGAGAAAAAACATGATAAAAGGAAGTTGTTTGTGTGGCGCTATCGAATATGAGGTAGAGCTTATTCTAGAAAAGATATTCAACTGCCATTGCTCCCAATGCCGAAAATCACATGGAGCGGCTTTTGCCACACAAGCTTTTGCAAAAGGCGACACTCTTAAATTTTTGAAGGGTGAAGAGTCATTAAAGGAATATACTGGCCACGGTGGCGTCAGGGCTTTTTGCTCAAATTGTGGTTCAAGACTTATGAATTATGCGCCTGATAAAGATCTATATTTAAGCGTTGCATTGTCTTGCGTTGATAGTCCGCATACTGGCACACCAGTGGCACATGCTAACGTAGATTCAAAGGCACCGTGGTATAGCCCATCTGAAAATATTCCGTCATATCCAGGCATGCCAGATGGAGCGTTAGATTGATTCATAATCCGGCGTTCAAGCTGTCGCACTGTTCGTTTGCGCCACGCCTGCGGCGCGACGCAAGCCGGGGGGGTTCCCAGGCGTTACGGGTAACACCATTACAGGTAACATCGGCATGTGTGTTGGCACCCAATAGTTGAGAAAAAAAGAAACACGCTAAGAAGAAAAAAAGCCTAACATTGCATTCAAGGGGACACGCCTTGGCGAGGCATTTTTATGTTCGCGGGTTGCATCAACGTTGGGGCGTTGTTCTGGCTTCATGGTTGGCGTGCCCCTTAATTTAACGTTGGCCGTCACTAGCGCCACGCGAATACATGCCGCCTTCCCTTTGCTTTCGTCGCCGTAGCACTTGCGCCAGGTATCCGTACAGGTCGGCGCATGGCTTGCCTCGAAGCCAACAACCACTCCGCGCAAACGGCGCTTCTTTCCGTAGCCGTGGCTCAACACCACTTCCCGGCCAATGGCGCAGGTTCGTTCATTCCAGCGGGGACCGTAAAGCCGGTATTCGGTGTCCTTCGTTCCGTTCTCGAACGCCTCGTAAAACTCAGTTTTTAGTGGTATGAAAAGTGGTTTCATTTGTTCTCCGTGTCGGCCAACCCGGCGTCCAACCGGACCGCTTCGCGGCCGGTTAACTCCACGTTAGGCCGCAGATTGTGCGTTGATTCAGGCGAGGATAAGGGAGCATAACAAAGAGCGCTCTTCGTTGCCCGGCATGATGAAGGGGTGCCCCGCGAAATTGCACGCTCAGGGCTATCCATGAACGGAGTTGGTTCCATCAGCGAGGCTTTGTTCGCATTGTCGGGTGACATTTTCACCACATCGGACTCGCGGGCTTACTGGCCGGCGCGCCCCTTAGCTTAAACGTTATGCGCTAAAAAATGAACGACATTGCTGAAGTGTTGGCCGAAGCAAAAGCCTTGGCGAGGAAATATCGAAAGCTTACTGGTAAGCCTCTTGGTATTACTGGTGAAGTGGCAGAATTTTCAGCTGCGCAAATTCTTGGCTTAGAACTGGCAACAGCACGGCAATCTGGTTATGACGCCATTCGACACGAAAACGGAAAAATAACAAAAATTCAAATTAAAGGACGGTGTATTCCATCGAATGCTGGGCCGGGGCAGCGTCTCGGTGGCATACAACTTGATAAAGAGTGGGACACAGTGCTCTTGGTGTTAATGGACGAAGATCTTGAAGTCTTGAGTATGTATGAGGCTGCAAGGCCAGAAGTTGAAAGTGCCTTGCTAACTCCAGGTTCAAAGGCCCGGAATGAGCGGGGTGCATTGGCAGTAAGTAAATTCAAGGTTATTGGTCATGAAGTCTGGAAACGAAAACACGCATAACATTGCATTCAAGGGGACACGCCTTGGCGAGGCACAACAGGTTCACGGGTTTCATCATCGTAGGGGCGTTGTTCCGGCTTCATCGTTGGCGTGCCCCTTAATTTAACGTTAGGCAACCTGAAAAGCTCATTCGTTTTTCGGTACGTGGGTAACATCCAGAAAGCGGGCACAAGAATGCCTGAAAGTGTTTACTTCGTTGCCCACTGAGCTTGATTCTCTCCCAGTCATGGGCTACGGCCAGAAGGCAATCTCAGCGGTTGCGGACAGTCTTCACTCTGTCCTATGATGTGCCAGCGCCGGGTAACTTTTTACCTTCTATGCTTTAGCACGTTTCTTGTGTGGGTGGCATCAAGCGCAAGGCGAAAGAACGGTGCTCTTCGCATCACGCGCTCATTCCATTGCTAGCCAATGAGCGCGGGCAGCGGCGCAGCAGTCAC
>JACPOZ010000022.1 GCA_016191235.1 Gammaproteobacteria bacterium
GGGGCATCTCAGCCCTTGAATGCGAGGCCGGATTGAGGAGATATTTGCATAGCGTTTGTGAGGCAACACCGGACTCGCCCAACAAACGGTTCAGATCGTGGCTCGCTTCGCGATCACGATCTAACCTTAATCGTTAGGCGTTGAGATCATTGAAGGCAAGCATCAGGATCTTGTGACATCAACTTGAAATGTTCTATCGATGCTTCGACAAATGGGCGATGCCTCGGACTCACTATTGTTCGAACCAAGTCTGTGCCCGGTATTTTCTCGATCGTTTCTAACCCAGGTGAGTAATTGTGGAAAACAAGCTCGGTGAGTTGCAGACATACGTACGCGGTAAGCAGCGCGAAGCAGGCCTCGCCCTTGCGCAGATGCTCCTTGCCAGGTGAAAGCAACCCGAAGAACTGAAACTTTTGCTCTTCACCGACAAGGAGCATAGGTGGCGAGCTGTTAAGGGGCCCAGTGTGCACGTGCATATTTGACAGGAAACCGTACATCTTACCGACCGGCTCAATAGCTTTCTTGAGGTTTGAGATGCTGTCGGTGGAGTCGAATTTCTTACGCACTTTCCAAGCAGCGAATCGTGGATCGTTATGAACAACATCCCACGCAACAGCAAATCCTTCGAGGGCACTTCGAAACAGGATAGGTGGCTCCCACATGTAGCCAGTGAGAACGAGTTCAAAGCCAGCCATTAACGTGTTCGCACCCTTAGTCATTAATGCGAACGCGACCTCCTTCGGGTTGTTCTCATCGTGCTTAGGGTTTCGCGCATAGTAGTGCTGTAGGGTTTCCGTGATCTTCGCCGCTAGAAACGCGAACTCGCCCACCTCTTTGGTGAAATGCGCTGCGACTCGTGTGCGAGCTTCAGGCGACAACTCACGTAGATATTTCAGGACGGTCGCTTCCATCGAGGGTGACATTGTGGACGCCTAACGTGGAGTTGAGGCGCCTGCGCGGCTTTTCGCGCAGGTCGCCTCGAACGCAGGGTTATACGGCCTTGGCATGGGAAGCCCACTGCACGAATTCTTCGATGATTGCACCAAGCATGTGCGGCCCGCCGGCACCACGAAACTGATTCTTCTCCACGCGACACGATATCCACTCCCGCGCTTCGCTTGTACGCTCCACGGCAGAAAATGGCTGATCGCGCAGCGGGGTATCCTCGACGTCGATGGTCACCATCCAACCTGGATTGTCCAATGTTTCGATCTTGATACCTAGCTGATGCTCCCAATCACCGTCGCATTGTGAGCTATACCAACGCTGTAGCGCCGCAAGTGCGCCACCGGGATCATCTGCCGTTGCCGTTATGAGGTCGCCTTCGGAGACCATTATTTCTCGGCCATCACCAAGTTCTACGCAATACGTAGTTCGCGGTTCAAGCTGTTCAACGGCAACCACCGCCCCGCAGCTGCCAACGTACTCTCCAGCGACTATGCGCACAGAATCGTTCAGTAGAAACGCGACTCCCTCGATCGGCTCGTGGTTCATCCAGCGGTAGTCAAACTCAGCGCGATCCATAAGTCAGGCCGTATAACGCAAAGCTAAGCGGCGGCGCAGCCGTCCGCTTGAGCGCCGGGTTGGGCGTCGTTGCATACTCATTTGGAGAGCATGCATTCCTGCGGGGCGTTCTTGCTAGCGAGACGCCATCCGGTCATGCGCCGTGCTCTCGTATCCACTTCGAAGGCAAACACACATTGCTCCGCCGCACCTGCACGGTTTTCTTGAGTTCCGTCCGCTCGTTTCTCATAACCTAGCCACACTTCTTTCGACTTGTACGGCGGGAGCGCACTAACGGGGTACTGCTCGCCAAGATTCTTCCCAAAACTTTCATACGGGGCAACCCAAGGCATGTATAAACTTGTGCATCCCGACAACAGGCAAATCACACAACCAAGCAGATAACAGTTTTTCATGGCGTATAGAGCGACCAGTTAAGGAACGATTTGGCATCCACTATCATCGCCCTCCGTACGCCAGGCAACAATTCTGTTGGTCTTTGCGTCAACCTCTCTGACGAAGATGCAGCGACCATGCGGACCTGAATAGTTACGGGTGTATTCGGAGTTCCCGTTATCAAGTGTTCGCGTGCGTGTTCCAAGGATATCTCCGGGGATGAGTTGGCTAATGTGCATTCCGATTTCGACATTTCTGAAATCCACAAAATTCTCTCGCGGTGTCACGCTCGAACATCCCATCATGGCAATAGTCGCTAAGGCGATCGAGGTGGTGAAGGAAAAACGGATCATAGAGCTTTCCATGTAGGAGACGCCCAACGCAAAGCTGAGGGGCGCCGCGCTTTATGCGGCGTCCCTCTCGAGCGCCATGTTAGGCTAATACGTAACATTATGCACTGCAGCACCTCCGCATGCCGTTGTGCCAGTTGTTCCAACAGTTACCGTTTTTCCCGCAGTACGGGCCGCTAGAAGCACAGAAATAATTTCTTTATTGACTTTTTCGCGCAGCTCTGTCTCACCAAAGCCGATCTTAAGAGAGACAACCTTATCGCACGGAATGGTGACGCCGGGTATCCAGTCTTGTTCATCAATAATCAGTTCAACGGTTTTTATGCGTTTCTGGCGCGCTTTGTCATAGCGGTAACGAACACATATCAGTTGGTCGCCATACTGGTTGGTCAGTTGTTTGGTGCCGTTCTGCCCAGGATGCAGCGTTGCTTTTATTTTCATGATTATTTCATTTTAGCTATTACTTTGAATATTGTGGCTTCTTATTATGTTTGTACAGCGTTTTTTGATAAATTAGCCTGTGCTACTGTTTGGCGTAGCACTCGGCTGGAATGCCGCTACCACCGGCGTATGATCCGAAGGTCTCTCCAGCTTTCGCGGTGCTTTATCGATCTGGCAGGAGGTGCTCGCCTCGCATAATTCCTGGCTGGCTAGAATGTGGTCGATACGCAGGCCCGTATTGCGGCGAAAGGCGGCCATGCGGTAATCCCACCAGGTGAATTGGCTTTCTTCCTGATTAAAGAGCCGGAATGTGTCACATAAGCCAAGGTCGATCAATTGGCGGAAGGCGGTGCGTTCCGGTTCAGAGCACAGCACGCTGTTTTCCCAGAGTTGTGGGTCGTGTACGTCGCGCGGCTCGGGGGCGATGTTGAAATCGCCTAGCAACACCAAGCGCGGGTGGGCGGCAAGCTGTTCTTTCACATAGGCGGTGAGTTTTTCCAGCCAGCCGAGTTTGTAAGCGTATTTATCCGAACCTACTGCCTCGCCGTTGGGCACATACACATTAAGTATTCGGATATCTCCATAAGTGGCGAAGAGGATGCGGCGCTGATGGTCGTCCAGGTCGGGAATATCGGTCACAATGTCTTGTGCGGCAGTGCGGCTCAGTATCGCCACGCCGTTATAGGTCTTCTGGCCGGAGTAAATCACTTGGTATCCCGCAGCCTCGATCTCCGCCACCGGGAAGTTTTTATCCTCCAGCTTGGTCTCCTGCAGAGCAAGGATGTCCGGTTGCTCTGTGGTGATCCAGTCTAATACCTGCGGCAAGCGCACGCGTAGGGAGTTTACGTTCCAGGTTGAGATTTTCATTTTTGGCGGTTCGCGATCATGCAGTAATCCCGCTGTGCCGCAGCAGTGCGTCGATTTGCGGTTCTCTGCCACGGAACTCGATGAACAGCTCCATTGGGTCGCGCGAGCCGCCCTGTTCGAGGATGGCGGAGAGGAATCGCAGGCCAGTGTCGCGGTCGAATATGCCGTTTTCCTCGAATTTGGAGAAGGCGTCCGACGATAGCACTTCGGCCCATTTGTAGCTGTAATATCCTGCGGCATAGCCACCGGCGAAGATATGCGAGAAGCTGTGCGGGAAGCGGTTGAAGGAGGGTGGCTTGATCACCGCCACCTGTTGCCGCACTTCGTTCAGAATCTCGTAAATGCGACCGCCTTTGGCAGGGTCGTATTCCAGGTGCATGCGGAAATCGAAGATTGAAAACTCCAGTTGCCGCACCATCTGCATGCCGGACTGGAAGTTCTTCGCCGCAATCATTTTGTCGAACAGGGTCTGCGGTAACGGCGCGCCGCTCTGGAAATGACCCGCGATCAGGTCCAGCGCCTCGCGTTCCCAACACCAGTTCTCCATGAACTGGCTGGGCAGCTCCACGGCATCCCACGGCACGCCGCTGATGCCCGCCACGCTGGGATAATCCACCTGGGTGAGCATGTGGTGCAGGCCGTGGCCGAACTCGTGGAACAGCGTCAGCACCTCGTCGTGGCTGAACAGCGCCGGATCCGAGCCGATCGGTGAGGAAAAGTTGCAGGTGAGATAGGCAACCGGGGGCTGCACGCCGTTTTCGACTCGCTTACGCGTCATGCACTCGTCCATCCATGCCCCGCCGCGCTTGTGTGGGCGCGCGTAAAGATCGAGATAAAACTGGCCGCGCAATGTGCCCTGTGCATCACGGATGTCGTAGAAGCGTACATCCGGGTGCCAGGTCTCCACGCCTGTGACCTCCTGAATGTCGAGACCATAGAGGCGCCGCACCACTGCGAACATGCCGCTGACCGCACGCGGCTCGGGGAAGTAGGGCTTCACTTCCTCCTGCGAGATAGCGTACTTATGCTGGCGCAGCTTTTCCGAATAGTAGGGAATGTCCCAGGATTCCAGGTCATCCATGCCGTACTGCGCGCGGGCGAACTCCCTGATCTCCTCCAGATCCCGGCGCGCAATGGGCAACGAGCGCCGCGCCAGGTCGTGGAGGAATTCCATCACCTGTGCGGTGGATGCCGCCATCTTGGTGGCGATCGAGCGTTCCGCGTAATTGGCAAAGCCGAGCAGTTGCGCAACCTCATGACGCAGTTGCAGGATTTTTTCCATAACTGCCGTGTTGTCCCACCGCCCCGCATTTGGCCCCTCGTCGGAGGCGCGCGTCACATAGGCCTCGTAAACCTCGCGGCGCAATGCGCGGTTGTCGGCGTAGGTGATAACCGGAAAATAGGAGGGAAATTCCAGATTGAGCAGCCAGCCCTGCTTGCCTTCGCGCTCGGCGGCCTGCGCTGCCGCCGCCTTGGCGGATTCCGGCAGACCCGCCAGCGCCGTCTCATCGTCGATCAGTTTCTGCCAGGCGTTGGTGGCGTCGAGCAGGTTTTCCTCGAATTTGCTGGTAAGCGCAGACATCTCTTGCATGATTGTCTTGTAGCGCGCCTTGTGTTCCGGACTCAGGTCAATACCGGAAAGACGGAAATCGCGCAGGGCGTTGTCGATGATCTTCTTCTGCGCGGTGTCGAGTCTGCCATATTCCGGCCCTTCCGCGATGGACTGGTAGGCACGGAATAACCCTTCGTTTTGTCCCATTTCGGTGGCATAGTCGCTCAATTTTGGCAGGCAGGCGTTGTACGCCGCGCGCAACTCCTCGGAATTGACCACCGAGTTCATGTGGCCGATGGGGGACCACGCCCGGTTCAGCCGTTCGCCCATGTCTTCGATCGGCTGCACCAGGTTATCCCACGTGTAGGGGCCGGGCGTGGCCAGTAGCGTCTGCACGCCCGCGCGGTTTTCCGCCAATAGCCAATCAATGGCGGGCTCAACGTGTTCGGTGCGGATCTGGGTGAACGGCGGTAGACCGGCCATTTCAAGCAGGGGGTTGTTATTCATCGTTGAATTCCCTAGTAAACCAAGCGGCGTTATCGTTTTTGGATAAGATGGCCACAGACAGGCTCTTAATCTATCATGGACGGCCATAGCTCAACAGAGGGGCATTTGGGGGCCTTGGCGGGATTATTTTCGGCCACCTGCTTGCTGCGCGCCGCTGATTTGCGTATTATTGCGCGTTCATGTCGCGGAGCATGGTGTGCGACGCAAAGTTTTGATACACGAGTACGAGGTTGCAAATGAAAGCCGATATCCATCCTGCCTACAATGAAATCACCGTAACCTGCAGTTGCGGCAATACGTTCAAGACACGCTCCACCTCCAGCAAAAACCTGGGGCTGGACGTGTGTTCCGTTTGCCATCCTTTCTACACCGGCAAGCAGAGAATTGTCGACACCGCTGGCCGCGTGGATAAATTCCGCCAGAGATACGGCGCGAAATAATACGCAGCGATGCCGTTGGATCGTTGTTTCAGAAGGGTGCCCCGCAAGGGCGCCCTTTTTGTTTTGGGCGGCGTCGGCAGGGTATTCATTGCCTGCTGCATGGCCTTGCTTGCTGCCGCCTGCTCAGCCAATGATGCTGCCCGCGACTCGGCCACGGCTGCGGGTTGCACTTCGGACCGCATCGACGAACATGTGACGGTTAATCACGTCTATGACGGTGATACAGTGCGGCTCAGCGATGGCCGCAAAGTGCGGTTTATCGGCATCGACACCCCAGAAGTCGGGCACAACGGCGCACCGTCTCAGCCCTTCGCCACTGAGGCGCGCAGCGCACTGGAAACCCTGCTGGGTTCCGGCAAGGCTATTGGCCTGCGGTATGATGATGAGCGCCACGACAGGTATGGGCGCGACCTTGCCCATATTTTCCTGGAAAATGGTGTGAGCATCGAAGCCCGGATGCTGGAGCAGGGCCTCGCGACCGTGTTGACCTACCCTCCAAATACGTGGAATCTGGCCTGTTATCAGGCCACCGAGCAGCGTGCGCGCAAGGCGCGGCGCGGGATATGGTCTTTGCCGCAGTACCAGCCTGTTGATGCCGCAAGCATGAGGGGTGATGAGCGGGGCTTTCGCCTGATCAAGGGCAAGGTAACGCAGATCAGCGAAGACCGTGGCGGCCTGTTGCTTGCGCTCGATGGCGGAATGCAACTGTATATCTCCCGCAAAAACAGGCACTACTTTGCCAATTCAGCGCCGGAGGGATGGCAGGGCCGCACCGTGCTGGCCCGGGGCAAGTTATCGTCCTCTGACGAAGGCGGGCCACGTATCCACATTCGCCATCCTGCCGCGTTGCAGGTGATCGAATAAGCCAACAAGCGGCGCCGAAAAACCGTGTGCCGGCGTTATGAGAAAAACTCTTTGCAAGCATTGATGGTGGGTTCTCTTGCATGTGCCGGATGCAGACACTCGTTTGCGCCCACGCCCTCAATACGGGTACGTCTGGCAAATGTCGACGTATGGCAAGCTGATACGGGAATGAACCTGTTGAGCGGGCAGGGTGCTAAGTTGATTGTGGAGCCGTAAGGGGGCGTGACTTAGAGCCTGTCCGTGCGGAAAATAAGATCAATTGCCATTCCCGCTTGACACTGGGGTAATCGCATGGCATAAAAGCAGACTGTTGAATGTGCAATTCAACAAGGGAAGGGCGCTGTTTTTCTATGGGATAGCAGCGATTTTCTCATAAAAATACCACCGCAAAGCATCGCATGTCGTTGAATCTTGGTTGAGGCTTCGGCAGCGCGGTTTTTGTCAGTCAAATGAAAAAGGAGAGAAAAGCATGAGAGCACGTTTGTTGGGTGTTTCCGCCGCAGCTGTGATGTTGCTGGGCGCAGGTCAGGCCAGCGCAGATCTGGAACTGGCGAAGGCCAGTGGTTGCTTGGCTTGCCACAGCGTAGAAAAGAAAGTTGTTGGCCCGGCCTGGAAAGATGTCGCCGCCAAATACAAGGGTAATGCCGGCGCCAAAGCTGAGCTGGTGGCCAAGGTCAAGGCTGGCGGTAAAGGCAACTGGACCGCAGTGACTGGCGGCGTGCCGATGCCTCCCTACTCCCCCCGCGTTTCCGATGCCAACATCGAAAAGCTGGTAGATTTCGTTCTGGGCCTGTAATAAGCCAGAATCGAGCCTTACAAAAGCCAGCCTCCGGGCTGGCTTTTGTTTTTCTGCAGGGGTGATTTTTTTCAGGGATAGGTTCTAGGCTCTGTTGAGGTTTGGCCAGCCGTTGCGTTGCGCCCCAAAATGCGCCA
>JACPOZ010000048.1 GCA_016191235.1 Gammaproteobacteria bacterium
CCCTCCTGTCTCTCGCTGATGGTTGTTTCGCAACTCCATCTTCTCAGAGATTGGGCGGGATGCCCTGCTTTTATGACTATTATCGCGCTTACGCCCGCAAAATCTGGCTCAATTTACCCACAGATTTTGCTGAGGAGCCAACATTGGGAGCAAGGTTTTTCTAGCCGTCTTTCTCTCGGACAAGTCGCGCCCTTTTATTTCCCTTCTCTTTTGGCTGATACCCCATAAATTTTTCAGCCGCTTCACGTAATCAGATTGTCATATTGCCAGACTATTATTGCCTTCAGGTTACATAACATTCAAATGGCGTCACCACATTTTTAATAGTGGTCGCTGAATTTTAATGGAGATTTTCTTGATAAAATTATTATGTATCATGGCATGTGTGATTCTTTCTGCGTGCTCCGTAAATCCGTCGACACGTGCCGACAATGAAGAAATTCTCAATAAACTTGGGGAGATGAGCAAGCAGATCAACACCCTGAGCGACGATGTGGACGTGATCAAGCAAGGGTTGTCCACTGTGCTACGCGGCGCACCTGAGGCGCATAAACCTCCCGTTATTACAGAGATTGAACTCGATGACGCCTCCCCTGTGCGGGGTGATGGAAATGCCATGGTGGCAATTGTTGAGTTTTCGGATTATCAATGCCCGTTTTGTGGCCGGTTCCATGCCCAGGTTCTGCCCAGCGTGAAGAAATCATATATAGATACCGGAAAGATTCGGCATATTTTTCGTGATTTTCCGTTGGATTTTCACCCTCAAGCAAAGAGTGCGGCCATTGCTGCAAATTGTGCGGGTGAGCAGAAGGCCTACTGGCAGATGCACGATAGTTTGTTTTCAAATCAGAACCGCCTTGGCACCGCTTTATATGAAGAGCTTGCTAAAAAGATGAATATTAATATGGCCTCTTTTCAGGCTTGCCTGAAAGATGCCAAGCAGGCGGAGAAAGTAGAGAAAGACCTATCTTATGGGCAAAGCCTTGGGATAGACGGAACCCCCAATTTTTTCGTTGGGCGGATTGAAGGCAAGAAGCTTGTGGATGTTAAGCAGATAGTAGGTGCGCAGCCTCCGGCAGTGTTTTACCAAGCGATTGAGGCTGTTCTGGGAGGCGCGCCCCAAAATTGATGGCTGTTTTATTTGCAAGATGAGCCGGCAGATTAAGTGATATTCGATTTGTATGCCCATTTATCTTTATAGCGCCTTGACAGAAAACGGTGTTTTAGCCACAGGCGAGGGGGTTGCCACCTCAAACGAGGCTTTACGCCACGAGTTGGTGGCCAAGGGTCTGTTGGTACAAGACATCCGTCAAAAGAACGCTGGCTTGGGCTTACGCCGGAAGCGCATCAAGGCGGAGGAGTTTCTGCTATTCAATCAGGAGTTCGTGGCACTCATTCGCGCTGGTTTGACAATACCAGATGCCTTGAAAATAGCGGCAGATCGTCCTGATAGCCCGATGTTGGCCAGTCTCCTGCGGCACGTGGATGAAGAGGTGCATGGCGGTGCGCTACTTTCCGAAGCCTGTTCCAGGCATCCCGAGGTGTTCGACGGTCTTTACGTCTCTGCGATAAAGGCTGGCGAAAAGACAGGGGTGCTGGCGGCGGTTCTGGAGAAATACCAGGCCTATCTCAAGCGCCGGGTTGGTCTGCAGAAAACCATTTCACATGCGATGACCTATCCTGTGTTTTTGTTGCTGGTGTTAGGTACGGTGCTGGGTGTGCTGTTTTTGTTTGTCATGCCGCGTTTTGTGGCGATGTATACCGATTTTGGCGCTGAACTGCCGCTGCCCACACAAATTCTCGTTACGTTGGTAAATAATTTGCCTTTTTATTTGCCGGTAGTGTTATTGCTGGGCACGCTCGGATGGTTTGCCATCCAGGCTTGGGTAAAGACTGAGGCCGGGCGTCTGCGGGCAGATCACTTGAAGGGACGGCTGCCGATTCTGGGGAAGATCTATCAGGATATCGCCATCGTGCAACTGGTGAGGACGCTTGCCACCCTGCTCTCCGGCGGTACACCCTTGGTCGAGGCCATGCGCATCACGCAGGATGCGCTTACCAATCGCGCCAAGGCGCGTGCGTTGGCGCAGGCCGAAACCCTGGTGATGGGAGGTCAAAGCCTGGCGTCTGCCATGCACAGTACACAACTCATGCCGGGAACGGCAATAAAGATGGTCGAGGTGGGCGAGGCTTCGGGTGGTCTTGACGCCATGCTGGAGGAAATAGCCCAGTTCTATGAGGAAATATTGACTAATAAACTTACACGCATGACGGCATTGATCGAGCCTTTATTGATGCTGATCATGGGTGTCATGATTGGTGGCACGATCATCGTGATGTATTTGCCGATTTTTCAGATCGCGGACATCGTCAAATGAGCCATCCCTTCAGCTACCGGAAGTTAGGGGAAATCCTGCTGGACAAGCAGTATGTCAGCCAGCATCAGATAGATGCCGCCCTGACTGGCAAAAATGGCCGGCTCGGCGAGGCGTTGCTTGATGAAAGCCGCATTACGCCGGCACAATTGTCCGAGGCTCTGGCCGAACAGTGCGGCTTGCCCTATGTTGATCTGGAGGGATTTGTTATCTCGCCAGATCTGTATAATTTGATATCCGCAACGCACGCCTATCAGCATGGGGTTGTTCCCTACCAGAGAGACGGCGAGGTGTTGATCGTTGTTGTTTCTCCCCCCTGCGATATTACTTTGGCAGACCACCTGGAGCGTTTGAGCGGCATGCAGGTGCGCTTATTCGCTAGCAGTCCGCAGGCGATTGCAGCGGTGTTGAAGCGCAGCGAAGGCAATTCCGAGGTACTCAAAGGCGTTTCCGAGGACTTCAAGCTTGCCATCGTCAAGGAGAATGACGATGGCAAGGAGCAATACGTATCACTTGACGCGGCCAATGATGATGCCGCAAGCCCGGTTATAAAGCTCATTAACAGCATGCTGTCGGCGGCCATTCAAAAGCGCGTCAGTGACGTGCATATAGAGACCTACGAAAAGGGCATCTCGGTCAATTACCGTATCGACGGTGTTTTATACCCCGCGACCGATACGCTCGACCGGCGCCATCAGAGCGCGTTGGTGTCGCGCCTCAAAGTGATGGCGGAGTTGGATATCGCCGAAAAAAGGGTGCCTCAGGATGGACGCTTCAAGTTGCGTTTTGGTTCGCGTGACATAGATTTTAGGGTATCCATTCTGCCCAGCGTGTTCGGCGAGGATGTGGTTATCCGAATTCTGGACAAATCATCCATCACCGATGGGATGAAGAATCTACGTCTGGAAAGCCTGGGAATGGTGCCTGAGATCCTGAAAAAATTTCGCAAGAGTATCCATGAACCCTATGGCATGGTGCTGATTACCGGCCCCACGGGCAGCGGGAAAACGACTACGCTGTATGCGGCGCTCAGCGAATTGAACACCGGTGATGAGAAGATCATTACTATCGAAGATCCGGTCGAGTATCAATTGCACGGCATCGTGCAGATCGCGGTAAACGAGAAAAAAAATCTTACCTTTGCCAAGGGGCTGCGTTCCATTCTGCGGCATGATCCTGACAAAATCATGGTAGGTGAAATACGTGATGGAGAAACAGCGCAGATTGCCGTGCAATCGGCGCTGACGGGTCATCTGGTATTCACAACGGTACACGCTAATAGTGCCTTCGATGTGCTCGGGCGCTTCAACCACATGGGGGTGGATACGTATAACTTCGTGTCGGCGCTCAATTGTGTCATGGCGCAGCGCCTGGTTCGAATCATTTGTCCGAAATGCAAGCGTCAAACCACGGTTGATGATGGCCTTCTGGAACTGTCTGGACTCGATCCTGCGCAATATCAAAATCAGGCATGGTACGAAGGTGCCGGCTGCGATTACTGCCACGGTACAGGTTATCGCGGCCGCGCCGCTGTTACCGAGTTCCTCGCTTTGTCGCCATCCATCCGCCAGATGATCATAGAGCGACGCCCGATCAATGAGATGCAGGCGGCGGCGGTGCAGAATGGCATGGTCACATTACGTCAATCCGCGCTGGCGCTGGTGTTTTCAGGTCAAGCGACGTTGAAAGAGATTAATCGTGTCACTTTCGTTGAATAATCTGTTTGACAGGATTACGCCACGCTCTAAAACCGTGTTTGGGATCGGCATCGGCAGGGATCGTCTTTCTGCCGCGCATGTTGTTACTACAAAACAGGCACGCCATATCGAACGGATCAAGCAGATAAATCTGCCTTTCACGCTATTCAGCGGCACCCCTACGCCCGAGATAGGCCATGCGCTTTCATCCTTATTGGGCGAGTTATGTGGTGAAGTCAAGCGGTCGCACATCCCCATCCAGATTGCATTGCCTGACCCGGTGGTGAGCTTGCGTGTCTTCGAGTTGGATGCCATTCCTAAAACCAGAAAAGAGCAACTGGCGCTTGTCCACTGGCGGTTCAACAAGGAGTTGAATTTGGCGGGGCGCGCCATTGAATGCAGTTGCCAGCCTTTGGGCGTGAATAACGACAAACATCTCTTGTTGGCGATGGCTATCGATCAGGCTTGGTTGCTGTGCCTGAAGGAGGCGTGCCGGGACGCTGGTGTGATCAGTACGGTTATAGACATGGCGGCGTGTTATCGCTCTAACCGTTTTTACGAACGCTTCTCTTGCGATGGCGCCGATGTGGTTGTTATTTCTTTGGATGACGACGTCTGGACACTATCCATTTCGGACGCGCAAGGTCGGTTGCGTTTTGTCCGCTCGCGTTGGCGTGAAGCTATGCCGGAGCGGACGAGGGAATATCATGAAATAGCCGCCGAGTCAGAAAGGATGGTTCGCATATATACGCATGCCGCCCCGGGGAGAATCATAAAAAATCTACACACGGTAGGTAATGCCCAGGATATCTCTGGAGTCGCGGATTTGCTGGACCAGCACATGGCAGGGAAATGTATCAGGGTGGCCGGAGGAGTCGAGTTCATGTCTAAGCAAGGCATTTCCGGAAATACTGTAGACAGCATGGTGTCAACCCTGTCGGCGGCGATGTTGCGATGAAAATCAGAACAAATTTTTCGACGTCATCCGCCGGTATGGTGCCGCGGATCATGATGATTTTATGGGTGGCCGCGCTTCTAGCCGCGCTGCTAATCGCTTGGATGGCTATGCAAACATCCCAATTGAAACAGACGAAACTGGATTTGGAGCATCAGTTGTCCAAACTCCAAAACAGGCACGTCGCTGGGATACCGAAAGTATTTCCCCGCCAGGAAGAGCTTGCCACGTTAAAAGGGCGTATAGCCGCCATTTCATCCATATCAAATAATCGGGAAGGGTCGCTATCTGCATTCCTGAGAAAAATAGAGTTGTTACTCCCTGACGAAGCCTATCTTGTGACTCTTCATTACAAGGGCGACACCAGGGAGGCTCAGATCACGGCTGAGGCTGGCAGCGCAAAAATACTTACTGGGTTTTTACGTGATCTTGAAAAAGAGAAGGAATTCCTTGAAGTACTGTTGACAAAACAGTCGCAGCGCACATTGAACGATAAACAGATTGTTCAGTTCGATCTGCGTATAAAGGAGCGTCTTTCATGATGGCGACGCATCCTTTTTCGGAAAACATATTGTATTCACTACGCCATCCCCTGATCAAGGCGGGGATGGTGGCTAGTGGCTGCGCCATAACCCTGGCCATTGTGGTTTGTTTTGGATATTGGATGCCCGTACGTAGCGACATCAATAGTCTCGCGGAATCGGTTAATTACGAACGTAAGCGGATTATTGATGATACGCGATCCGTACAAATCTATAGCGCATATTTGAGCGCTACAAAACAACTTACGGCCATTGATAAAAAAATTAACAGCCCCGCCGGGCATGCTGATCTTGTTAATAACATTGATAATCTCGCAATACACAGAAAAGTAGCTATTATTTCTGAATCCTACGATGAGGGTAAGGAAAGGAATGGTTATACACCGCTTTATATGGAGTTGGCATTACAGGGAGACTATCAGGGGCTGAGGGAGTTTCTTGTTGATATTCGTAGCCTGCCAACCTGGACTGTTGTTGGAGAGGGTTCGATAAGCCGCTTGGCAGGACAGCGGGATTTGGTTAAGGCGCAATTGCGCTTAATAACTTATCACAAGACGGGCAGATGAAACGTTACAAGGAAATTGCCATCAGGCATCGCAATGCAATATTGCTAGTGCTGGCATTTATCTTAATGGTCGTAAACGTATTGAATTGGGGGGGCTGGAGTCAGGCCAATTCACAGGAAGGGCCTGAAAGGGGAACGATGGCAGGGGAATTTCAGGTTTCTGATTTTCAGATAAAAGATCTGAATTTTCCTGCGGAACAAGATGGGGAAATTGGCCGTGACTTGTTCTATCCAGTTTTTGAGGAAGAGTCAGAACCTGTTAATGAGATGGCGTCCATTGCGGTGGATAATGAAAATATTAAACAAATAACTAATGCCGATATACCCCCCCCGATTTCGCAAAAAACTCCTGAACAACTTGAAGAGGAGATCGTGCGGTCTGACTTGGCTAATTTTAAATATGTTGGTTCTATTTGGCGCGGAGGACAAGGCCAGGCGCTTTTATTGAACACGGACAAGCGTTATTTTGTCTTTTCTGGAGACAAGGCCGGTAGCCGCTTTGTCGTTGAAAGGATAACGACCGACGCGGTCTCTCTAAGAGACCCTGCCACAAATGTGACGGCTCAAATACTAATATCCGGAGGGGCCTCGATAAACGCGGCTCAAGAAATAAGTGATGTTGAAAGATAGCGTCGGATGAAACCGATGAAAAGAAGAATATGGTGTTTCATGGTTGTCGCGTTGTGCCTCTTGGTCGCGGCTTGTGCCGGTCCAATTCGCAAAGCGGAGATTTATGAAGATAAACAGGAATGGATAAGCGCTGTCATTGAATACCGAAAGGCCTATAACGATGACCCAAGGAATGTGGAGTATAAGGCACGCCTAAAGCATGCTGAATTCAAGGCGGCTGATTATTATTACCGTCAAGGGATGCTGCTTTTAGAGCGGGAAAAGATCGATGAATCCATTGTTCAGTTTCAGCAGGGTTTGACGGCAATGCCGGGTGATGAGCGGTTAATGCAGGCAATGAACAAGGCGCTTGCAAAAAGAGAGGCCAATAACCTTTATCAAGAGGGAGTTCTGATAAACGGCGCGGGTAATGTCGGCGAGGCGAAGCGTATATTTCAGAGGGCCATAAATGTCTATCCTGATCACAAAGCGGCATTAGAGGCCCTTGCCAATATTGAAAATAAAACCCCTGAGGAGCGTGATGGTGAGAAGTTTTCGTTGACTTCAACATCTCCCATATCGCTGAATTTCCGTCAAACCGATATGCGCTCTGTTTTTGAGTTCGTTGCCAAGTCTTTTGGCATAAATATTATATTTGATGAGGGTATCAAGACCATATCCCCTGTCACAGTATTTGCCAAAGATGTTTCTTTCGAGCAAGCTTTGGCCCTTATTAATGTGGCTACCAAGACTTTCTATAAAAAAATCAGCAAAAATACCATCATTGTTGTGCCGGATTCGAAGGACAAGCGTGGTCAATATGAGGATCATGTGATGCGCACTTTTTATTTGAGCACTATCCGGGCCAAGGAGGTGGCGGATATCCTGAGGGGTGTGATGACAATCAGGAAAATCATCGTCAACGAACAGTTAAATACACTGGTTGTCCGTGATACCGATGAGGTTATCAGGCAGGTGGCAAAGATTATTGATATCAACGACAGAAAGCCCGCTGAAATAGTTTTGGAAGTTGAAATTCTGGAGATGAATCGCACCAAGGCCGAGCGTCTTGGCCTTGATCTTGGGTCATATCAAATCAGCGCTACGGTTCCGTCAGCCATCGCTCTGAGTGGATCCATTAGCGGCGCGATTGAGAAAGCCTCCTTACTTACACTTCCTTCAGCGACCTTCCGTTTTTTTAAGCAGGATGTAGATGCCAGGACGCTTGCCAATCCCAAAGTAAGGGTTGTGAACGGAAAATCCGCAAAAATCCATATCGGTGACCGTGTTCCATTGCGTGTTTCCACTATCATCAATACGACGGGGCAGGTGAACACAACCTATGACTACAAAGACATCGGCATAAAGCTTAACGTTGAGCCAACCATAAATCTGGATAACTCATCACTAGTAAAGCTTAGTTTGGAAGTGAGCTCCCTGGGGGCGAATCTGGGAACGGCGACAGAGCCGGCATACCGTATTGGCACCCGGAATGCTGAGACACTTATGCTGTTGCGTGATGGTGAAACGGCGATTCTAGGTGGTCTTATTCGTGATGAGGATCGCAAAACGGTAGTAAGGATTCCATTGCTGGGAGACATTCCTGCCGCAGGTTCTCTATTTAGTTCCTACGATATGTCAAAAGAGCGCACCGACGTATTGCTGACGATCACTCCTCGTGTTGTGCGAGGCTGGGATCTGCCCGCCAAGGAAGCTCGCCAATTTTATTCTGGAACGGAAGATAAATATCTTGATCAAGCCCCCTTTCAGAGCCTGGCTTCTCCATCATCGGCTGCGGCAAAGGAGAATGCCGGGATTCAGGAATCCCCGCAGGTGCCGGTTAATGAAAATCCGGCTGTACCCCCATCGTCGGGTCAGTCGATTGCGCCAGGTATTGGGGGGAATGTTATCCAGTCTCCCGCTCTCGTCTTTTCTAAGCCAGCTTATATGGCGATCAATCAAGACGAGGTGGATGTTCAGCTTCTTTTTGACAACCCCTCAAAAAACAGGGAGATCGCGACGGAAATACAATTCAATCCAAAGGTTCTGCAATTTGTCGGGAGTGATGCGGGTGAATTCAATTTTGGGTTTTTCCAAGCCGACAAAAATGAGGCGGGAGATGTTGTACGTCTAAGCGCCGGGTTTGCAAATGATGCTCTCTCAAAAGAGAAAGGTATCCTGGCAACCCTCCGGTTCCGTGCGTTAAAGCCAGGTGTTTCCGCCCTGACGTATGGTGTCTCATCGGTCAAAAATGCAGCGGGTGACATCATTAGTCCGCAGTCAAATATCTCTCGTGTCATTGTACGGTAGGAAATACAAAGTCCGGGGAGTCACCTTCGTCGAGTTGCTGGTGACGTTGGTGATTCTTTCGATTCTCGCTGCGGTTGCATTGCCTTATGCGGAAATTACGGTGCGCCGCAACAAGGAGATAGAGTTGCGCCAGGCGCTGCGTGACATGCGTGGTGCCATCGATCGTTTTCATCTTGATTGGGAAACTGCAAAAATATCGAAGCTGAATAATGCCGTTAGCGAAGATGGTTACCCAAAAACCTTGCAAGTATTGGTTGAAGGCGTGGGTGCTGATCAGGCCAAAGGGGGGAAGATTAAATACTTGCGCCGTATTCCTGCCGACCCGTTCTCCGACCCAGGTAAGCCATCACTGGAGCATTGGGTGCTGCGCGGCTATCAGGATGCGCCCGATGCCACCTCGTGGGGAGGAACAGATGTTTACGATGTACGGTCAGCAAGCCGTCGCAAGGCGATTGATGGCAGCTTCTACAAGGATTGGTGACATGCGCCGCGATATTGTCCACAGCGCGCGCGGCTTTACCTTGGTGGAGCTGATGGTAGTGCTGGTTTTGATTGTCATTCTCGCCAGTCTTGCAGCACCCTTGGTAACAAGTTCAATACAGCGCGGCCGTGAGGCTGTGCTCAGGGAAGATTTGTTGGTGATGCGAAAAGCGATTGATAATTATTATGCGGATACGGGAAGTTATCCCGAGGATATGAAGCAACTGATGGAAAAACGTTATCTGAGGCAAATCCCGGTGGATCCTTTAACCGAACGAAGTGATACGTGGCGTGAGGTTCGTGATGATGCGGGGATTATTGATATAAAAAGCGGAGCGGATGGGAAATCCGCCAATGATGTGTCATACAGCGAGTGGTAGTTTTTTTATTCTAATCTGGTTTGATGTGAGGGGCTGATCTATGAAAAAGAGCATGAGATGGTCTTTGGGTTTTACCATGATGGAGTTGCTGATTGTTCTGGTTATTATCGGATTGTTAGCGGCTTTGGTAGGCCCTGCGTTGTTCCAGCGCATCAATCCGGCAAAACAATCGGCGGCGCGCAGCCAGATTGAAAATTTCATGACAGCTCTCGATACCTATTTTGTCGACAACGGACACTTTCCAACGACGCAACAGGGTTTTTTGGCGCTGCGTGTAAAGCCGGAAGGCGATGAAAAGTGGGCGGGGCCTTATCTTAAAAAAGACGTACCAAATGATCCATGGGGAAATCCATACCAATACCGTGCTCCTGGACACAATGGTGGCTATGATATTTTATCTCTGGGCGCGGATGGTAAAGAGGGTGGCGAAAATGAAAATAAGGATATCAATAGCTGGGAGATCGACAAGAAATAGCCAGGCTGGATTTACCTATGTAATGGTGCTGGTCGCGGTTGTAATAACCGGCCTGATGGCCGGGGTTGCAGCCACCATCACATCGCGGGTTATGCAGGCCGAGAGAGAGACGGAATTGCTTTTCCGTGGCCTGGCGTATCAGAATGCGATAAAAAGCTATTATCAGGCCGGCAAGCAACTTAATACGTTTACCTTTCCGCGCTCGCTAAACGATCTACTGAAAGACCCGCGCTTTCCTGGCAAGCGTCACATTCGTGCCCTGTATGCGGACCCGATGGGTAGTGGTGAGCGGGAGTGGCGTGTAATCCGCGCAATTGATGGCGGTATCACCGGTGTTGTCAGCTCAAGCAAACAAAAATCTTTAAAGACCGCCAACTTTCCCGTCGGTCTGGAATCGTTGGCGGGCAAGAAATCCTATGCGGAATGGATTTTCCTGTATAACGCCCCCGCAGCAATCCAAACCCCACGTCCCGTCATGCCACGTATACCTGTGCAGCGGAAATAGATGATTTGGGTATCCCCTTTGCCCCGTAAAAACCCCTGATATTTTTGTAATGGTGAAGGGCATCCTCAAAAAGCATGGCTTCCCGCCGGACTTGCAGGACGAAGCGACCAAGACGGTGCTGGCGCAGGCGGAGCTGCTATCGGCCATGTGGGCGGTGGCATAAGGATAGATAGACAGCGTTTGCCGATCCACGGGAGCAGCCTTTCAGAATCCTATGAACAAGGCGTTGTCACAGACGGCGCGAAATTCGGCTACTACTGCTACGCTGCTTAGACGGTACTGTGCAAGCTACTGAGCGACTGTCATTGAGAAATAATCCTAAAAACGGCAGTTGACCGCTTCTCTGGACGGCTAGCAATATGTTTTGTGAGACTTTATCGCGCCCTGCGGGTTCACCTGTTTGGTGAAGCCCGCTACGGGGCGGATTGCACGATTTTCAGTGCGCATGGCAGCGTTGCAACTCCTTGGAATGGAACAACCATTCCGCGTCGTCGCCGAAAACCGCACACTCCACCCCGTCCAACTGCCGTTTTTAGGATGATGCCAGTCATGATCCCCCGCCAAAATACCCCAGCCGTGCGGAGAGCCGCTTGCCGGCGGTAATCGTCACCGCTATCCATTCGTCACTGCGCCGTGCAATGGGTGCGGAGACTGATAGGCCTGCGACCATTTTGCCGCTGGCATCCAGCACCGGCACGCCGATACAGCCGACGCCGGTTTCGGCCTCTTCGTTATCCAGGGCGTAGCCTCGTTCCAATGAGCGTTTTGCTTCATCCCATAATTGCTCGGGCTGGGTAAGGGTGGTGGGGGTGTAGGCGGGTAGGCGGGTGCGCCGGGCGTAGGCGAGGCAGTCTGCTTTTCCGTCAAATGCAAGAAACAGCTTGCCCACCGCGGTCACGTGCAGCGGTGCATGGCCGCCGATGACTTGCTCGACGCGGATCATTTTGTGGCTGGAGACCCGTTCCACGTAGACCACTTCATCGCCGTCGCGCACAGTGAGGTTGACGGTTTCGCCCAGTTCGCTGCGCAGCCATTCCATGATCGGCAAGGCCTCGCGTTTAAGGTCCACCCGCTGCTCCACCCGACTGGCAAGGCCAAGCAATTTGATGCCCAGCCGGTAGTGACTGGCCTCGGTGCGCTCTACCAGCCCATGCTCGCCTAATGCCGCCAGAATACGGTGGGCTGTGGAGGGATGTAGCCCGGTTTCGGCGGAGAGAATCTTCAGGCTGACGGGGCCGTGCGCTTGGGCGATGGCGTCCAGCAGTTGGGCCATGCGGTCTATAACTTGTATGGAGCTGGTAGCTTTTTCTTTCATTTCACATTATGAAAACTATTACATATTGCGAGATAATATACGGGAGGATACTATATTTTCAACATTCTTTTGCATAACTTAGGAGCGTCGCCATGGGTACCCCAACCGCAACCAGCATCCCGGCTTTCTGTGAAGGCATTCAATACTTCGCGGAAGCCCTGCCCGGCTTTGAGGAATATGCCGCACATCCGGTCATCGCCGCAGGGCAGAACGCCGTGGCTGATCCCAGCGATTCGCGCGCGGTATTCCAAACCCTGCTGGGGGCGGATGCGCTACGCTATCTCACCCTGCAAATGACGGGCTCCAAGGCCTCCGGCCATCCGGGTGGATTTGCCAGCAGCGCCGAGGCCTACACCTCGCTGGTGATGCTGGGACACACCAATATCGTCACAGAGGTGGGACACCATGCCCCCGGTTTTTACAGCGCCATGTTCATGGATTCCTCGCTGGAGGAGATGGGCATCAATACGGTGCAAGACCTGCGTGCGCGCTTCCGCGAGAAGCACGGTTTGCTGGGTCACCTCTCTGGCGCCATCCCCGGCATTCTCGCGCCTGCGGGGCCACTGGGGCAGGGCCAGCATTTCGCCATGGCGGGGGCTATGCTGCACCCCGGCACGCTGTTCCCCTTCACACTCGGTGATGGCGGCATGGGCGAGCCGTACATCCTGAATGCCATGATGCACTTCCACGTTGCTTTTCCCACTATCACTAACTTCCTGCCGGTGCTGATCTGGAATGGCTACAGCCAGGAGCATCACGCAATGGTCTCGTTGTTCACCGACGAGGAGATGATTGCCTACTGGAAGGGGCACGGCTTTGAGTCCGTGTATCTGGTGGATGCCAAGAATTTTGATGACGCGGGCCAAAGCGGTGCGTTTGTGGATAGTACCCGCTTCTCGATGGGCAATCGCCTGGCGTTCACCCGTGCCATGCTGGAAACCATGAATGAGGCGGCACAGTCCGCGCTGGGCGGCAAGCTCACGGCCTTTATTGTCAAGCAGCTCAAGGGCTCGGGGGTGCATGCGCTGGGCGCGAAATCACACAACCTTTATCCCCAGCACACACTTGAAAACGTCGATGTCGTGGAAGGACTCAAGCGCCGCGCACTTGCCCCGCAAGCGTGGCAGATTGTGCGTGACAACTTCAGCCGCGCTGGTGGCGGTCCTGCCGCGCGCACCGCAGTGACAGAATCCGTGCTGGCGCTGACGCCGATCACCCATTTGCCCTTGCAGGAGTTTGCGCTGGGCGAGAACAAGCCGCCGACCACGGCGATGGGTGCGATGGTGGGTGCGGTAGGCAAGCAGGACGCGCGCTTTCTGGTGACCAATGCCGACGGCAACGAGGCTTCCGGTATCGGCAACATCAATGAGGCATTGAAGATTCGTCATCCCACGGAAGATGCCCTGTATCACCAGACGCCTAACGGCCAGGTCTACGAGCCGCTCAACGAAGACGCCTGCGCGGGGCTGGCGGTGGGGTTGGCGCTGTTCGGCAGTCGCAGCCTGTGGTGCTCCTATGAGAGCTTTGCCATCAACGGCCTGCCGATTCTTCAGACCGTGACCCAGGCCATGGCCGAACTGCGCCGCAAGACACCCAGCGTTGTCACGCTGTTTACCGCTGGCGCATTGGAGCAGGGCCGTAACGGCTGGACGCATCAGCGCCCGGAGATCGAGGCCTACTTCGCCGCCATGATGCGCAACGGCAACCTGTTCCCGGTGTTCCCGGTGGACGCCAACATGATTCAGGCTGCCTATGCCTGGGCGCTGGACAGCTATAACAAGGGCATCATCATCACGGCATCAAAGAGCCCGTTGCCGGTCCGCACCACGCTCGAACAGAGCCGCCGTGCGCTGGCGGACGGTGCCATCACGCTGTTTGAGCATTCCGGTGTGAAGACAGTGGTGTTCGCGGTGGTGGGTGACATGATCCTGCTGCCCGTGTTCGAGGCGGCGGAAAAATTGAAGGCTGCGGGCTTTGGCGTGAAGATCGTCGCCGTGGTCAACCCGCGCCGCCTCTATCGCCCCACCGATGTGGCCTGGGACACCTGTTCGGAGCCGGACAATCTGTTCCTCGACGACGACCATTTCAACGCATTGTTCGATGGCGATGTTCTGTTGGGCGTGAGCGGCGGACCCAGTGGCACGCTGGAACCGGTCATGTTGCGTACCCGCGCGCCGAAGCGTGATGTGTTCGCCTGGAAGCGCGGCGAGACCACCGCCTCGCCCGCCGAGATCATGAGCTTTAACGGTCTGTCGGGAGATAATCTGGCGCAACGGGCACGGGATCTGGCAGGGGTTTGAAGTAAGGTGTATAAAGTGTCAGACGCAGGCCCGGTGTGCTGCGCCTGATACATCGCTCCATCGACGTCTACGAAAGGAAATCAGATGAAAAAATTGTTCTCCGCAATTGTGTTCTCTGCGCTGGCCGTCCTCAGCATTAACGTTTCTGTTGCCGCGCCCGCTCCCGCCCAGGCAACCACCACGGAAAAGCTCGACATCAACACAGCCACCGAACAGCAGTTGACCACCTTGTCCGGCGTGGGTGAAGCCAGGGCCAAAGACCTTATTAAGGGGCGCCCTTACAAGGCCAAGGATGATCTGGTGAAAAATAAAATCATTCCCCAGTCGGTCTATGACAAGATCAAAGACAAGATTATTGCCAAGTAGAAGTGATTCGGCAATAAAGTAGCCAAAGGTAGGGTGGGTTCGCGCTTTTTGCGCAACCCACCCAGCGTTGCGTAGCAACACAATAGCTTGAGTTTCCTAAGGCCGCGCAATGACCACAACCAAAATCATCGTCCTTGACGACGACCCCACCGGTTCACAGACCGTTCACGGTTGCCTGTTGCTGACGCGCTGGGATGTCGATGCCCTCAAAGAGGCATTGGCCGATGCCGCGCCGCTGTTCTTCGTGCTTACCAACACGCGAGGCATGAGTGCCGAGCGTGCTGCGGAAGTGACGCGTGAAGTGTGCCGCAATCTGAAAATAGCGCTGACTGGGACAGGTATCAACCCGATGCTGGTGAGCCGCTCCGATTCAACGCTGCGCGGTCACTACCCGGTCGAAACCGATGTGATCGCCGCAGAGCTAGGGCCGTTCGATGCGCATTTTCTTGTCCCTGCTTTCTTCGAGGGCGGGCGCGTTACCCGTGACAGCATCCATTACCTCAAAGTGAATGGCGTGGATGTCCCCGTGCATGAAACCGAGTTTGCACGCGACTCGGTGTTTGGCTACCGTTACAGCTACCTCCCCGACTATGTGGAAGAAAAGACGGGCGATCGTACTTCAGCAGATGAGGTCGAGCGCTTTCTGTTGGCGGATATCCGTCATGGCGTGCTTGACAGGTTGCTGGCCCTGGAAGGCAATCGTTGTGGCGTAGTGGATGCTGAGAATTACGACGACCTGGCGCGCTTCACGGCGGATGTGCGTGTGGCGGCAGGTCAAGGCAAGCGCTTCCTGTTCCGTAGCGCGGCGAGCCTGGTGAAGGCATTGGCTGATTTGCCACCCCAGCCGGTGGCTGCCGAGGCAATGAGCCGTTTCACGCGCAATCACCGTCCCGGTGCCGTGGTTGTTGGTTCTCACGTAGACAAGAGCAGCCGCCAGTTGGCACGGCTGTTGGAGGAGGCCGGCGTTACAGGTGTTGAAGTCAATGTGCGGCGGATTCCGGCGGAGCGCGACATCGTGTTGAAAGACACGTTAAAGCACATCAGTGCAGCGTATGAAGCTGGCAAAACAGCGGTGGTGTATACAAGTCGCGGCGAGGTGCAACTCCCCGATCAGGAATCACGCCTGGCCTTTGGCGAGGCCGTATCTGCCCTGTTAATGGACGTGATACGCAACCTGCCACAAGAACTGGGTTTCCTGATCGGCAAGGGCGGCATCACCTCCAACGACATGCTGAGTTCTGGCCTTGCATTACGCGCCGCTCGCGTGCTCGGCCAGGTCGCGCCCGGTGTTTCGGTGGTGCGCTGCCCTGCCGATCATCCGCGCTTTCCGGATATGCCGGTGGTGATTTTTCCGGGGAATGTGGGGGATGACGATACGCTGGCGCTGGTATGCCGACGGTTTATGTTGCCCGGTTGATGAAAACATTGGCGTTCGATACTCAGGCATTAATCACTGCCCTGCACCGCATCCTGCCCTCCAGTGCCGTCTTGTCCGACGCGGAGGATCTGCGCCCTTACGAGTGTGACGGTCTATCCGCTTACCGTGAACTGCCGCTGGCGGTGTGCCTGCCGGAGACGGTGGAGCAGGTGCGCGCGGTGTTGCGTGTGTGTCATGACACGAACGTGCCTGTGGTGGCGCGCGGTGCGGGCACGGGTTTATCGGGCGGGGCGCTGCCGTTGGCCAACGGCGTGGTGTTGAGCCTGGCCAAATTCATGCGCATTCTTGAAGTTGATCCTGCAAACCGCATTGCCCGTGTACAGCCGGGAGTGAGAAATCTAGCCATTTCGCAGGCCGCCGCGCCCTATGGATTGTATTACGCCCCCGACCCTTCTTCGCAAATCGCCTGTACCATCGGTGGCAATGTGGCGGAAAACTCCGGCGGGGTGCATTGCCTGAAATACGGCCTCACGGTGAATAACGTGTTGGGGTTGAAGGTGCTGACCATGGATGGCGAGTTGCTGGAGATAGGAGGGGCCGCGCTGGATGCTCCAGGCTACGATCTGCTCGCGCTGATGACCGGCTCGGAGGGTCTGCTGGGAGTGATCGTGGAGGTCACCGTGAAGCTGTTGCCCAAGCCCGAGCGCGCCCAAGTGGTGCTGGCAGCCTTCGACGATGTGGTGAAGGCGGGCGAGGCGGTTGGCAGCATCATTGGCGCGGGCATCGTGCCCGGCGGCCTGGAGATGATGGACAACTTGGCGATCCGCGCCGCTGAAGATTTCATACACGCGGGCTATCCGGTGGACGCTGCCGCGATTCTGTTGTGCGAGGTGGACGGCGCGAACGAAGAAGTGTCCGATCAGATACTCAAGGTGCGTGAGATAGTGAAGCAGGCAGGCGCGACCGAGGTGCGTACCGCGCGCGACGAGGCCGAGCGCCTCAAGTTCTGGGCAGGGCGCAAGGCCGCGTTTCCGGCGGTGGGGCGCATCTCGCCTGATTATTACTGCATGGATGGCACTATCCCGCGCAAGCGTCTTTCTGAAGTGCTATCGCGCATCGCTGAGCTGTCGCAAGAATACGGCCTGCCGGTTGCCAATGTCTTTCACGCTGGAGACGGCAATCTGCACCCGTTGATCCTGTATGACGCCAACAAGCCCGGCGAGCTGGAGCGCACCGAAGAATTCGGCGGCAAGATCCTCGACCTGTGCGTCGCGGTGGGCGGCACCATTACCGGTGAACATGGCGTGGGCATGGAAAAGATCGGTCAGATGTGCCATCAATTCGCGCCCGCCGAGCTAACCCAGTTTCACGCGGTTAAACATGCGTTTGACCCGCAAGGCTTGCTCAACCCCGGCAAGGCTGTACCCACACTGCACCGCTGTGCCGAGTTCGGCGCCATGCATGTGCATGGCGGCAAGCTGTCTCATCCAGAACTGGAGCGGTTTTGAAATGACACCTGATGCCGACATCAGTGCCGCGCTCCAGGCCAGCGTGCTTGATGCCATTGCACAAAACAGATCCTTGCAGATTGTAGGCGGCGGCAGCAAGACTTTTTATGGCCGCGCGCCACAGGGTGAACCCCTGTCTGTGACAGGGCACCGAGGCGTGATTAGTTATGAGCCGACCGAGTTGGTCATCACCGCCCGTGCGGGCACCACACTTGCCGATGTCGAGGCCTTGCTCGCCAAGCACAACCAGATGCTGCCCTTCGATCCGCCCCATTTTTCAGGTGCCGCCACCATGGGCGGCGCCATTGCCACTGGCCTGTCCGGCCCACGTCGTCCCTATGCAGGCAGTGCGCGCGACTTCGTGCTGGGCGTCAAGGTGCTGACCGGCAAGGGTGAGATTCTGGGTTTCGGTGGACAAGTGATGAAAAATGTCGCGGGTTTTGATGTGTCGCGGTTTATGGCGGGTAGCCTGGGCACGCTGGGCATTTTGCTGGAGGTCTCGCTCAAGGTATTGCCACGTCCTGAGTCTGAACAGACCCTGCTATTCGAATGCTCAGCCCTTGACGCTATCCGACGTATGAACGCCTGGGCAGGCCAGCCGCTGCCGCTCTCCGGCGCGGCATTTGATGGTGGGAGGCTGTATTTGCGCCTTTCAGGAAGCACGGCGGCGCTGAATGCCGCGCGTGAAAAGCTGGGTGGAGAATTAGCTGCCGATGGCGCTGCCTTTTGGCGTGGAGTGCGAGACCACGCGTGTATCTTCTTTCAAGGCGATGCCCCGTTGTGGCGCGTATCGGTGCCCGCCGCGACACCGCCCCTCGACCTGCCTGGAGAATGGCTGCTAGACTGGGGCGGCGCGCAGCGCTGGCTCAAGACGAGCTGCGCACCCGCGACGATCCGTGAGCTCACCGCCAAGGCAGGCGGCCATGCCACCCTGTTTCGTGGCGGTGACCGCCAGGGGGCGGTGTTTCATCCCTTATCACCGGCTTTAATGGCCCTGCACCTGCGGCTCAAGGCGGCGTTCGATCCTCACGGGATACTCAATCCGGGGCGGATGTATTCGGAGGGGTGATCCGGTCATCAACGGTAAGCAAGGAGATTGCGTATGAGCGAATTAACTCTTGTCATCGGCAACAAAAATTACTCTTCCTGGTCATTGCGTCCCTGGTTGCTGCTGAAGCACGCCGGCATTCCGTTTAAGGAAATGCGAATCCCTTTGTATGTCGGGGACTGGCAAGCGGAAATGCTCAAATATTCGCCATCGGGCAAGGTGCCCGCCTTGCGAGATGGCGGTCTGACGGTATGGGATTCGCTGGCGATCTGTGAATACATTGCAGAACAGTTTCCCGAGCACCTGCTCTGGCCAAAAGACATGGAAGCGCGCGCAGTGGCACGTTCGGTGAGTGCGGAGATGCACTCCGGCTTTGCCAATCTGCGGCAGAATATGACCATGAATTGCCGGAAACACTATCCTGGCAAGGGCCGTGCGCCCGGCGTGCAGGAAGACATCGACCGCATCACGGCCATCTGGAATGACTGCCGCGCACGTTTCGGCCGTGACGGAGATTTTCTGTTCGGGCAGTTCAGTATCGCCGACGCCATGTTCGCGCCAGTGACCACGCGCTTTATTACCTACGACGTGCCGCTCGCTCCGGTCAGCGCCGCGTATGTCAATGCCGTGCAAGCCTTGCCCGCCATGCAGGAGTGGTATGCTTCGGCACGCGATGAAGCTGAAGTGATTGAGCAATACGAACACTAACACCCTACATCTGACCCCCGCCCCTCTTTATCCAAAGAGGAAAACGCGCATTTTGTGAAACATCCATGAAAACCCAGCTTAGCGATTCCATCAAAAACACCCCGCAAGGCCAGGAGGCAGACAGCATCCTGCGCGCCTGCGTGCATTGCGGTTTCTGCACGGCCACTTGCCCCACCTATCAATTGCTGGGCGATGAGCTGGATGGCCCGCGCGGCCGTATCTACCTCATCAAGGAGATGCTGGAAGGCGAGACAGTCAGCCGCAAGACCCAGCTCCACCTTGACCGCTGCCTGACGTGTCGCGCCTGCGAGACCACGTGCCCTTCCGGTGTGCAGTATGGCCGGTTAGTGGATATAGGACGCGCCGTGGCGGAAGAGCGCGTGACACGCCCATGGCAGGAGCGCGTCACGCGTCGTGTGCTGCGCGCGGTGATTCCTTATTCCAGCCGTTTCACGCCGCTGCTCAGGTTGGGTCAGATGGTGCGTCCATTGTTGCCGGCGGCGATGCGCGCCTCCATACCGTCGCGTCATCCCTCCACGTTCTGGCCCGCGCCACGCCACACCCGGCAAATGGTGGTGCTGGACGGCTGCGCGCAACCTGCCATCGCCCCCAACATCAACGCCGCCACAGCGCGCGTGCTCGACCGTCTGGGCATCTCACTGCTACGCGCCGATAGGGCAGGCTGCTGTGGAGCGGTGAGTCATCATCTCAATGCTCACGAAGAAGGCATGGATTTCATGCGCCACAACATCGACGCCTGGTGGCCGCATATCGAAGCGGGTGCGGAGGCCATAGTCATGACTGCCAGCGGCTGTGGCGCCCTGGTGAAGGAATATGGCCACATCCTGCGTGATGATCCGGCCTATGCCGAAAAAGCCACGCGTGTTTCTGCGCTTACCCGGGATATTTCCGAAGTGCTGCTGGCTGAAAAGGACGGCCTGGCAAAACACTTCAGCAACGCTAAAGGCCCAAAACTCGCTTTTCATTCGCCATGCACCTTGCAGCATGGCCAAAAACTGCCCGGCGTTGTGGAAAATATCCTGCAAACCTGCGGCTACGAGCTAACCCCCGTGCCTGACGCGCATCTGTGCTGTGGTTCGGCGGGTACCTACTCCATCTTGCAAAAAGAGCTTTCCCAGCAACTGCTGCAAAACAAACTCGCCGCGTTGCAGTCCGGCGCGCCTGCTGTCATCGCCACTGCCAACATCGGTTGTCTGACCCATTTGCAAAGCCGGTCGGATGTGCCGGTCAGGCATTGGGTTGAGCTACTGGACGATATTTCTTTTTGAGGCGTTCTCCATTCAGCTTCGGTTCAGCTTGGCCGATGTAATCTGTGCCCAAGCTGGAGAGAAAACTTCAGCCAGCGGAAGGAACAACGAGAGCAGGCCATGCTCTCTATATGGTCGGTGAATACGTTGGGTCGCCGGTAAATTATTCGGTAATTTGATTAGGAGAAGATAATGAAAGTTCAAGCGCTTGTTCTGGGTGCCGCTCTGTCGGTTGCTGCATTGCCGTCTTTTGCTTCTGAAGGCCTGGATCTGGCCAAGGCCAGTGGTTGCCTCGCTTGCCACAGCGTAGAGAAGAAGGTTGTTGGTCCTGCCTGGCAGGATGTTGCCAATAAGTACAAGGGTGATGCAGGCGCCAAGGCTGCCCTGATCGCCAAGGTCAAGGCTGGCGGCAAGGGCAACTGGACTGCCGTAACCGGCGGCGTCCCGATGCCTCCCTACTCCCCCCGCGTTGCCGATGCGGATATCGAGAAGCTGGTGACCTTCGTATTGGGTCTGGCCAAGTAATAGCCGGATAACATCCCCCCTTACGGGGAAGGATGTCACCCCGCCTCCCTCATGCAGCGTCTTTTCGGGCGCCGCGTGAGGGGGGTTTTTTATGGTCGACAAAAAGGATATTTATTTATATTTTTCAATATATTAAGATATATTTCAGCCTCCTTTTTGGTTTCATTCAGCCCCTGTTCATCCTCGATAGGATAGTCTGTAATCGCCTGCAATGATCAGGCGTTCCAACTTACCGGAGGAGACAACAATGAAGTCCTCAATGCTTGTTTTGGGTCTTGCCTTATCATCCCTTGCCGCTTCGTTTAATGCCGTCGCCGATAATGACAAGAATCGCTATGATCGCCATGACCGCTCCTATGACAGGGGCTATTACGATGGTGGTTATGGCCGTCATGAGCGTCACGGCCATGAGCGTCGTTATGATGATTTTGCCAGGGTTATCGATGTCGACCCCATCATCGAAATTTCACGCACGCCCTACGCCCGGCAGCAATGCTGGGATGAGCAAGTGGCTTATTCCGGGCGCGGTCACAATGATGCTGCAGGCGCGATGATTCTTGGCGGTATAGTGGGTGGCGTGGTCGGCAATCAGGTGGGTGAAGGGCGCGGCAGAGATGCCGCAACGCTGCTTGGGACGCTGGTGGGCGCGTCCATCGGCCATGAGATGAACGGCAGAAATGGGCGCCCCGCTCCCGTGGTGAATCAGCGCTGCCGCACCATCACCCAGTATGATGAAAGCGAGCGCGTCGCCGGTTACCGCGTCACGTACCGCTACAGAGGGCAAACCTATGTAACCCGTACCGATCGTCATCCCGGATCGACGATCAGGGTCGGCTCGATGATGGTGTCATATGATGATTGATATACCGGAGTGGATCGCGCGTACATTAAAATGTGGCGGGCTGGCGGCGCTATTGGTAGTGTGGGTGATGCCCGTCCACGCCGCGCCATCCACAGCGGGTATGGACGCACATGGATCGGAACATCAACGGCGGCAATTGACGCTCGATGACGCTGCCGCCGAGGTGCGTCAGGCAACGGCGGGGCGGGTGGTGTCGGCAGATGCGGCGGAGATGCAAGGCCGAGCGATGTTCCGCATCAAGGTGCTCACCGCCTCCGGGCAGGTGCGCATCTTCATGGTCGAGCCAGAGGGCGGTAAACGGTTTGAATAAAGAGCGAATGGTGGGCGATGCGAATATTGGTCATTGAAGACGAAGCCTCGCTGCGCGAGCAGTTGCTGACACGGTTCCGCGAGGATGGCTATGCCGTGGATGCGGCATCAGACGGGGAGGAAGGCCTGTATCTGGGGTCGGAATTCCCCTTCGATGTTGCTGTGGTGGATCTGGGCTTGCCCAAGCTGTCAGGTATCGAAGTTATCCAGCGTTTGCGCGCTGCGGGAAAAACCTTCCCTATCCTGATTCTGACCGCGCGCGGGCGGTGGCAGGAGAAGGTTGAAGGGCTGGAGGCCGGCGGCGATGATTATCTGGTCAAGCCGTTTCACATGGAGGAACTGCTGGCGCGCATCAAGGTGCTGCTGCGCCGTGCGGCGGGCTGGTCGCAGCCGGTGCTGCGTTGTGGGCCGGTGGCATTGGATACCGTCTCCCAGCAGGTCAGCGCGTATGGCCAGGCTGTGGATCTGACAGCGTATGAATATAACCTGCTTGAATACCTGATGTTGCATAACGGTGAAGTCGTGTCCAAGGCCGAACTTACCGAACACCTCTACGATCAGGACTTCGACCGCGACAGCAATGTCCTCGAAGTGCTGGTGGGGCGCTTGCGGCGCAAGCTTGACCCGGAAGGGGTGCTCCAACCCATCGAAACCCTGCGCGGACGGGGCTATCGTTTTACCCTGGCGCGTAATTCCAATGTTCTCCCTTAACGCCCGTTTGTTGATCGCGGGGAGCCTGGTGCTGGCGGCGTTCCTTGGACTCACCGGCTTTACGCTCGACAAGGCGTTTCGTACCAGCGCCGAAGCCGCCATGCGCGACCGTCTGCAAGGCCATATCTATGCGCTGCTCGCCGCCTCCGAGCTGGACAAAAATGGTGTGATGAGCGTATCGAAGGAGATGCCCGACGCCGGATTTGCCACGCCAGGGTCGGGTATTTACGGGCAGATAGCCTCGCATGATGGCAAGCAGGCGCTGCGTTCGCCTTCCATGGTGGGATTGACGATACCCTTCACTCTCGGCCTGGAGATGGGAACCAATCGCTTTGAACGCGTCATTGCCTCGGATGGCACACCCCTGTATGCGCTGGGTTTTGGCTTGTCCTGGAAAGTGAAGGGCAAGCAGCGTGGTTTTACCTTTAGTGTTGCCGAGAACATGAACAGCTTTTATGTGCAGGTCAACAGCTTCCGGCGCAGCCTGTGGGGCTGGCTGGGCGGTGTGGCGCTGCTGCTGCTGGCGGTGCAAGGCAGCATTCTGCGTTGGAGTCTTGCGCCGTTACGCCGCGTGTCCACCGATCTGGCGGCCATCGAGGCCGGGCAGGCTACCCAGCTGGGAGGCCGTTATCCGCAAGAACTGCGCGGCCTGACCGACAACCTCAATATTCTGATACGCGCCAGTCATGCGCAGTTGGACCGTTATCGCCATACACTGGGTGATCTTGCCCACAGCCTGAAGACCCCGCTCGCCGTCGTGCGCGGCTCCGTGGAAAGCGAAAGCTCCATCGAGGAGTTGCGCCGCACTGTGCAGGAACAGGTAGACCGCATGACACAGATCGTCGAATACCAGCTCCAGCGCGCCGCAGCGTCGGGCCGCACCGCACTCGCAGCGCCGGTGAACGTCAGCACGGTAGTGGAAAGGATCGCTGCTTCGCTGGGCAAGGTTTATGCCGACAAGGGCATTCACTTTTCCATCCAGATAGCGGAGGGCGCGGTGTTTTATGGCGACGAAGGTGATCTGATGGAGCTTTTGGGCAACCTGATGGATAACGCCTGCAAATGGTGCAATCACCGCGTTGTAATAACCGCCCGCCCCCTTGCCGACGCCTTTCACCGGCACTCCGGGCTGGAACTGCGGGTGGAAGACGACGGGCAGGGTATCCCCCTAGAAAATGCCGATCGGGTGTTGCAACGCGGTGTACGCGCCGACGAGACCATCAACGGCCATGGTATTGGCCTTGCGGTGGTGCAGGACATCCTGCGCGTGTACGATGGAAAGCTGGAAGTCGGCAAAAGTGAAATGGGCGGCGCGGGCTTTATAGTGCACATGCCAGGGACATGATGGGTGGCGAGATTTATTTTTGCCCGGCTGTCACGTGCGTGAAGCGGCTTAAAACGCTATGAATCCACTCCGCGTAGCTGGACACCAACATCCCCCCGCCGCCTGAGCCGAACTTCGGCGCGGTCGCGCCGAGCTGAAAGGTATTGATGCCCGCAAGCATCCAGCGTCCACCTGATTCGACGAAGGCCGGGCTGCCCGAATCGCCGCCGCCCACCGTGGTTTCGATGCTGTTGCCCAAGGTGGAACCGCCACCCCGATTGGATGTTCCCTCCGGACCGTCAAAATCATATATATAGGCCTCCAGGCGCTTACTGCCCTCATCGTCTGGCACCACCCCGTCCACATTATTCTTGCCAGTCCTTTTTACGGTGGGATTACCGCCCATGGTGATGCCCTCCACGCCGTTTCCGCTGGCGCCGTATCCCACCAGTGTCAGCGTCATACCGGGCGCGGGAGGCGATGTATTGAGGCCATAAATGGCCACACCCTCCGGTACCGCCTCACCGAGCTGCACCACGGCTATATCATCCCGGGTGATGTCATTTTTGTTGTAGCCGGTGTAATCCGTGTGTACAAATACCGCCTTGGCCTGGATGCGGTGCGACAGATCGGCGCCGTAGTTGAGGTTAAACACAATTTTATCGGGCGCCACGCCATTCACCACATGGGCAGCGGTGAGTACATGGCGAGGGCCGATCACCACCGCGCTGAAGGTCCCGCCATTGACCGACAGGCTTCCGACACCTGACCAAGGCGAAGAAATGGTGTTGGGGTCAACACGTTGCGCCGGAGAGTCTGGCGCAGCCCCGGCCAGCAGGGCATGGGCGGGCAGGCTATGCGCAAACAAGAGCGCCATACCGAGCGCAAGGCGCAACACTATGAGATTGGGAAGCATCGGCGTGGGTAAGCGCATGTCGCTATTGTCCGCCAGTGGCGTTGTGGGCGCAATCAGGGGGACGGAAAGTATCCCCGGGTTACGCCGCAAAGCATCCAACGCCAGTTAATTGGCGATAATTGACAAAAAATGTCAATAACATATATAAAATTAATGTAATATTGCTTGATGGCTGTAATTGTGGCGTTTTTATGAATTTAAAGGAGGTGATCATGTTGATTGAGTTCAGCGTGACGAATTTCAGGTCTATCCAATCGCGGCAAACATTAAGTTTGGCCAAATCCAAGCTTAAGGAATCCAAGGGGTTAGATCAGAACACCTTTACGCCAAGTGAGTTGCCTGGTTTGGGTTTGCTCAGATCGGCCGCTATCTACGGCCCTAATGCGGCGGGTAAATCCAATCTGCTACTGGCGTTGCGCACTATGAAGGATATCGTCGTGGAGTCGGCCACCGAATGGCAGCGGGGCGATGAAGTGCCAGTGAGTCCCTTCAGGCTTGATCCTCAATCTGCAATGGCGCCCACGGAGTTCGAGGTGATCTTTATCGCGGAGGGGGTGCGCTATCAATATGGTTTTTCCGCGACACGGGTGCAGATTATCGAGGAGTGGCTGATCGCCTATCCCAAAGTGCGAGCCCAGCACTGGTTCGCCCGACGTTGGAATGAAAAGAAGGGGGGGTATGACTGGGATATGGGCAGCGCCCTGCAAGGACAAAAGCAGCTATGGGAGGATTCTACTCGTAGTAATGCGCTGTTCTTGTCTACAGCTGTTCAGTTAAACAGCCAGCAGCTACAGCCCGTTTATGATTGGTTCAAGAAAACATTGCGCACAACAAGCATTGCAGGTTGGGGGCCAGGTTTTACTGCGTCATTGTGTGGTGAGTCTGTAAACAAGGCCAAAGTGTTGGCGTTTCTTAGAGCGGCGGATATTGATATTCAGGATGTGTTAATTGAGAGAAAAGTGTTCGATGCCAGCGATCTGCCCAAGGGTATGTCGGATGAGATCAAGGCAATGATTGTCAAAAAGATGGAAGGGAAGGAGGTGCTTGCTGAATTGAATACGGTGCATCAGGATTCCACCGGCAAGCCCATCGCTTTTGATTTTGAGGAGGAGTCCGATGGCACCCAAAAGCTCTTTTCGTTTGCAGGGCCGTGGCTGGATACGCTGAAAAATGGCTATGTGCTTTTCATTGATGAGTTGCACGACAACCTGCACCCCAAACTGGTGCAGTTTCTGGTGGAGCTGTTCCACAGTGACGAAACCAATCCCAAGAATGCCCAATTGGTGTTTACTACTCATGAAACCTCCATCCTGAATCAGGAGGTGTTTCGCCGAGATCAAGTGTGGTTCTGCGAGAAGAGCGATCATCGTTCCACGACCCTTTTCCCGCTGACGGACTTTAGTCCTCGCAAGGGTAGGGAAAATCTTGAGATGACCTATCTTGCCGGGCGTTATGGCGCTTTGCCTTATGTACGCAAGTTAAAAGCAGGCTAACACCATGGGTACGGATAATCTTCACCATAAACGCAAAGCCAGACAGGGCAGCGACCTTGCCCGTAAAAAAGCCAAGCGCGCATCCTATGCCAAAGTGTTGATCGTGTGTGAAGGCGAGAAAACAGAACCCAATTATTTCGAGGCGCTGAAAGACCATCTGGCGTTAAACAGCGCCAATATTTATGTAACTGGCGAGTGTGGCTCCAGCCCCCTTTCTATTGTCGAATATGCCATGCAGCGTTATCGGGATGAGCAGCATGCGGGCGACCCATTTGACAAAGTGTTTTGTGTTTTTGATAGGGATGCACACGACACCTATCAGCAAGCCCTGGATAAGATAGCCGCAGCCAAACCTAAAGATATCTTTGTGGCCATCACTTCCGTCCCCTGTTTTGAATACTGGCTGTTACTGCACTTTGATTACACCACCGCGCCCTTTCGTGCTGCTGGAACAAAGAGTACAGGGGATAGGGTGGCAGATAAATTGCGGAAATATATTCCGGACTATCAAAAGGGCGACGGCTCTGTTTTCGACCGGCTAGTTGATCAATTGCCACGGGCCAAGGCGCACGCCTCCAAAGCGCTGATATATGCGAAGGCCAATAATTCAGATAACCCGAGCACCCATGTTCATGAGCTTGTTGAGTATCTGCAGAACATAAGGGCGGATCTATAGGATAGAGGAGGTCTGAAACAACGCTTATCACATGGATAAGACAATATCGAAGATGGTGCCGGCGGAGGGAATCGAACCCCCGACCTACTGATTACAAATTTTACAACCGCCCCTGTCGGGGCTGTAGTTACTTGGAGTTCTGTCAATAACTGTACGCAACGCACTATCCAATAACAGCATCAAGCTGCTGGTAAACATTTCTGCCCTTTTGGTCGGATTCTTCCGCCATGAGGAAGAGGCACTTGCCACCGCTCTTCTCTGCCCAGATATTGCCCACGGCCTTTTTCTCGCGTGAGTCGTCATTGGTCTTGTAAGGTTCGCCCTTGTACTCGATCACGAACAGGCGGCCATCCTCCAGCTCTGCCACAAAGTCAGGATAGAACCAGCCATTGGCCAGCGGCAGACGGAAAGAAGCCTGTTGCCGGTCAACCAGATTCCTGGCCCAATGTTTAACCTTGGGGCTGGCATCCATCGCCTGGGCGCACAGAAACTCCTCACCCTCCACCTTCAAATCTTCAATGATGGGGTAATAGTGCTTCTTAAATTTGTAGCGCCCGCTATAAAAGGGGCTGCGGGCCGGATAAAGTCCCGGTTTGAATTCAAAGCTGTAACGGAAGCTGGACTCAAGCGGTACAACATTATCAAACATTGTTTGCTGAAACCCATTAGCCGCTGCTTTGCTTTGCAGTAACACCAGCCGCTGGCGCAAGGCACGTACTAACAGAAATTTACTACGAATCAATGCAGTTAATGTATAGCCCTTGTCTCGAATCAAATGAGATATTGTCGATATTAAAAAACGATTAAGAATGCTCTGATTCAGAGTGGCGTTGCGGAGTTGCCGATCCAACCAACGTACCAAATCGTTTTCGGTAATCTCTGTTTCGACCAAGTCGAGGTTGTAAACCTCCTTTTCTTCGGCAATATGGTATGTGACCTTCTGCCCCTCCATATCCACCTCAAAGGTGGTATCGCTCTGTTTGAGCGAGAAGTTGGGCAGCTCAACGGCAAACTCCAGCGGCGACCAGTCACCATTCAAAAACAGAAAGGTCTCCGGCTCCAGCAGCTCAAGTTCACCCTGCTGTCCGGCGCACAGACGCGGCAACGGCGCAAAGGGGATGCCACGCTCAGAGGGTGAGAGTGTCGCCTCAACGCGGGCATTGTGTTGCTCTATCTGCCCCAGAAGCTCTTTTTTATCACCGCCCTTGAATGGCTTCAGAATCTCATCATGCAAGGCGTCATCGAGCTTGCCCTTCACCTCCAGCCTGAAGCCACTCTCTGTTTCAATGATGGAGACATTGCTCAATAACGGTTCATGCTCTGGTTTGAATTCCGGTTTGCTGGGCAGATCAAGGGTAAGAGGTGGTTCAGGCGGCATAGCAACAGAATCACCACCGCCAAACAGATCATCGGGAACGCCATGACGAATATGAGCCGGAACCTCCATCGTCTCAAAGCCCATATCCACCAACTTATCAGCCAGCGTTTTCGCCACTTCCGAAAACTTTGGCGATGCCAGATGGGCATAGGCCCGGTTCAATGCCTCCACCTTGCGGCGGCGGGCAAAGGGCATGCGCAATACCCGCCCTAACAACTGCTCCGCATCCTTGCTGGAACGTACATCACGCACCGAACAAAAGACGTAGGCAAAAGAGCAGTCCCACCCCTCTTTCAGCGCCTCAATGGTAATGATGTATTCAATCTTGCATTCGGGCGAAAAGAGGTTGATGCCGTCCAGCTCCCGCTGTGTGCCCGTCACCACGGCAATCCGTTCATCCTCAATCTTCAGCTCATCCATGAGATAAGCCTTCAATTTTTCCCACGGCACTTCGCCGTTCTTCTTGTCGGCCTGTAGCAGCACAATCGGGCGGATGTAGTCGCTATCCTTCTGCGCCTCCAGCGCCAGTTTGTTGCGCGTCAGCATCGCATCGCGCACAGCGGCCTGCCAGTCGTTATGCTCCGTCAGCATGATCGGCAGCTTGATCATATCCTCCGCCTTCAACTCAGAGGCGGAGACGTGATAGAGCATATTGGAGGCAGAGGTTGCCGATTGATCCGGCGTGGCGGTGAACTCGATCACCGCTGCCGGATGTACACGCTTCAACGTTTCAAAGGTCAGCGGCGTGCGGGCGTTGTGCGCCTCGTCCATGATCACCAGCGGATGTTTTAACGCCAGCAGATTGGCGAATGAATATTTGATCTTGCCCAGCTGCGAAGGGCCAAGGCCATTCTCTTTCAGGTCAGCCTCCGTCACGCGCTCCAGCCGTTCATCTTTTGGATTCACACCGACAAAGTGCGGCTCAAAATCTTCGTGATAGGCATAGACCTTACGGGCACTGGTATCAGTCACGCGCAGATTGGCCAGGGTGCTCACCACCACAATCAACTGCGAACCAAGATCGTGGTGGCGAATCTGTGTCACCTCATCCGCATCCAGCACCCGCACCCGCTGATCAAAGGCGCGGTCCAGCTCTGCGCGGTAGGGGTGGCCCGGCTGCTTCAACGCCTCCAGCGTCTGCTGCTGAATAGTGTTGGTCGGCACCAACCACAACACAATCGGGTAATCCTGTTCCAGATAGGCGCGTGTCGCCACCTTGATGGCGTGTGAAGCCAGCACGGTTTTACCACCGCCCGTCGGCAGGCGCAGGCAGACATAAGGCACTTCACCAAAACCATAACCACGATAGGTGTAGCTGCCCTTGCCTTGTGCCGCCAGGCTCTTGGAAAACGCCTGCTCGACGGGCATCAAACGGGCATCGGCCAAAAACTGTTCCAACGCTTTGATGGTCTGCTGTTGATAGTGTTTGAGGTTGAACATCTAGCGTGTCCTCACGTCGTAGGGAATCTGTTTGAAGGTGATGCTCTCGCTCTGCAAACGCGCCGTACCCAAGCGGCTGCTCTCGCCATAGATCACCTTGGGGCCATCGTGCTCCGGCAACTCTGCCAGAACCGGGCCAGTCAGCACGTTGCCCCCTTGCGGGCGGCGATCACCGAGTACGCCGTTATAGAGCAGGTAATAGGCCGTGCCATTGTGTACACCCAGCAGCGGCGACTTGCTGCGCTTGCTCCATGGTGTGTGCGTCTCCAGATACCAGACATGGGCCGCCAATTCAGCAAAGCGAATGTCGGGACGAATCGCGCCAAACTCATCAAACACCGTTGGCCCCAGACGATAGAAATGGAAACCGCCACCGCCTTGCCACTCGACTGATTTGGATATGCCGCCTTGTTCGCCGTCCACCACCTTTTTCAAGCGTGGCTGGCAGTGGGTCTCCGCATGTTCACCCATCTCGATACCGATGTAACGGCGGTTCATTTTGTGGGCGACAGCGGCGGTGGTGCCGGAGCCAAGAAAAGAATCCAACACTAATTCATTGGTGTTTGTTGCAATAGCGATTATTTGCTCAATTAGCTTTTCCGGTTTTGGTGTCCCAAATGGCTCGGAGTTAACAAGAGTAAGTTGCTCCTTTCTACCATCCTGAGTGTGACCAACATCACCCCATAGCCAAATTGTTTGCGAGACAACGCCATCATCAGCAACAGTGGATAAGTGTCGTTTGAAAGCAGGGACTTTGCTTTTTCCATTTGTTCCCCACCAGAGTAGATCTTTTGCTTTATGTTCTTCGTAGGCATCTTTGCTATAAGCCCAAACGCGCGTGCGTTTAGGCCAGATTTCTTCACCAGTGACAGGATGAATAATTGGATAATAGAGGTTTGGCCGTTCATCGGCGCTTTTTGCGCACGTGTAATCACCGGATTTCCATGGCCCTCTTGAATCATCGTCTGGGTTTTTGTAAGCAGAATTTGATTTTTCTGATCTTGATAGTTTGTTTGGTCTCCAGACAGTCTTGTTTTTTGCGTATATATGAATGTGGTCGTGGTTATCACTAAACCAAATAGCATCATTTGCCGGTGCATATTTCTTTTGCCACACTACATTTGCTATGAAGTTTCTCCGCCCAAACACCTCATCCATCATCACCTTCAGATAATGGGCCTCGTTGTCATCAATCGACACCCAGATGCTGCCATCCTCTGACAGCAGCTCCCGCAACAGCTCCAGCCGTGGGTACATCATGCAGAGCCACTGGCTATGCTCCAGGTTGTCGTCGTAATGTTCAAAGGCCGATTTGGTGTTGTAAGGCGGGTCGATGTAGATGCACTTCACTTTGCCCGCATAGAGCGGTAGCAGCGCCTTGAGCGCCTCCAGGTTGTCGCCCTGAATCAGCATGTTCTCGGTGTCGGCATCACCATAAGAAAGGTTCTTCACCCCTTGCAGCAGGCGGTAAGGTACGTGCCTGGCAGTTTTAACCGCCTCGCCTTTATTCAACCAATCAAGAATAGGCATGAATCTGCTTCAACTTCCTTCTGTTTACTGTTGCCAGATCGGCAGGGCTTGCCAGCTAATTGGAAAGCCCATGGCTTTTGTGTCGATGGCGTGGTTGCCGATCAACGCCTTGAGGCGTGTTTTCCAATGGTGATTGGGGCTGATGGTGTCCATGAAAAAGGCAACCATCACCAGTGTGTTATAGAGTTTTCTGTCCTGCTCTGGATTGAAATTTTGATGCAGCCCTTGGGGCTTGGTGCGCGGCAGTTCCATGGTCTTGGTCATGCGCCGGTTCCACAAGCGGCTATGGTGGGCGCAGACGTTGCGGATGTAGGCCAGGTGCTCAATGAAACTTTCCAGCACCTTGTCGGAGAGTTGGTAAGTCCGGGCAATGGCGGCCCGGGTGTCCGCCGGTTTCAGGCTCTTGATCCAGCGGGATAGCTGCCCCAGTGACATGACTTCGCACACTGCCCAGACAGGCGGGGTGTCGGGATGGGTATAGGTGTTGTTGTAGTGGCCAACAAATACCTCATCCGATCTTTCCAGCTCTTTGTTTAGGGAGGCAAGGTTGCTCTCATGCCAATGGTTGTTTTTGCTCAATGCGGGTTCAAGGTAGGCGTGCGCGCCATGCTGATGGGCGAGGTGGTATGCCCATTGGGTGCGCAGTGAAACTTCAATCCGTTCTAGCGCATCAATCAGCAATAGGCGTAACTCCCGGTCGAAGATGTAAAGATTCAGCGCATCTTCAAAGGTGATGCCCGGCTTGAACTGGTGGCTTTGAAGATCAGCCTCCAGCGGCAACCAGTAGCCGCGCAGGCGGTAGTAATTGAGATGCTTCAGGTAGTGAATGGCGCTTTCATGGTCGGCGATCACCATGCCACGCGTTTCTAAAAGGTCGAGCTGTTCCTGGAAGGTCTTGGGGAGTTTGGTGAAGTGCATCACTACCCCAGAAAAAAGTAACCCGCCGGTTTGAGCGTGCCCCGAAGGGTATAGGCTTGGCGGGTTTTGTTAAAAATATTATCGGCCACTTTTCCCTGCATCTCAAGTTAAATTTTTCACTAAATGAATACTACTGATTACATCGGGGCACGTCTACTTTGATGATATATCCGGGATAAGGTGAGTTGCGAAGAATCTGCGCGGGGAATTTTGAGGGTTTAGAAGCTTGCGAAAACACCACAAACCGTCTACATATTGTCTACATGTAAAAATCAAAATCGGATTTTTCAACCTATTGATTTTAATGGTGCCGGCGGAGGGAATCGAACCCCCGACCTACTGATTACAAATCAGTTGCTCTACCAACTGTGCTACGCCGGCATAATGACATTAAAAATATAAAAAACACGCTTCCGCATGATAGTAGCGGCACATTCTATGGCACATGCCTCCTAAAGGCAATCTTCGCCAACAAGGTCCGCGCAAACCGGCGATGGGGAAAGCCAAGGTCGGAGGCTTCGCGGCCTTGCCTATGTGTTTCTATTCGCAATTTGCCCTTTGATTTCTAGTGCCACGGCCAATGCTCTATCGACGGAGGCGTCCACGCAGGTGTAGTGCCCCATTTTGCGCCCAGGGCGGGCTTCGCGTTTGCCGTAGAGATGGAGTTTGGTTTGGGGGTGGTTAAGGAGGCGCCCCCACTGCGGCGCGCCCTCGCCCCACAGGTCGCCGAGGAGATTGACCATCACGGAAGGGGTGAGCAGGCGGGTGTCGCCGAGCGGCAGGCCGCACAGAGTGCGTACCTGTTGCTCGAATTGATTGGTAACGCAGGCGTCTAGCGTGTAGTGGCCGCTGTTGTGGGGGCGCGGGGCCATTTCGTTGATGAGCAGGCGCGCGCCTTGCAAAACAAAAAACTCCACGGCCAGCACGCCGCAATAATCGAGACGCTCCGCCAGTGCAACGGCAGTCTGCGTGGCCTTGAGTGCCAGGTCATCGGAGATGCGCGCGGGGGCGATACTCACGTCGAGGATGCCATCACAGTGCTGGTTTTCGGCCACGGGATAGGCGGCGGTCTGGCCATCCGCGCCGCGCGCCAGCACTACGGAGACTTCCCGTTCCAGTGGCAGCAGCTCCTCCAGCACGCAGGGCGCGGCGCCCATTTCCTCAAAGGCTGCCCATGCCTCTTCAACACTGTTCACCCGCGCCTGGCCCTTGCCGTCGTAACCAAACTGGCTGACCTTGAGCAGGGCGGGTACGCCGATCTGCTGCATCGCCTGGACTATATCTTGCCGTGAGTGGATCACCGCGAAGCGGGCACAGGGGAAACCGTTCGCCGCCAGGTAGCTCTTTTCCGTGATGCGATTCTGGGCTACCGCCACAGGCTCCGCCGCTGGGCGTACAGTGCAGAATTGGGCAAGAAAGCGCAGGGTATCTGCGGGAACATTTTCGAATTCAGTGCTGATGGCGGCACAGGTTTTACCTAGCTGCTCCAGCGCGCTCCTGTCAGAAAAGCCGGCAACAATATGGACATCGGCAAAGTGCGCCGCCGGACTGTCAGGGTCGGGGTCCAGCACGGTGACCTGATAGCCCATGGTACGCGCCGCGACGGTAAACATGCGGCCCAACTGGCCACCGCCAAGGATGCCTAACATCGCACCCGGCAGTATCATTGCGGTGCGGGTAGTTCCATCGCCAAAACAGTTTCTTTCTGGCGGGCGCGAAAGGCGTTGAGGCGTTGCGCAAGATCGGGGTTGGTACGCGCCAGCAAGGCAACGGCAAACAAGCCGGCATTGACGGCACCCGCCTCGCCGATGGCGAAGGTAGCGACAGGAATGCCCTTAGGCATCTGCACGATGGAAAGTAAGGAATCCATGCCGTTGAGGTGTTTGGAAGGTACTGGCACGCCGAGCACCGGCACGATAGTTTTAGCGGCCAGCATCCCCGGCAGATGCGCTGCGCCACCCGCGCCCGCGATGATGCAGGCGAGGCCGCGCGCCTCGGCAGTCTCGGCATAGTGGAAAAGGAGATCGGGCGTGCGGTGTGCCGACACCACTTTGGCTTCATACGGAATACCAAAGGCGTCCAACTGCCTGACGGCATGCTGCATGACATCCCAGTCACTGTTGCTGCCCATTACCACGCCGACCAGGGGGTTGCTCATGTCTTCGATCTTTAATGTGTGCAGGATTTCTGTTGTGGCGCGCCCGAGAGGATTCGAACCTCTGACCTTTGGGATCGGAACCCAACACTCTGTCCAACTGAGCTACGGGCGCGGAATCGCATAGAATAACTTATTATTGGGGGCAACGTCCAGATACACCCCCACTCCCACGAGCGGGCACAGCGGGAGAAGAGCAATGATTCCGTGGGCGTGAATGGCGGCGTTCACCCCTCAAGGGGGTACCGAGGAGAATCGGGCTCATACCCAAGGGCACCACGAAATGCTCATTTACATCGTGTAAACCCCGCTTTTTCGTCCGATTTTGTCTCATTGTCCCCTTGAATGCTAGCGACAATTGAGGTGGTCAGTCCCAGTATCAGATTGATCCCGATGATGCGGCGGATTTGCCCCGGATGTTTACCCGCTGCAGCGAGCTCGCCTCGCGCAATTGCTGCGTTCAATCTCCGGTAGGGTAAGAAGAACACGTGCAAGAACAGGTAGAATCATCACTGTGCCCAGCGTCAGCATCAGGTGTATGTGTCCGCCGCTGTTTTTCATCCCGCCGAATTCCATAAAAATCATCCATAACCCTGTCGCAGGCAGTAGTACGATGGCTGCCCACACCCAGGGAAAGAAGTGGCCGAAGGTTTGTGTAGGGCGATGAGCATGGCTATTCCTTAGGGTTTTGTGGGTGCGGGCTGTGGTGATGATTGAGCCGTGGCGGCGTATTTTTTCAGCCAGCCGGTGATGCGTTTGGCCAGGATGGCATCGGAAGCGGTAAAAAGGTGGTCCGTGCCGGGAATTTCAATTTGGCGGTAGCGTAAGGTGTTTTCGGGGCGTTTGGCGGGGATATTTTCGCTGGCTCTGACGGCAGCGTTGCGGCGCTCGGCCCTGGCGCGGCTGCTGTCCTCATCTCTGCTGCCGTAGATGTCGAGGATCGGGAGTGAGATCTTTTCCAGTGCTGCGAGAAGCTGTAGCCGTGGCTCCTGGGCTTTTTCGATGCTCATGCCTATGCCTATCAGTGCTCCGATGCCGGATTGAGTGTCGTTGGCGAGGAAGGTTGCGCCCAGCGTGGCGCCCTGGCCATGGCCGATCAGTACGATCCGCGTTATATCTTTGGTGTGCAGAAATGCGACTGCCGCTTTGATCCGCGCCGGGGCTTGGTCAAGCAGCGCGCTATTATCTGCCTTAGCCTCGCCAGGCAGCGGCAATTGCACTGCAAGCGTGGACCAGCCGTGTTTGGGGAGTTCGCGGCGCAGTGGCGCGATGACGGCCGGCCAATCGGGGTGCATCCCCGCATCGTGCAGGATGATGGCGCCGCCTTGCGGTGTTCTGGTGGTTTGCCCGGTATACAGGCCGAGGAATTTGTCCGCCCCGGCGTCCAGCCAGACCGCCTCTCCTGTCAGGGTCGCGCTGGTGCTGAGCATGTCGCCCAGGCGCTTTTCCCTGTCGCTGTCTGCGGCAAATGCCAGCCCGGCAGAGAGGGTGAGAATCAGCGCCGCAAGGGTTTTTACCATCAGTTTGGCCTCGATGATCCGGCTGAAAGTGAAAATATTTCCATATTCAGGTAAAGTTAGCCGTTCGAATCCCGGAAGCGGGGCGGTGTTGGCCGCCACTGCATTGCACTTACTTTGATGAGGCCTCCTATGCCAGATTATAAAATAGCCCCCTCCATCCTGTCGGCGGATTTTGCGCGCCTGGGGGAGGAAGTCAACAACGTGCTGGATGCCGGCGCGGATATCGTGCATTTCGACGTGATGGACAACCACTATGTCCCCAATCTGACCATCGGCCCGCTGTTGTGCGAGGCACTGCGCAAGCATGGCATTACCGCCCCCATTGATGTGCATCTGATGGTCAAGCCGGTGGATCGCATTATCCCCGATTTCGCCAAGGCGGGCGCTACTTATATTACCTTTCACCCCGAAGCCAGCGAACATATCGACCGTTCGCTCGCCCTGGTGCGCGATTGCGGCTGCAAGTCCGGCCTGGTGTTCAATCCGGCCACGCCGCTGGATTATCTGAAATATGTGATGGACAAGGTGGATATGGTGCTGCTGATGTCGGTCAATCCGGGTTTTGGTGGCCAGAAGTTCATCCCCGCTACGCTGGATAAGCTGCGCGAGGCGCGCCGCCTGATCGACGAGAGCGGCTACGATATTCGCCTGGAGATCGACGGTGGTGTGAATGTAAGCAATATCCGCGCGATTGCCGAGGCGGGCGCGGATACCTTCGTGGCCGGTTCGGCGATTTTCAACACCCCCGATTACAAGGCTACCGTCGCAGCGATGCGCGCCGAGCTGGCCAAGGCCGGCAAATAAAATACAGAGCTGATGTTGGGTGACGGTGCTGCGCACCTGACTCAACCTGCATGAACCGTGGGCTTTTCGAATGCTTAAAAAACCGCAGATGGTATTGGTCGATCTTGACGGCACGCTGGTGGACAGCGTGCCGGACCTGGCGTTTTGTGTGGATGCCATGATGCAACGCCTGGATATGCCGCTGCGCGGCGAGGCGCGGGTGCGTGAGTGGGTGGGCAACGGTGTCGAGCGTTTGGTGCGCCGCGCCCTCATCAATCAACTGGACGGTGAGCCGGATGAGACTTTATATGAGAAGGCGCTGCCAGTTTTTATGGGACTCTATGCCGAGAACACCAGCAAGCGCAGCCATCTCTATCCGGGCGTCCGTGAAGGGTTGGATTACCTGACGGGGGCGGGCTACAAACTTGGCTGCGTGACCAACAAGGCCGCGGCGTTCACCGAGCCGTTGCTCAAGGATATGGGTATTTACGATTGTTTTTCGATTGTGGTCAGTGGTGATACCGTGCCGAAAAAGAAGCCTGATCCCATGCCGTTATTGCACGCGTGTGCGTTCTTTGGCGTGGACCCGCAGGATGCGCTGATGGTGGGCGATTCCATGAGCGATGTGAAGGCCGCGCGTGCCGCAGGATTCCAGATTGTGTGCCTGACCTATGGATACAATCACGGCATTGATATCCGCGAGTCCCGGCCCGATGCGGTGATTGATTCCATGGCGGAGCTGCGGGGTTTGTTGGAACAGGCAGCCTAAGGAATATCTCTGGCCATGCTGCACGACGAATTTCAAACGCTCGCCGCCCAGGGCTACAACCGCATCCCCTTGATGCGCGAGGTGCTGGCGGATCTCGATACGCCGCTCAGCGCTTATCTCAAGCTGGCCGACGGCCCCTATTCCTATTTGTTCGAGTCGGTGCAGGGTGGCGAGAAGTGGGGGCGGTATTCCATCATCGGCCTGCCGTGCCGGACTATCCTGCGGGTTGCAGGGCATGACATTACTGTGGAGAAGGACGGTGCGGTGGTGGAAACCCTGCGCGTCACTGATCCCCTGGCCTGGATCGAGGATTTCCGCACCCGTTACCGGGTGCCGGAGGTCGCCGGTCTGCCGCGTTTCACCGGCGGCATGGTGGGCTATTTCGGTTATGACACGGTGCGCTATGTCGAGACTCGCTTGGCGAAGTGCGCCAAGCCTGATCCGCTCGGCACGCCCGATATCCTGCTGATGGTCTCCGATGAAGTGTTGGTGTTCGATAACTTGCGCGGCAAGCTGTATGTGGTGATCCACGTCAATCCCGACATCGACCAGGCATGGAACAAAGCGCAGCAGCGTCTCGATACGCTGGTGCAAACCTTGCGCGAGACCACGCCCCGCCCGCCCGCGCCGCGCCGCACATTGCAGGTGAGCGAGGAAGATTTCGTTTCAGGGTTCACCCGGCAGGGTTTCGAGTCCGCCGTGGAGCGTGCCAAGGAGTACATCCTGGAGGGCGATATCATGCAGGTGGTGCTGTCGCAGCGCCTCTCCATCCCCTATCAGGCCGCGCCGCTCGATCTGTACCGCGCCCTGCGCAGCCTCAATCCCTCACCGTACATGTTTTATATGGATCTGGGTGGTTTCCATGTCGTCGGCTCCTCGCCGGAGATCCTGGTGCGCCTGGATGACGGCATGATCACGGTGCGCCCCATTGCGGGCACCCGTCGGCGCGGTGCCAGCGAGGCCGAGGATCGCACGCTGGAGCAGGACTTGTTGGCCGATCCCAAGGAGCGCGCCGAACACCTCATGCTCATCGACCTGGGGCGCAACGATGTGGGCAGGGTGAGCGAGACGGGCAGCGTAAAATTGACCGAAAAGATGGTCGTCGAGCGCTACTCTCATGTTATGCACATCGTTTCGAATGTCACAGGAAGGCTCACGCCGGGCATGACTGCCATCGACGTGTTGCGCGCCACCTTCCCGGCGGGCACCGTGAGCGGTGCGGCCAAGGTGCGCGCCATGGAAATTATCGACGAACTGGAGCCGGTCAAGCGTGGCATCTATGCGGGCGCGGTGGGCTACATCGGCTGGAATGGCAACATGGACACCGCCATCGCCATCCGCACCGCCGTAATCAAGGATGGCATGCTGCACATCCAGGCCGGCGCGGGCATCGTCGCCGACTCCGTGCCGGCCATGGAGTGGGAAGAGACGATGAACAAGGGGCGGGCGATTTTCAGGGCGGTGGCCATGGCTGAGGCGGGGTTGGATGGCGTGCATCGCTGACCTACTATTTGGAATGCTCACATGCTCTTAATGATCGACAACTACGACTCCTTCACCTACAACCTGGTGCAATATCTGGGTGAGCTGGGTGCGGATGTGCGCGTGTATCGCAATGACCAGATCACGGTGGATGAGATTGCGCGTCTGGCGCCGGATCATATTGTGATCTCGCCGGGGCCTTGCACGCCCAATGAGGCGGGCGTTTCGGTTGCAACCATCAAGGCCTTTGCCGGCAAGATTCCGCTCCTGGGTGTATGTCTGGGGCATCAGAGTATCGGCCAGGCATTCGGCGGGCGCATCATTCATGCCAGGCAGATCATGCATGGCAAGACCTCCATGATTCATCACTGTGATGCCGGCGTATTCCATGGTCTGCCCAATCCCTTCGAAGCGACGCGATATCATTCGCTGGTGATCGAAAGAGAGACGCTGCCGGATTGCCTGGAGATCACCGCCTGGACCGAAACACCCAACGGCGAGATGGACGAGATTATGGGCGTGCGCCATAAAGAGCACGACGTCGAGGGGGTGCAGTTCCATCCGGAATCCATCCTTACTCAGCACGGCCATGCGCTGTTGAAGAATTTTTTAGGTTAAATTTTGTGTTGGGGTTTTAAGACAAATGGACATGCCATCCGCCATCCGCGCCGTTACCGAGCGCCGTGATCTGACTTCCGTAGAAATGACAGACGTCATGAGCATGATCATGAGCGGCGGGGCAACGCCTGCGCAGATCGGTGGATTTCTGATCGGTTTGCGCATGAAGGGCGAGACGGTGGACGAGATAGCCGCCGCCGCCCAAGTGATGCGCGAGCTGGCGGTCAAGGTGGAAATAAGCGGCCCGCATCTGGTGGATACCTGTGGAACGGGCGGCGATACCGCGCACACGTTTAATATCTCCACCGCCAGCGCCTTTGTGGCCGCCGCTGCTGGGGCGAGAGTGGCCAAGCATGGCAACCGCTCCGTGTCCAGCAAGTCCGGCAGCGCTGACGTGCTGGAGGCGGCGGGTGTGCGGCTTGATCTGACACCTCATGAAGTGGCGCGCTGTGTAAATGAGGTGGGTGTGGGGTTCATGTTCGCGCCTGCTCACCACGGCGCGATGAAGCATGCTATTGGCCCGCGCCGCGAGATGGGCGTGCGCACCCTGTTTAACGTGCTTGGCCCGCTTACCAATCCGGCGGGTGCGCCTAATCAGGTGATAGGCGTGTTCGACGATGCCTGGCTGGTTCCGCTGGCGCAGGTGTTGGCGCGGCTGGGCAGCGAGCACGTGCTGGTGGTGCACTCTGAAGATGGTATGGACGAAATCAGTATCGGCGCCGTGACCAAGGTTGCTGAGCTAAAAGAGGGGAAGGTGTGTACCTATGTTGTAGCGCCGGAACAGTTCGGGATGCAACGTGCCGCTATCGACGCGCTGAAGGTGAGCGACGCGCAGCACAGCCTCACCATGATACGCACGGCGCTGGACAATGCACCGGGTCCGGCGCGGGATATCGTAGCGCTGAACGCCGGGGCGGCGATCTATGCGGCAGGCTTGGCCGAGACTCTGGAGCAGGGTGTGCGCAAGGCCCGCGATGCCATTGCCAGTGGCGCGGCGCGCGCCAAGCTGGAAGCGCTGATTAAATTCACTAACAGTTTTGTGTGATCCTAACCCGAAGAAAGACAATGACCCAAACCCCCGACATCCTCAAAAAAATACTCAAGCGCAAGGCCGAGGAGATCACCGAGCGCAGTGCCGCACTTTCGATGCGCGAGCTGAGTAAACAGGTGGTCGCCGCGCCCGTGCCGCGCGATTTTGTGGGCGCGATCGAGGCCAAGCTGGCAGCGCGTCTTCCTGCGGTTATCGCCGAGATCAAGAAGGCCTCTCCCAGCAAGGGCGTGTTGCGCGCGGATTTTCATCCCGGTGAGATCGCGGCCAGTTATGAGCGTGGTGGGGCGGCGTGCCTGTCGGTGTTGACTGATGCGGATTTTTTCCAGGGTTCCGAGGCCTATCTGCAACAGGCGCGCGCCGCCTGCTCATTGCCGGTGCTGCGCAAGGATTTCACCATTGATCCCTATCAGGTCTACGAGGCGCGGGTGATTGGCGCGGACTGCATTTTGCTGATCGTCGCCGCGCTGGGTGATGCTACCATGCTGGAGCTGGCACAACTGGCGGATCATCTGGGTATGGCTGTGCTGGTCGAGGTGCATGATGCGCACGAGTTGGAGCGGGCGCTGATGCTCGATACCCCGTTGATCGGCATCAATAACCGCGACCTGCGTACCTTCGATACAGATCTTCAAATTACGCTGGATTTGCTGGGCAAAATCCCGCCGGATCGTATCGTGATCACCGAGAGCGGCATCCACACCGCGCAAGATGTCGCACTGATGCGGAGCCACAACGTTCATGCCTTTCTGATAGGCGAGGCGTTCATGAGGGCTCCGGATCCAGGCGAGGCATTGCGCAGCCTGTTTTAAACGCCGTTCACTTCCCCTCACCCCAACCCTCCCCCTCGGGGAGAGGGGGTGATCAGCAGCAATTGCGCCACACTATACTGGCAATCCCAAGCGCATTTTCGTGAACATCAGCTCTAAAGATATGTTATTGGGCGTCGATAAGTTAAACGCGGACGGAGGCTTTGCGTCTCCTGGTAATGTTTAATCTTGTCGACGGGGTGTTTGATGAAAAAAATCTATGTTGCAGGCATGGCGGCTGCGGCGCTGTTGTGTTCCTCGCTGGCTCATGCCGAGGGTGTCGGTGTGACGGCCAAGGCTGGCACGCTGGGTCTTGGGTTGCAACTCACGGCGGGGTTTTCGCCGGTATTTAACGGCAGGCTGGGCTTTAATAATTACACCTACAATTACAGCACCATCAAAGACAATATCAATTACGATGTCGCTTTGGGGTTGAAGTCCGGTGAGCTATTGCTGGATTGGCATCCGTTTGCGGGCGGTTTCCGCGTTACGGGAGGCGCGATGTATAACAAGAATGCGCTGAACCTGACCGCCACGCCGGCGGGCACCTACTCTGTTGGTAATAACACCTATACTGCCGCGCAAGTGGGTACGCTCACCGGTGTCGTCGACTTCAACAAGGTCGCCCCCTACTTTGGTATAGGCTGGGGCAATGCGGTGGAGAAGGGGGATCGCTTCAGCTTTGCTATGGATCTTGGTGTGATGCTCCAGGGATCGCCCAAGGCTGTCCTCAGTGCAAACGGTCCGGTGACATCGTTGCCGACGTTTAAGGATGACTTGGCGCGCGAAGAGGCGAACCTGAATGCTTCATTGAAGGAGTTTAAATACTACCCGGTGGCGTCGGTGGGTATAGGGTATCATTTTTGAGGGGTAGGGATAAAAACTCACGCGTCATACGTTAACGCATGGCGCGTGAGCCCCCTCCCACCGATACAGAAGCCGCTGAGAAACAGCGGCTTCCTGGTTTGTACATTGTGGCAATGTACAATTATCGAGCTCCATTCACCACGATGGTCTTTCCCGTCGCGGTGATGAGATTCTGATCTTCCAGGCTTTTCAGCACCCTTCCCACCATCTCCCGCGAGCAGCCGACGATGCGGCCCAGCTCTTGACGCGTGATGCGTATCTGCATCCCGTCGGGGTGTGTCATGGCGTCGGGTTCCTTGCACAGATCAAGCAAGGTGCGGGCTACGCGCCCTGCGACATCCATGAAAGCCAGTCGGCCAACCATACCACTGGTTCGGCGCAGACGCAATGCCATCTGCGTGGCGAGTTCGAACAAAATATCGGGATCTTCCTTGGCCAGTTGGCGAAACCGGGGATAACCGATTTCCGCGACCTCGCATTGGCCACGGGCGCGCACCCAGGCGCTGCGTTTTTTCTGTTCGTCGAACAAGCCCATTTCGCCAAAGAAATCACCGGCATTCAGGTAGGAAAGCACAATCTCACGGCCGTCCTCATCCTCGATGAGCACCGTTACCGAACCATCGACAATATAGTAAAGAACATCGGGCGCATCCCCAGCATAGATCAGCACGCTCTTGGGGGGGTAGCGGCGCCGGTTGCAATGGGTGATAAAGCGTTCTATCGCGGGGCTTTTGAGAGGTTTCTTGATAATCATGGATTATCTCCTAAGGGTAAACGTAGTCCTGTCAGTATTAGCGGCCAATGGTCAATGTCCCTGAAGTATCTTGTGATAAGCTTTGTGTTATTGAGTAATCAACGGGGGCTGCAATGAAGGCGCGTATCAAATGGGTGCAGGATGTGATGTTTGTCGGCGAGTCAGAGACGGGGCATGCGATGGTGCTCGACGGCGCGCCGGAGATTGGCGGGCGCAATCTGGGTATGCGGCCCATGGAGATGCTTTTGCTGGGCATGGGCGGCTGTACGGCGATAGATGTCATGCTCATCCTCAAAAAATCGCGTGAACAGGTCAAGGATTGCGTGATTGAATTGCAGGCGCAGCGGGCCGACACCGATCCCAAGGTGTTTACCGCTATCCATGTGCATTTCATCGTTATTGGAAAGGGCCTGAAAGAGGCGACCGTCAAGCGCGCTATCGATCTTTCGGCAGAGAAATACTGCTCGGCGTCGATCATGCTCGGCAAGACGGCGAACATCACCCATGACTATGAGATCCGCGAGGAGGCGTAGTGCGATGCTCAAGCCTAAACCCACCGCCGGTATGCGCCATGTCGCCCTGTTTGTGAAAGACCTGGAGGCCTGCGAACATTTTTATGTGGACTTGCTGGGCATGACGGTGGAATGGCGTCCCGACCCGGACAATATTTACCTCACCTCGGGCAACGACAACCTTGCGTTACACCGCGCCCCGGCGGGATTCGCGCCGGATGGCCCGCAACGCCTCGATCATATCGGGTTTATTATTGAGTCCCCGCAAGAGGTGGATGTCTGGTATGACTTTCTTCGCGCCCATGACGTGCCGATGAAAACCGCGCCGCGTACCCACCGCGATGGCGCGCGCAGCTTTTATTGTCTGGACCCGGATGGAAATACGGTGCAGATGATTTATCACCCGCCAATAGCGGGTTCACGGCCGTAAAAAAATACGGCGAGCCTTCCATGGCTCGCCGTAGTTGCTGCTCGTTATGCAGGGTGCGCCGTGCGCACCCTGCGTCCTTACACCGAATCTTCCAATTTGATGCGGATAGCGATGCGCTTGCCTTCTTGTTCACGGTAATAGACTTTAACGCCTTGTCCTGTGCCAAGATTGCTCAGGTTGAGCTTGATGCCGTCTTCAAGGATGGTTGAGCTGTTGACGGTTATGCTTATCGTGCCGGCGCTATTCGTGATCGTAACCGTGCCGTTCGACGGGGTGACACTTACCCGGCCCTTGGTCTCCTTGTAAGGGCTGGATGAATCATCGTCTCCCTTGCTGTGATCGTCGCTACCCAGCTTGAAAGACACCTTTTTCGCCACCAGTACGCCGTCGCTGCCGATGAAACCTTCGGCTTCGACGCGGACATCGTTCTTGAGCATGCTCACGTCGGCGAACTGGTCTCCCATTTTATAGCGGGTGGCGCTGGTCGCGCGTACCGCCTGACCGTTGACTTTGAAATCGCTGCCGTTAAGGTCGCTGATATAGCCTTCGACCTCGACCTCCGAATCCGCGCTGATGCCGCCGCCGCTCAATGAGCAACTGTCTTCCAGTTTGACCAGGGTGGCATTCAGGGTGGTGCCAGTGATCGCCGATGTCTTGACCTCCACGCATGTGTTGCTGCCCCATGTGCCGCCGGGTACAGAGATGGCACTGCCATAGTTCACGGTGATCGCGCCGATGGTGAATGTCTTGGCCACGGGGTCGAAGTTGCTGATCACGCCTTTTAGTTCATACTCCGATGATGCCGACGTTCCTGTCTTGACTTCGATGCGCGTGGCGCGGATGGCGCCGCTGGCGTCCCTTAGTCCGCTGACTTCGACGACCTTGCCAGGCAGTGTTGCGTCGTTCAGGCCAGTGGTGTGCTCAAACATCGTCAGTCGATCGACGATGACGGTTTGTCCCAGTACAGTGAGCGTGCCAGCTGTTGGGTTAATGTTCTGTGCTGGCCCCTGCACATCATCGGCATACTTGATGCTCTTCGCCGCCGCTCTGCCGCTGGTGTCCTTCTCCCATTCGATCTTCACCACCATGCCGATGCGCAGATCTTTCTCGGTTTTGCTTTCGCCCTCTACTTCGATGCGGGTTCCACTCGGGATCTCGATCTCGACGCCGTTGACGAACACGCTGCCGAAGCCGGTGATCGGCCCCTGGCTGAGGCCTCTGCTGGCGGTGGGGCTGCCCCCGGTGCCTGGCGCCGGGTCTCCCCCGCCTCCGCCGCACGCGACGATAGCGGGTACCGCCAAAGCGGCGGTGACTGCTCTAACCAGGGTTTTGATGTTCATGGTGATCTCCTTCTGTATCTGTTCGGTGGGTCGGTCGCCGTCTTCGGCTTGATTGGGAATTTATTCCCAATTTATCGGGATGTCAAGCCTCTTGCCGGAAATTTTTCACATGATTGCAACAGCAGGAGGAGGGATGGGTAAGTTCAGCGGCAATGAGGGGGTGGGTTGCTGATGCCGGGCGCGAGGAAACAGTTGTTCACAAGAGGGAGTAAAAATAGTGCATAATACGCCGTTTTAGGATTGGCTGGCGCAGACGGGATGCTCCCGCGCGATGTGTGCTGGCCGGCTATTTTATTTTAGGGGTCTTTGTCGGACTCCTAAATCGCGGGAGGACGTGACGTGGTCAAGCCACTCAAAAAGCTCAAGCTGCAAGGCTTTAACAATCTTACCAAGTCGTTGAGCTTCAATATCTACGACATTTGCTACGCCAAGACGCCCAAACAGCGCGGCGAATATATTGAATATATTGACGAGGCCTACAACGCCGAGCGGCTAACGCAAATCCTGACCGATGTTTCCAATATCATCGGCGCCAACATCCTCAATGTCGCACACCAGGATTATGATCCGCAGGGGGCAAGCGTCACCATGCTCATCTCCGAGGAACCCGTGGTTGCGCAGGATTTGTCCAATACCGAAGCGCCGGGCCCACTGCCTGAGTCCGTTGTTGCGCATCTGGATAAAAGCCATATCACGGTGCATACCTACCCGGAGAGCCACCCTGTCAGCGGTATCAGCACCTTTCGCGCCGATATCGACGTTTCCACCTGTGGGCGTATTTCGCCGCTCAAGGCGCTGAACTACCTCATTCATCGCTTTGAGTCCGACATTGTTATCATGGATTACCGGGTGCGCGGTTTTACCCGTGACATTAACGGCAAAAAGCTCTACATTGACCACAAGATCAATTCGATCCAGAACTATTTGTCCGAAGATAGCCGGGATCGCTACCAGATGATCGACGTTAACGTCTATCAGGAAAACATCTTTCACACCAAGATGATCCTGAAAGAGTTTGATCTGGATAACTACCTGTTCGGCACGGGGCAGAAAGACCTGTTGCCAAGCGAGAGCAAAAAGATTAAAAAAATGCTGCGCCGTGAAATGGCTGAGATCTTTTACGGGCGGAACTTGAAGAAGGGGTTGAGGGTGTAAGACTCTTGAGTTTTATAGCGGGGGTACCCCCGCCTATTTCTATCCATGATGATAGCCTAAGGCAGCACTACGACACGCTGGAGTAGTGTCTCAAATTTACGCTCGAAGGCCTCTTTGTTTTGATCCCCGCTCTGGCTATAGCCTGCAACGTAACAGCCTTCCTCGCCGACTTTATCTTTAGGGCACCCAATATTCTTGTTGATGGAGGTGCGTCCATTGCCAATGATCGGCCGTCCATCGAAAGGGGTGTTGCCATTTGTGACATCCAGCCAGCGTTTCCGGAACTCTTCACCCAGATCCTCCGGTGGATGGAGTACCCGCGACATAATTAATGTCTTATCCGCGCTGACGGACTCGAACAGGCCAACCGCTCCGATATTCAGCGAGGGTTTGTTGTCGTTGACGGCGAAGTTGAACCCAACGTCCAGGCGCGACCGCGCGCTGATGGACATGCAGTCAGTGGTGCATTCGAACGTGAATTGATTTGTACGTACTGACAGCGAGCCATTGTTATCATAGTTGATCTTTAACGTGTTCAGCGGATCCGGCATCAGCTTGGGGAGTTTCAAGAACGTATTCCAATCGCTGATAGAGCCGCCATACATGAAGTACACGAAATTTACCAAGGCCTCGGTGTCTTTTTCGTAATCGGGTACGGCCTCAACTGGCGGAATGGATAGCAGGATCACGCAGCCCTCAGGGGTGGGTGAGATGTATGCAAGTAGTTTTCGATTGAGAAATGGGAGATCCCAGCTTTGCGCCTGCCAGGCGCGTCCGTAGTGATCGCGGAACCACCGGCTTTGTTGCGCCTGGCCCAGTGATATTGCCCGCCTCGTTTCATATCCTGTGTCCCTTTTGATGGGGAATGTTTTCAGGAACAGGTCCATGAATTGTTTTGAATCGCCGATTAAATCCTGCAAGTCCATGTTGTCCGGTTTGCGTAGGCGAAACAGATAATAAGATGGGCTTATGTTTCCGCCAATCACAAATCCATTCGCGCCCAAATCATTTCTGTAAAGTTGCCCTGCCTGGCTCGGTTCCCAGTCTCCATCCGGGCGTCTTGCGATCAGGGTGGGTTCCTTGACGGTCAAGGTTGTGGCGAGGAGTTTTCGTGCATTCGATCCCCGGGGAAAGATGTCGCCGCCATGACGATTGAAAATAGCCGCCAGTTGGGTGGCGGAGAATTGTGCCAAGCCGGGTTGCAATTTCTGCTGGAGATCCTGGGGAGACAAGGGGAGATCAACTTTTATATCGAGTGTATTCGTATCTGAAAAGTCCATATTAGGCAGCTTGTAACTCTGTAGCCGCTTTACTACGGCTTTATTGTCCGGCGCATCGAAGACTTCTTTCAGGGGTAACGCATAATTCAGGTTTTCATTGGGTGATTTGGCGACGACAATGCCGAGTACGTTGCCGTTTTTATCCAGCAAGGGTCCGCCACTGTTGCCGGGTGAGGCTGCGGCGGAAAAGCGTATCCACTTCCATTCACCATTACGATCCTCCGGCGTGTCGGAAGTATACGTTCCGTCACGAATCACGATGCCATCCCCCAAAGCATTGCCTACTGCGAACACGGGCTCGTTAATGGGTGATGTCTGGGCGGGCGTTAAGGATTTGATTGGTTTGAAATCTTTTAAGGTAAATACAACGAAGTCACGCTGGTAGGAGTATTTAACGATTTTGTCGATCTCATATATCGTCCCTTTGGTGTCGCGGAGCATTGGGACTCCATAGAGTGTTGGCGAATGCAGGCTGAGCACATGTGCTGCGGTTACCACGCGCCCATTGGGGAGCACAAAGGCGGTCCCGATGGAAACGTACTTGTCTTTCCGGTATGAAAAAGGCAGGAGATCAAAATTAATGGGTTGGTCATAAGTGATCTTTGTTTCGTCAGGCTTGGGTACGACCACCTCAAAAATGGTCTCCTTGATAAGGGCGACCTGCTCAGGCGGTAGAGTCAATGCGTTCGCCAGTCTGGGCATGAACATGCCGGCAAGAAGGTTTAGGGTTAGCAGGCTTGCCAGTATATATCCGGTGTGAGGGCAGTTTTTTATCGGCGTTTCGGGTGCAATGCTCATGATTTTCTCTTGCTGGGAAGCGGGTGGCGTATGGGTGAGGGGATTGCTGGACAAGCTTGCTCTTGATGTTTTACATCTCGCTACGCACCACGTGGAGGGCATAATCCTATAATGCGTTGTGTTGCTACTCAACGCTTGGTGGGTTACGCAGAAAACGCTAACCCACCCTGCATTTGGATTAACTTATACCCAAGACGCCGTTTTTGTCATCACGCGCGAAGTAAGCGCCATCAGTTTTTTGACCGGCCATGGCAACGCCGCGCCGCCTGCTTCGAGGGCGACGGTTGCATGGTGGGTTTCATCCTCTTTCATCTGCTCAAGTATCGCCCGGCTTTTCATGTCCTGGGGCGGCAGGTGCTGCAGGTGATCTTCCAGGTGTTTCACCACCTGATGCTCGGTCTCCGCCACGAATCCCAGGCTCCATTTGTCGCCTGCTGCACCTGCCAGTGCGCCGATGGCGAACGAGCCTGCATACCACGCCGGGTTCAGTACGCTGGTGTGGCTGCCCAGTTCCTTGATGCGTCCCTCGCACCAGTCGAGATGATCGTTTTCCTCCAGCGCCGCGCGTTCCATTTTTTCGCGTACCTCGGGCAATTTCGCGGTGAGAGCCTGTCCCTGGTAGAGCGCCTGAGCCGAGACCTCGCCCGCGTGATTGACACGCATCAGGCGCGCTGCGCGACGCCGTTCTTCCTCTGAAAGCTCGGAGTCCTCAAGAGTGTTGGCGGGATTGGGGCGTTCGGTGACCTGCGGTTTGCCGAACACGGTGCGTACCGCCTGGTCGAGATTGATGAGCAGGTGGTCAATGGGGGAGTAGTGGCGCATTTGATAAAGATACAAGAGTCACATGACAAGTAGCAAGTTGTGACAACGCTGACATGGCCTTATTTTATTACCCGCATCTGTCTTTCAAGCAATGTCACAGGGTGGATCACTTCGACATCTGTGCCGGACTCGCGCAGCCCCGCCGCCAAATGTAAGGCGCAGCCTAGGTTGGAGCTAACCAGTATTTCTGCGCCCGCAGCCTTTAGCGCCTCCAGTTTGTCGTTACGCAAGCTGTCGGCAAGTGCAGGCTGGGTGATCATGTAGGCGCCCGCCGCGCCACAACACTGGGCGTTTCCCGGCAGGGGGATCAGCTCGATGCCGGGGATATGGCGCAGCAGTGTATACGGGTGAGCCTGCTGGTGCAGTACATGGCGCAGACTGCACGGGTCATGCACTGCGACCCGTTTGAGGAGCGGCGAGAATGTGATGTCCTCTGGCCAGGCGATGCCCGCCAGGAATTGGCTGATGTCCTGCACCGAGTGCGCGAAGGATCGAGTCCGTTGATCGTCGGCGATGAGCTGATCATATTCGGCAAGCTGCGCGCCGCAGCCGCTGGCGGCTGAAATCACGGCGTCCACCTTCAGTGCCGCGAATGCAGCAAGGTTTTTTTCTGCCAGTTGCCGCGCCTGTGCAGGTTGCCCATTGTGCAGGTGCAGCGCCCCGCAGCACGCCTGGGTGCGCGGCACGTGAACTCCGTAGCCGCAGGTGGTCAGCAGGCGGATTGCCGCGCTCAGAGTGGCAGTGTCCATCACCTCGGCGACGCACCCGGTAAATAGCGCCACCGTGCCGCGTTTCTCGCCGCGTGGCGGATAATAGTCCTGCCAGGCAGGGGCTGGCGGGAGAGGCGGCAGCAGCGCGTCCAGCCGCCCGGTGCCCGCGAGCCGCGCCAAGCCGCTCACGCGTGCCAACCGCTGGAGCCCGGAGCGCTGGTAGAAGCGCAGCAGCCTGGCGGCGAATCGCAGCAGCGGCTTGCGGGAGATCAACCCGTACATGGCTGCTTCGCGCGTCGACTGTTCCCGCTGGCTTTTTATGAGCGCACGCCCCGCGTCGATGATCGTCCCATAGTGCACGCCGGAGGGGCACACATCCTCGCAGGCGCGGCAGGTGAGGCAGCTTGCCAGATGCGCCTCCAGACGTGGCGTCAGCGCCAGCCGCCCGCCCGCCAGCCCCTCGATCAGGGCGATGCGCCCGCGCGGCGATTCACCCTCGTTGCGCGTCTTGGTGTACGTGGGGCAGTGCGGCAGACACAGCCCGCACTTCACGCAGAGGTCGGTTTGTTTTAACAAATCAGTCACAAGTCAAAAATTCTTTGTAAAACCAACATTATACGCGATCATTGCACGAATTTATGAAATATCCAGGCTAAATTATTATGGAGCAGCGCTGATTTCTCATGCGGTTGCTCTTTATCCATGGCTGGTTAAGGGGTATCATTTCCGCCCTTATACTTCGCGATTATTAGGGCATCATGCCCACAAAAAACTATGCAGATCGGTCCGTACAAGCTCATCAATAACCTGGTGCTCGCCCCTATGGCGGGCGTGACAGACCGCCCGTTCCGGCAGTTATGCAAGGAGCAGGGCGCAGGCATGGCGGTGTCCGAAATGGTGTCATCCAACTCGTTGCTGTGGGGCAGTGCCAAGACCTTGCGCCGTTCCAACCACGAGGGTGAGACCGAGCCCACATCGGTACAGCTCGCCGGGGCCGATCCTGCCATGATGGCCGAGGCGGCACGCTATAACGTGGACAATGGCGCGCAGATCATCGATCTCAACATGGGCTGCCCGGCGAAGAAGGTGTGCAATGTCATGGCCGGTTCGGCGCTGCTGCAGGATGAGCTGTTGGTGGGACGGATTCTCGATGCCGTGGTGGCTGCCGTGAATGTGCCGGTAACGCTCAAAATCCGCACCGGCTGGGACAAGAACCACCGCAACGGCGTGGCCATCGCGCGCATCGCCGAGCAGGCCGGCATCCAGGCGCTGGCGGTGCATGGCCGCACCCGCGCCTGCGGTTACACGGGGGATGCGGAATATGACAGCATTGCCGCCATCAAGGCCGCCATCAACATTCCAGTGATCGCCAACGGCGACATCACCACGCCTGAAAAAGCCAAATTCGTGCTCGACTATACGCGCGCCGATGCCGTTATGATTGGCCGTGCCGCGCAGGGGCGGCCGTGGTTGTTCCGCATTATTGATCATTATCTGAAAACCGGCCAAGTGCTTCCCGATCCCTCGGTGCCGGAGATACGCCACATCATGATGAATCACCTGCACAGGCTCTACGAATTCTATGGCGAGCGCACCGGCGTGCATATGGCGCGCAAGCATATCTCCTGGTACAGCAAGGGCCAGCCGGGCGGTGGCGCGTTCCGACATGAGGTCAATAAGCTGGAAACCATCGAACAACAACTCGCCGTGACGCGCGACTTTTTCGATCGCCTGGAGATGGGCCTGGAACTGGCCGCATGAGCATGTCTCCAACAGAAATGTCGTCATCCGTTGTACGTGAACGCCGCAAAAAACCGCTGTCTGGTTGTGTCGAAGCCGCCCTGGTGCGTTATTTCAAAGACCTGGACGGGCATGCGCCTGCCGGTGACCTTTATCAGATGGTGATCAGCGAGGTGGAGCGCCCCTTGCTGGCCGCAGTGATGCAGCATGCGCGCGGCAACCAGAGTCTGGCCGCAGAAATACTCGGCATTAATCGCGGCACCCTGCGTAAGAAGCTACAACAATACGGTCTGGAATGATGCCTTACTCCATTTTCAACCTAAAAACGGCAGTTGGACGGGGTGGAGTGTGCGGTTTTCGGGGTGCAGGGCAAGGCGCGACGATGCGGAATGGTTGTTCCATTCCAAGGAGTTGCAACGCTGCCATGCGCACTGAAAACCGCGCAATCCGGCCCCGTAGTGGGCTTCACCAAACAGGTGAACCCGCAGGGCGCGTAAAGTCTCACAAAACATATTTCTAGCCGTCCAGAGAAGCGGTCAACTGCCGTTTTTAGGTTCAATCCAATGGTGTATTTTATACCCTCCCCCGCCCGGTGATGACGGGGACGCAGAATCCCTGCCGTCTCTGTGAGTTCTGCGGTTTTTAGGATCACCGGGGCAATAAGGAAATCTCATGCAGCGACGCGCCATTTTCATTGACCGTGACGGCACCATCAACGTCGAGAAAAATTACCTCTTCAAGTTCGAGGACTGGGAGTGGATTCCCGGCGCTGTTGACGCGATTCGCATGTTTAATGAGGCGGGGTTTCTCGTGATCGTCATCTCCAATCAGGCCGGGGTTGCGCGGGGTTATTACGGCGCTGACGATATCGAAAAACTGCATGCATCGGTGACGCGCGTATTGGAAAGCCAAAATGCAAAGGTCGACGGTTATTATTATTGCCCCCATCACCCGGAATTTGGTGATAACCGGGAATGCGACTGCCGCAAACCCGCCCCTGGAATGATCCTGGAGGCCCAGCGGGATTGGGACATAGACCTCGCTCATTCTTATATGATCGGCGATAAAGCCAGCGACATCGAGGCTGCTCTTGCTGCGGGTGTCCATCCTGTCATGGTCGCTACAGGCTATGGCTCCGCTGAACGTAACTCGATTGATAGCAGGGTACCCTATGTTGCGGATTTGCTGGCGGCGGCAAGGTTTATATTGAGCGAAAAATAACCCCCAGCGGCTGCTTGTAATCAGGCCGCGCTATCCCCTGCCGTGGCCGCCTGTTTGGTCAGCCACGGGTGGAGGCGCAGCATGATACTGTCCTCCGTCAGGTCACCCTGTTGCAAAGAAAGATTGCATGCCAAGGCCCCACTTTCTCCCGCCAACACGCCGGTCAAACCGGGGGCCGTGGTCAAATACAGGGCCACCGTGGGCCGGCCCAGCGCTGCCGCTAGGTGGACCAGGCCGGTATCCACTCCTATCACCGTTTGCGCCCCGCTCAGCACCTGCGCCATTTGATTCAGCCCCAGGCGCGGCAATACCAAGGCGTGATCAAGACCTGCGGCAATCGCCTCGGCATTGGCATGCTCGCGTTCGCTGCCCCAGGGCAGCAGCACGTGCATGCCCAGCGCGTTCATCCGGTGGCCCAGCGCGATCCAGCGCTGAATCCCCCATTCCTTGTCGCGGCGGGATGTGGCGTGCAGGAAGAGCGTATAACGTGTGGGCAGTACCACCGGCACCACCGGCGTCAGCCTGCCCGCCCGGCTCACCAAGCCCCCCAGACCATAGTCCAGCGGCAAGGTTGTGTTGTCGTAGCCAAGTGCTTGGGCCAGTAGATGACGGTTGCGCGCGATGGCGTGAGCGTCCCTCGCCACGGAGATTCGGTGGTCATAGAACAGCGATGCCAAGGGCTCGCGGACACTGCTTTGGTCGTAACCCGCTTTGAGCCCGCGCGCCCAGGATGCCAGCCAGGCGCTTTTCAGCAGGCCTTGGCTATCCACCACCCAATCGTAATACTCTTCGCACAGGCGCGCGTGCGCCTGTGCGATCTCGCGCCACGTGTCTTTTTGCAAGGGCCGCTTGCGCCAGCGGCGGATCGCTACCGGGATCACTTGCCGCACCGCAGGATGCCAGGCCGGGATGGCGGCGAACGGCTCTTCCACCACCCAATCGAGCACCAAGCCGGGGCAGGCTCTGTGCGCGTCGGTCACGGCGGGCAACATGTGGATCACATCGCCCATGGAGGAAGTCTTGACGATCAGCACTTTGGTCATGGGCTAGGTGCCGGAGGGCAGATATTGGTCCACGCCGCGCACGGCGCGGATCTCGGTACCGGCGAGCACTTGATTCAAGCGCGCGATATTCTCCGGAGTTAGACTACGGTCGTGCTCAGCATGCCACAGGTGCAGCACGGGAGCGCCAAACCGGCCGTCCTTGCGCCGGATGCCGGCACGGATCAGGCGCACTGCCAGATCGGCATCCTCATGGCCCCACCCCTCGTAGCGCTCGTCCAAGCCGTTGACCCGCAGCAGATCCTCTCGCCAGGCGCCGAGGTTGCAGGTTTTGGCGCCGCGCCACTCCGTAGGCCGGGCGCAGCGGAACCGGTTGTCGGGCAGGGTAAACAACGGGGCAAAGCGGTTGATCCAACCGCGTGCGCGGGCGTACAGCCAGAAGGTCCGGGGTTTTACATGCACCGCGATCCGCTGTTCGAGCACGCGCTGGGAGAACTTGCGGCTTAGCAGCAGGCGATTGCCCGCCACGAACCAGCCGCTTTGGGCCAGACGCAGGTGGGCGCTGACGAATCCCGGAAGCGGCACGCAGTCGCCATCCACGAAAATGACATAATCGCCTTGGGCGCGGGCCAGGGCGCGGTTGCGTGCTTGCGCGGCGCGAAAGCCCCGGTCCTCCTGCCAGACGTGGATGAGGGGAAACGGCAACTGTGGGCGCAGGTCTGCGAGCAACTGTGCCGTCTCCTGCGTGGAGCCGTCGTCCGCGATCAGTACCTCGAAGCATGCGCAGTCTTGGGCGCTGAAACCCTGCAACACCACGCGCAGCGTATCGGGACGGTTGTAAGTGGTAATGATGACGGAGGCGGTGATCATGGGGCTGTCAGGGTCTGTCCGCGCCATTGCCGGATTGCAGATAGAGCAGTTTCAGATAGCGGTAATACGTTCCTTCGGCATTGGAGACCGCCAACATGAAGCCTTCCCGGCCGTCCAGAAAGCCGGCTTTCAAAAAATAGGTGCGGAAAAAGGCCCATAACCCGCTGGCCACGGCGCGGGACAGCGAGCCGCGGCGGCCACGCGCCTGCTGCATCGCTGCTGTAGCGCTAGAATAGCGGTTTACCTTGTCCAGCACCTCCTCAAGGTTCTTGAAGCTGTGATGCAGCAAGGGCGCCCGCAAGCGCCCCGCTATGCCGTCAAACAGCAGCCTTTCATGTACCAGATCGTCGCTGAAGCGCGCCCGCCCGCGCTGGAACAGCCGCGGCACATGATCTGGCCACCAGCCGCTATGGCGGATAAAGCGTCCGCAATAGCTCGACAGGCGCGGCAGACTGTACACCGCGTGGTCGGCGCGCTGCATCGCTTGTGTCATTTCCGCGCGCAGTTCGGGAGTGACACGTTCATCGGCATCAAGGGCGAGCACCCACTCGCCCGTGGCCTGCGCCAGGGCAAAGTTTTTCTGCGGCCCGAAACCCGGCCAATGCGCCGTCACATGTACCTTGCCGGTAAACTGACGGCAGAGCGCCACTGTGTCATCCTCGCTGCCGGCATCCACTATCACGATCTCGTCGGCCCATGCCACCGACTCGAGACAGGCGCGGATATCCTCCGCTTCGTTTTTGGTGATGATAATAACGCTCAGATGCGGCATGGCAAGTTTCAAGAATGCACGCCTCGCGCCGCCCTGCCTGGTTCCGGAGTAGACACGACCAGGCCTGGTGCAGCCGCTGGCCGCGCCAGGCCCGCATACAGCAGGGCGCAGAAGTACACGAAGAAATGGCCCTCCGAGAAATCCATCAGCAGCGAATTGAACAGGCTGCCGACACCCATTGTCACCAGCAGCCCCTGCGCCGCGTGGCGATAGTGCGGCGCGAGGTGCCGGCTGTGTACCCATAGCTTATAACCCAGCGCCAACAGCAGCGCTAACCCTGCCAAGCCCAGCTGGGTGGTTACCATGAAATACTCATTGTGCGGGTTGTTGGTGGGATGCAGGTGCTGCGCCTCGACTAGTTGGGCATACTCGGGCACGAAGCTGCCAGTGCCGCCCCCCAGGAAGGGGTGCGTGGCGATCAGGCGCAGGGTGTTTTGATAAAATTGCAGCCGCATTCCCACGGACGTGCCCGTCTTGTCGACCCCGGACTGTTGGAGGTTGTCGGCCACCGCCGTTATGCGTGTTTTAAACACGGGGGAGGCCAAAAAGGCGCCGCCGCCCAGCAGCGCCGCCGCCACGACCGCGATAACCAGTCCGCGCCAGCGCCAGAGCTGACAGGCAAACAACAGCAGCAGGCCGAAAAATGCTGCGTAGCCGGTGCGGCCCTCGTTCATGAACAGCAGATTATAAAGCGCCAGCCCCAGCAGCAACGCCCACAGCCAGCGCAGACGGGGCTGGGTGCGCAGGTGATGCGCCAGCAGGTAGACGGTGAATGCCAGGAACAGCCCGAAGGCGATTCGGCCCTTGAACAGGGTGTAATCCTGTCCCGGCGGCCCGAGCGGCACCCAGTCGAGGAGTTGCCCGTAGGACAGCAGGAGCATGACGATCATTATCGCCAGGAAAGCGTAATAAGCGCGCCGCTGCCAGGCGGACTCGTAAAACACCGAGAACAGCAATGGGATGTAGAGCAGCTTGGCGTACTTGCCGAAGATCTCCAGGGCCAGTTCCCGGCTGGCGCTGGTGTAGGTGAGGCCGACGGTAAACAGGGCAAACAGGGCCAGCACCCAAGGGGTGAGGGGATTGGCGCGCACTCGGGCAAGTTTCTCCCGCCAGTTCCCGCCCGCTATCCAAAAGAGCAGGAACAGCGCCAGTGAGATATTGACCCAGGCGGCTGGCAGCAGCAGTGCCACGGCGGTAAACACTGCCATCGTCTTGGCGGCGTTGTCCATAGTGCGAGCGAAGGTTGGTCCCGTCATGATTTTTATTTTCTCACTAGGTGGAAATGTTTCTTGCTGAAATCCAGCCCAAACCAGCGTTCTAGGTGCATTAGCACACGGTGGCGGCGGTCACGCCGGGTCGGCCGGTACTGCAGGGGCGGCGTAAATTCACGTTCGGCCTCGTTGGTCAGCCAGTCGGCCATGATCGCCGGATGGTTGCCCGCAAAGCGGCGAACGGCCAGGGGATCAATCGCATAGGCATCAAACGCGGGCGGTTGATGGCCCCAGTAACGGCTCACCTGGCGCAATTTCTCCTGCATGCGCTGATGCGGGCGCACGTGGCCGTAGTGGTAGATGGTCGCGCCGGCAAGCGCGGCGCGTGGGTAGCGGCCGCGCTTGTTCTTATCCATCACCACGAAGAACAGGCCGTCGGGTGAATAATTGCGCACACTGTTGCGGATGATGCGCGGTGCGCGACGGTACCAGCCGGGGCTGACGGCTACCCACTGCGGACTGCCGTAAAAGTGGTGATAGTCGAATACCAGTGACTCTACCTCGGGATCGTTGCGCAACTGCAAAAGACGCTCGCGCAGCGCGGGGAGATCGGCTTCATGCAGCACCTCGTCGCCTTCGAGATAGAAGGCCCAGTCGCCCCGGCAATTGAACTGCGCGATCATCTTCTGCTGGGCGTATACGTAGCCGCGGTCGGCCATCTTTTCATTCCAGGTTGTTTCTATGATGCGCAGCCTGGGATCGCCGATGGCGCGCAGGCGTTCGAGCGTGTCGTCATCGCTCTTGCCGACTGCAATGACAAATTCATCACACAAGGCAAGAGCCGAACGGATGCTTTCCTCGTAAGGATAGCCGAGCATGGTGCCGTTGCGGACAAAGGTAAAACCGCTCACTAACATGGGGATGCCTCTTGCCAAGGAATTTCTTGCAGCACCTGAAGTACCCGCTCGGGCGGCAGCTCCCGCAGGCATTTCAGATGTCCCAACGGACACTCGCGCTGGAAGCATGGGCTGCATTCCAGGCCCAAGCGCAAGATGCGCGCCGTGTCGCTCAGCGGTGGGGTGAAGCCGGGGTCGGATGAACCATAGATCGCAATCAGCTTGCGCCCCAGCGCCGCAGCCACGTGCATCAGGCCGGAATCGTTGGTCACCACCAACGTGGCCAGAGACAGCAAATCCACCGCTTCTGCCAGTGTGGTGCGGCCCGCCAGGTCGATGCAGGCTGCGCCCGTCTCACGATTAATCGTAGTGGTAATGGCAATATCTTTGTCGGAGCCGAACAACCACACCTGCCAGCCGCGCGCTATCAAGGATTTCGCAACTTCGGCGTAATGCTCCTCAGGCCAGCGCTTGGCCGCGCCAAACTCAGCGCCTGGGCAGAGGGCCAGAATCGGCCGCGAATCGAGTTCGAGTTGCAGGCGCTGAGCAGCCTGAGTCACGGATGATTGAGTCACGGAAAGTGCAGGAAGCGGTTGCGGTTCGGCCAAGTGTTGCCCTGGCTCAAGGCCCAGGGCAACAAAACGCTGCACAGTCATTGGCAAGGCCAATTTATCAAGGCGTCGGGCATCGTTGAGCAATCCCCAGCGCGCTTCGCCCAGATAACCGGTGCGGCGCGGAATGCCAGCGAAAAAAGGAATCAACGCGGACTTCCAGGAGTTGGGCAGCACAATGGCTTGTCCATAGCCCGCCGCTCGCAGGTCGCGTCCAAGTCGATACCTCTCACGCAACTGCAACTGGCCATGCCCCAGTGGCATCACGATGGAGCGCCGCACCTCGGGCATGCGTGTAGTCAGTGCCTCGCTCCAGGCCGGTGCCAGCACATCGATGGGCGCTTCCGGGGAACGTTGCTTCAGCGTTTTGAATAAACTCTGCGCCATCACCATATCGCCTACCCAAGAAGGGCCGACGACTAATATGGGCGACATCGCGCACGCGGCATAGGCCGGTTAGTCTTTGAGTGCATACTCCGCCCCGCAATACGGACACTTCGCTTTGCCCGTCGCCTCAATCGGCAGGGACACGCGCGGGTGGGAGTTCCACAGACTCATGCTGTCCATCGGGCAATGCAGGGGCAGGTCGGCGCGCGTTACCTCGTAGTGGTTCTGTGCGTTGGGTTCGATGCGCTTGGTCTGACTGGAAGCGGCGGTATTGTGCTGTGACACTCGGTTCTCCTTTTACACCAATGTTAGCCATTCGGGGTGATCTTCCCGGCGCCCATGCACCTGATCGAAATAGAGCGTCTGCAAACGCTCGGTGATGGGTCCGCGGCTGCCGTTGCCAATGGCGCGCCCGTCCACTTCGCGGATCGGTGTTACCTCGGCGGCGGTGCCGGTGAAGAACGCCTCGTCAGCAATATACACTTCATCACGGGTGATGCGTTTTTCATGCACTGGCAGGCCGATCTCGGCAGCCAGGGTAAAGAGAGTGTCGCGGGTGATGCCGTCCAGTGCCGAGGTCAGTTCCGGCGTGTAGAGCATGCCGTCGCGTATGATGAAGATGTTTTCACTGCTGCCTTCGGACACATAACCCTCGGCGTCGAGCAGCAGGGCCTCGTCGCAACCGCATGACAGCGCCTCGCGCAGGGCCAGCATCGAGTTGATGTAGTTGCCATTGGCCTTGGCCTTGCACATGGTGATGTTGACATGGTGGCGAGTGAAAGATGAGGTCTTCACGCGCAGGCCCTTCTCCATGTTTTCCGCGCCCAGGTAGGCGCCCCACGGCCAGGCCGCGATCATGACATGTACCTTCAGATTGTCGGCGCGCAATCCCATGCCCTCGGCGCCATAAAAGCACATGGGCCGGATGTAGCCCGAATCCAGGCCATTCTCATGCACCACGGCGCGGGTGGCCTCGTTCAGCGTGGCCTTGTCGTAGGGCATCGCCATGCCCATGATATGCGCGGAGCGGAACAGCCGGTTGGTATGGGCGTCAAGCCGGAAAATCGCCGCGCCCTGGCTGGTCTGATAGGCACGCACGCCCTCGAATACCCCCATGCCATAGTGTAGCGTATGCGTCAGCACATGTACCTTCGCCTCGCGCCAGGGGACCATTTGCCCGTCCAGCCAGATCACGCCGTCGCGGTCAGCCATTGTCATTATGCAGGTGCTCCTCAATGCTACGTGATAACTTCACTCTTCCATCACCCTGCGCCAGATTCCTTCAACTCCATCCCGGTATTCCCGAAACTCGCTATCGGCTACCACTGCCGGTTCGTCCTGCAAGGTGAGGCGGTGCATGGCCGCGCGGTAGGCGCGGTAGGCATCGCTCAGCAGCCGCACATCCGCCTCCGGCATCAATCCGGCGTCAAGAAAGCCCTGTAACTGGCGGATATTATCGGTAAAACGCAGTAGCGCGGGGTGATCGCAGGCCCAAGCCAAAACCCCATATTGGACCATAAATTCGATGTCCGCGATACCTCCCGGGTGCTGTTTGAGGTCAAAACAACCGGGATTGCGGCTGGCGAGTTCGCGGCGCATGCGTTCGCGCATCTCGCGCACTTCGCGCCGCAGCGTGGCGGCATCGCGGTGGCGCGAGAGGATTTCATGGCGCAAGGTGGTAAAACGTTCGTTAATCTCGCTATTCCCGGCCACTATCCGCGCCCGCACCAGCGCCTGGTGTTCCCAGGTCCAGGCCTGGCTGCGTTGATAAGCACTGTAAGCCTCCATATCGCTTACCAGAAGACCGGAGGCGCCGCTCGGGCGTAGCCGCGTATCCACTTCGTAGAGCACGCCTGCCGGTGTCTGGGTATTGAGGATGTGGATGATGCGCTGGCCGAGGCGGGCGAAAAATACCGCGTTGTCGATGACTTTGGGGCCGGTCGTGTATTGCTCTTCACCCGCGCTGTCGTGCAGGAACACCAGGTCCAGATCGGAACCGTAGCTCAGTTCGATGCCGCCCAGCTTGCCATAGCCAACAATGGCAAAGCCAGGCGCGCGGATTTGTCCGTCGCTTTTGTACCGAGGTTGGCCATGGCGCTCTGTGAGGTGATGCCAGGCCAGCGCCAATACCTGCGCCAGCACCACTTCGGCGATCTCGGTGAGGTGGTCGCTGACCACCATCAGCGGCATCGCGCCCGCCACATCCGCCGCTGCCACGTGCAGCACGGCGGCCTGCTTGATCTGGCGCAACGCCTCCATCTGTTGCTCCAGATCCCCGGGCGGGATGGCGTGCAGGCGCACACTCAGATCGTGCTCCAGCTCTGTCCGGCCCAGCGGTGTGTAAAGGGTGCGTGGGTCAAGCAATTCATCAAGCAGTAGCGGATGGCGGGTCAGCAGGCTGGCAAGCCAGGGGCTCGCGGCGCATAGCTTGACCAGTTGCGATAGCGCCAGCGGATTTTCCACCAGCAGCGCCAGGTAAGCAGTGCGCCGGGCGACGGCCTCCAGCAGGCCGGTCAGGCGCAGCAGCGTGGCAGTGGGCTGGAGCGTCATAGCTACCGCGCCGAGCAGCAACGGCATCAAGCGATCCATACGCTCGCGGCCCTGGGCGCTCAGGGCGCGGTAGGTATGGCCTTCGCGCAGGCGTGCGCACAGGCGCAGCACCTCTTCAGTGTCGGTAAATCCCGTGGCCTGGAGCGCGGCGCGTGCCTGGGATTCATCCAAGGCGCCGCGCCAGACGGCGGCGAGATCCGGCACCCCGGTCTCGGTGCGTGTCTCGACCGTTTGAGGGGCGGCGAAGACTTGTTCGAAATGCTCATGCACCACACGTGTATGCTTCTCAAGAGCACGCGAAAAAGCCGCCCAATCATCATGTCCCATTGCAGCCGCCAGACGCAGGCGGCCTGCGTCATCAGTTGGCAACGAGTGGGTCTGTTGATCGGCGAACTCCTGCAAACGGTTTTCGGTGCGGCGCAAGAATACATAGGCCTCAGTTAATGCGCGCGTGACATACTCCGGCAGGTCACTGCGGCTGGCGAGCAGTTTCAACACGCGCAGGATCTGCCGCTCCTGTAGTTCCGGTTCGCGCCCGCCGCGTATCAACTGGAAGGCCTGGCCGATGAATTCGATCTCGCGGATGCCGCCCGAACCGAGCTTGATGTTGCCGTGTAGCCCTTTGCGCTCGATCTCGCGGCGGATCATTTCCTTCATCTCGCGCAATGCCTCGAAGGTGCCGAAATCCAGGTAACGGCGATAGACAAACGGGCGCAGGCGCTGCATAAGCTGTTCCCCGGCTGCTATATCACCGGCCACGGCGCGCGCCTTGATCATCGCGTAGCGCTCCCATTCGCGCCCATGGGTCTGGTAATACTCCTCCAACGCGTCAAAACTCATGGCGAGCGGCCCACTCTCGCCATAAGGGCGCAGGCGCATATCGACGCGGAACACGAACCCTTCGGCGGTGAAATCACTGATGGCGCTGATCAGGCGCCGGCCAAGGCGAGTGAAATATTCCTGATTGCTCAAGGTGCGCGGCCCATTGGTCTGGCCTTCTTCGGGGTAGGCGAAAATGAGATCGATATCCGAAGAAAAATTCAGCTCCTGTCCGCCGAGCTTGCCCATGCCCAAGACGACGAGCACTTGCGGGCTACCGTCCTCTGCCAGCGGGTTGCCCCACTCTGTGCGCTGCCAGTCATGCAGATGTTGCAAGGCAGCATCCAGGCAGGCCTCCGCCAGCCACGATTGTTCACGCAGGGTTTCCTCCAGCTCCGCCCAGCCCGCCAGGTCACGGCAGGCAATACGCACCATCTCGCGCCGCCGCAGGATGCGCAGCACAGCGCTGAGACGTTTTTCATCGTGGACGTCATCAAGTGCAATCTGGAGCTTGAGCCGGTATTCCTCTGGCGGATAGGCCCTGAGCAGGTCGCCGCCGTCCAGAAGATCACCGAGCATCTGCGGATGGCGCACGCAGTTTTGCGCCACAAAGTCGCTGTAGGCCCAGGCCTCATGGATCTTCGGCAACAGTTCTGCATGGCCGGAGATATGAACGCCTGCACTGTTCGCAGCCTCTGCAAAAGCCTCCAGGTAGCCATCAATGCGTGCCTGCAATGCCGCGGGCAGGGGTTTAATGTTGTCCGTCATCGTGTGTCTCGTTTCTCTCATGGGCCATGCGGGTCGGGTGGCGTGAGCTTTTTTGCCGTCGCTTAAGCTGTACCTGCTCAACGCCGATAGTACTTATTGAACTATAACCCAACAGGCCATCAGAATGCTTTTGGAGAAGGACGTATGGAATTCAAAGATTACCTGAAAATCATGGTCATGAAAGACGCTTCGGATCTTTATCTGACTACCGGCGCGCCGCCCAGCGCCAAAATCCAGGGCGTACTTACTCCTCTTGAGCCTGCCACGATGCGTCCCAACGCGGTCAAGGAAATCGCATATAGGGTGATGGATCAGGAACAGATTATGGCCTTCGAGAAAAAACCGGAAATGAATCTTGCTATCTCCGAGCCGGGCGTGGGCCGTTTCCGCGTCAATATTTTCAAGCAGCGCAATCAAGTGGCGATGGTGATTCGCAATATCAAAGTCGATATCCCAGATATGGAGAAGCTCAATTTGCCATTCATACTCACCAAGGTGATTATGCAAAAACGCGGCTTGATTCTCTTTGTCGGCGGCACGGGTTCAGGTAAATCCACCTCGTTGGCATCCTTGATTGATTATCGGAACGCCAACAGCGCAGGGCATATCGTCACCATTGAAGACCCCATTGAGTTCGTTCATAAACACAAGAAATCAATCGTCAATCAGCGCGAAGTGGGCGTAGATACCGACAGCTTTGAAGATGCCCTGAAAAACACGCTACGCCAGGCCCCTGATGTTATTCTCATCGGTGAGATTCGCGAACGTGAAACCATGGAGCACGCCATCGCCTTCGCCGAGACAGGCCATTTGGCCATTTCAACCCTCCATGCCAACAACGCCAATCAGGCGCTGGATCGCATCATCAATTTCTTCCCTGAGGAGCGGCGCAATCAGCTCCTGATGGACTTGTCGCTAAACGTCCGCGCCATTATTTCGCAGCGGCTTATCCCCACCATCGATGGCAAGCGCACTGTCGCCATCGAAATACTTCTTGGAACGCCGCTGGTCTGCGACCTGATTCTCAAAGGCGAGATGCACAAGATCAAGGAGGTGATGAGCAAATCCGAGAATGTCGGCATGCGAACCTTCGACGCCGCGCTGTACCACCTTTACAAGGAAGGCCGTATTTCACTCGAAGAAGCACTGCGCAACGCCGATTCTCAAAATAATCTGCGTCTGCGAATCAGTCTGGAAGAAAAAAATACGGGCAAGCAAGACGAGGAAAGTGCATTGAGCCTGGAGAACGAGGGAGGAGAAAAGGCCAATAGTGCGTCTTCAGCATCATCCGGTTTGGTGCTGAGTCTGGAGTAGATAGGTATGTAGCTCAGGGTGGCGAAAGACACCCTGAGCTATACGGTTTTCAATCGCCAAATGCAGGGTGGGTTGGCGTTTTTTGCGTAACCCACCAAGCGTTGCGCAGCAACACAAAGCATTATCCTAAAAAACTCGGTTATCCACGAAAGTCACGAAAAAACACGAAAATATTCATATACATATCGCGTGTTACTTGCCACCCATTCGGTGAATTTCTGAAGCAATCCATGTTTTTGTTTTATTGTCCATCATAAGGTTAAAACCACCGGCTTTAGCCGGTCAGCTTTAGCTCAAGTGCTTTTGTAACACTTTGGGTTCACCCCAAGGTTTTCGAGAGGTGCTTTTGAAGCCGGGCGCTGGTTTTCGCGGACTTTCAGT
>JACPOZ010000049.1 GCA_016191235.1 Gammaproteobacteria bacterium
CGGCAACACCATGACTCGATGCTCACGGCGTGTTATACCTGCATGAGAGTGAGACATGAAAAACTGATTTGATTTTATCTGAAACAGGGGTTGACAATTGCGGCCTCATAGAAGGGTGCGTCTCACGCACCGTATGAAAATGAATGATGAATGGTGCGTGAGACGCACCCTACAACCCACATCGATCCCCCGCCACTGACCATGCTCATCCTCCGCTCCCTCCTGTTCTCCCTCGGCATGGCGCTCTCAACGCTGGTCTTTGCGCCGCTCAGTCTGCTCACTTTCCCTTTGCCGCTACGGCAGCGCTACGCGTTCATTACCCAATGGTCGCGTTTTAACCTGTGGTGGCTGGCGGTGACATGCAAGCTGCGCTACACCGTGGAGGGCCGGGAAAACATCCCCGCGACCAACGGTATCATCCTCTGCAAGCACCAATCCGCCTGGGAGACACTGGCGTTACAGAGGATTTTTCCGCCACAGGTATGGCTGCTCAAGCGCGAACTGCTGTGGGTGCCGTTTTTCGGCTGGGGACTGGCCATGCTCAACCCCATCGCTATCAACCGCAAAGCAGGCAAAAAGGCCTTACGCCAACTCCGGGAACAGGGCGCGCAACGTCTGGCCGATGGTCTATGGGTGGTTATTTTCCCGGAAGGCACACGCGTCGCGCCCGGTGACAAACGCCCTTACGCCCCCGGCGGAGCAGTGTTGTCACATCACACCGGCTACCCTATAGTGCCGGTGGCGCACAACGCCGGTGAGTTTTGGCCGCGGCGGGGATTCATCAAACGGCCTGGCACTATCAGGCTCGTCATCGGCCCGGCCATCGCCAGCACTGGCCGCTCAGCATCACAGATCAACGCGGAGGCGGAGGCCTGGATTGAAAATAAAGCGCATGAAATCAGCGCCGCCGGCAGGCTGCTAGACATTCAAATTTATTGAAGTAATACTTCGAAACTATTTGCTATCACAGGAGAAAATCCTGGTGTAGCCTGTTACCACTTCTTCAAAACTCCTGAACGAACATGGATGAATTATTAGCCAACCCCGCATTCCAGGCCGCCGTAGCGCCCTTTTTTGTAGCGCTCGTCGCTGGTTTCCTGCTTAAATACGCGGGATGGTACTGGGCAGGGCTGGCCGTGATGCTCGGCTTCTACGCCAGTGTGTCATTGGTCACAGGCTTTGAGTTCACGCCGCTCACCAGCACCCGCAAAGTGGTGCTCCTGGGCATGATAGCAGTGGCCGTTGGCCTGGCGCTCGACCTTTTCACCCCCAAGCGGCAGTATCTTTTACCCCTCCTCGCCATCGCCGGGGCAGCGGCGCTGCTGTGGGTAATCTGGCCGCCACTGATGCGCATGGAAGGACAGGCCTTTTGGATGTATGCAGCAGGCGGCATTGCTTATGTGGCCTGGCTGATGCTGTCACTGGAAGGCCTGCGCAGCCGCGCCTTGCGCGCCGATGCGGCTACGTTGATGCTGAGCCTGGGCACCGGCATCGCGGCGCTGATCGGCGCCTCAGCCCTGCTCGGGCAATTGGCGTCGGCGCTGGCTGCGGCGCTCGGTGCGTTTCTGCTGTTGAGCGTGATGAAGAAAACCTTGCCAGTGGGGTTCGTAATAATGCTGCCGGTAACGCTGCTTGGCGGACTGATCGGCATAAGCGGGCTGGTATATGCAAAGCTGCCTTGGTATAGCTTGCCCATCCTGGCGCTGATACCACTGCTGGCGCGCATCCCTCTGCCCAAACGTCTGCCGCTATGGGGGCAAGCGCTGGCGCTGGTAGCCGCCACCGCACCTGCGGCGGCTGGCGCGATTTATGTGGCATGGAAAATTGCCGGGGCGCCGCCTATATAGTTTTTTGATATTCATCTTCACCCCCCAACCCAAGGAGAGCACCATGCGTAAAGTCGTACTTGCTGTTGCATTAACCACGCTGTCTTGCACCGCATTCGCAGCGGTGGAGAACTACACGATCGACCCGGAACACACCTTTCCTCACTTCGCCATCAACCATCTGGGTTTTTCCACCATGCACGGCCGCTTCAACACCACCAAGGGCAAGATCGTGATGGATCGCACCGGCAACACCAGCGCGGTGGACATCACAATTGACGCAGCTTCAGTTGATACTGGCTTCAAAAAGCGCGACGACCACCTGCGCTCACCGGATTTCCTGAATGCCGCGGAATTCCCTGAGATTACCTACAAATCCAGCAAGATCACCTTCAACGGCCCCTCCAAGGCGACCGTGGATGGCACGATGACCATTGCCGGGGTCAGCAAGCCTGTCAAACTGGATGTGCAGCGCATCAACTGCGGCATCCACCCCATGGACCCGAAGAAACAAAAATTCGTATGCGGCTTTGACGCCACCACCAAGATCAAGCGCTCGGACTTCGGCGTGAAATACGCCCTACCGGCGGTAGGCGATGACATGGCGATTACGCTGGAAGTCGAAGGGGTAAGGAACTAACAACCCCTTTCCTCCCACACCCCCCCGACTCCAATCGGGGGATTCTCCCCCTCACCCCCTTTTCGAGCACCAGAATAACCACACACCCCTTGCGCCAATCGTCATAAATGTGTTTGACCCTGAAGTTCATGCCGGCAAAGCAAAAATAAATATTCATCGGGAGGGTAAATATGGTGGCAATGAATGAAATCATCGACGGCATCCTCAAAGAGATGGACATCGATGCCGATGAAATCTCCTTGCGCAAGGGCTACCTCGAGCTCAGCGCGAACGACAAGGCGCTGCTCAAGGAATTGCATGATCAACTGAACGCGGCGCGACCCTATTTCATCGACGATTTTTATGCCCATCTCGCGGCCTTTACGCCGACACGGGCCCTGATTCCCGATGTGCCCACCCTGGAGCGCCTGAAACAAAAACAGTCGGAATACTTCGACCGCCTGACGGCGGGAGAATACGACTGGGATTATGTGCGCGATCGCCTGCGCGTGGGCGTTGCGCATCAGCACGTCGGGCTGCCCCCCCAATGGTACCTGGGCGCCTACAGCAAATACCTCATAAACCTGTTGCCCGAGGTGTGGCACATCACCCAGGGTGACGCCGACAAGACGCTGGCGGCGCTGCGCGCCCTGATCAGGATCATCTTTTTCGACATAGGCCTGGCCATCGACACCTATATCCATGCCGATCGCCGGGCCATCGAATCGCTGAAGGCGTTTGCCGAGAACATCGTCGCCAGCCTGCCGCTATGCTTGTTGGTGATTTCCGCTGAACACCGCATTGTCTCCGCCAACCTGCCATGCAGGACGCTGTTCGGCTTGAGCGCCGATCACCTGGCCGGGAAGCACCTGGAAGAGATCTTGCCAAAGGTGGGCGTTCAAGAGGCGGCGGATGAAGTGCTGGCAACGGGCAAGGCACGGCGCGGCATGACCGTGAAGCTCTCCGGTGGAGGAGAGGAAAAATATCTGCGGATCTCCATCGCCCGGCTCGATTCGGCCGAAAAGCAGCCCCCGGAGGCGGCGCAACTGCTCCTCGCCGTAGAAAACCTCACCGAAGAGGAGCGGTTGCGCGCGCTCACCATGGACTCCGCGGAACGCGTCCGCTCCATCATGGACAACGTGATCGATGGCATCATCACTATCAACGAACATGGCATCGTCGAATCCTTCAACCGTTCGGCACAGCGGATCTTCGGCCATACCGCGGATGAAGTGATCGGCCGGAACGTCAGCATGCTGATGCCCGAGCCTTATCACAGCGAGCATGACGGCTATCTGGCGCGCTATCTGAGCAGCCACCAGGCCGCGTGCCTGAACTTCGGGGTGCGCGAGGTGCTGGGCCGGCGCAAGGACGGATCGACCTTTCCCATGAATCTTGCCACCAGTGAGATGCGTCTCGGCGACCGGCGCCTGTTCATCGGTATCGCGCGTGACATCACGGAGCACAAACAGGACAAGGAGCGGCTCGATTATCTCGCCAATTTTGACGAACTGACTGGCCTGCCCAACCGCAACCTGTTTCAAGACCGCCTGAGCCAACGTCTGACCCATGCCTTCCGGCACGATAATCAACCGGTGGCTTTGCTGTTTCTCGGCCTGGACCGCTTCAAGGCAATCAACGACACACTGGGCCACGATCATGGCGATCTCCTGCTGCATGCCGTGGCGCAAAGACTAAAAGACTGCGTCCGCACCGAAGACACGGTGGCGCGGGCGGGTGGCGATGAATTCGCCATTATCCTCACGGACGTCAAGGGACCCCAGGATGCCGTGCGGGTGGCGGAAAAAGTGTTGGAGGCATTCCGGCATCCCTTCCTTGTTCGGGAGCAGGAGCTGTTTATCTCGGCAAGCATCGGCATCGCACTCTACCCCAGCGATGGAGCCGATACACAGACCCTGTTGAAAAATGCCGGGGTGGCCATGGATCGCGCCAAGGAAAAGGGCAAGAACACCTATCAATTCTACACCGCCGGCATGAACAGCCAGGCACTGGCGAGACTGACCCTGGAAAACCGCCTGCGCCGCGCCCTGGAGCGCAATGAGTACCTGTTGCACTACCAGCCCATGGTGGATGTCGCCTCCGGGAAGATCACCAGCGTCGAGGCGCTGATCCGCTGGAGGCATGCGCAGTCAGGACTGGTTCCGCCGGCAGAGTTCATCCCCCTATTGGAAGACACCGGGCTGATCGTGCCCGTCGGCGCATGGGTATTGCGCACCGCGTGCGCCCAGGCCAGGTTTTGGCAGACGATCAACCCCTGCACCATCGGCGTGTCCGTCAACCTCTCCGCCCGGCAATTCAATGACCCGCGCCTGGCTGAGCAGATAGGCCAGATACTGGCAGACACCGGCCTTGAACCGCATCTGCTGGAGCTGGAAATCACCGAAAGCATGCTCATGCAAAATGTCGAGACCGCCATCGACACCCTGAACGCTCTTCACGGGATGGGGGTGAGGCTTGCCATAGATGATTTCGGCACCGGCTATTCCTCGCTGAGCTACCTGCGGCGATTTCCTATACACAGCCTGAAAATCGACCGCTCCTTTGTGGATGGAGTTACCACAAATCCCGACGATGCCGCTATTGCCGACGCCATCCTCGCGTTGGCGCATACCCTGAATTTACGAGTGATCGCCGAGGGAGTGGAAACAGCAGAACAACTGCAATACCTCCGCTCACGGCGCTGCGATATGGCACAGGGTTACCTGCTCAGCAAACCGCTGCCTGCCGAAGAAATTACCAGGATGTTAGGGGAAGACAAACGCCTTTGACGAATCAGGGATCGGCAGGCAAGAGATTACTGAGCCTGGCGAATTGCGCCAGGCTCAGTACCTCCGCACGCAGGCCGGGGTCGATATCCTCAGCGCGAATCTGCTCTTCGGTGAGCAGTCCTTTGAGGGTATTGCGCAGCGTTTTACGGCGCTGGGAAAACGCCTGCTTGACCAGACGGGCGAAATTGGCCTGATTGGCGACCTGCACCAACGGCTTTTCATGAGGCACTAATCGTACTATCGCAGAATCAACCTTGGGCGCGGGAGTAAATGCGCCGGGGCCTACTATGAACAGCGGCTCGACAACACAATAATATTGAATCATAACGCTGAGCCGCCCATAATCCTTCCCCCCCGGCAGCGCCGCCATGCGCTCCACCACCTCTTTTTGCAGCATGAAGTGCATATCCTGGACGCATCCGATCTGATCGATCAGGTGAAACAGCAGCGGTGTGGAAATGTTGTACGGCAGATTACCCACCACCCGCAGCGGCCTGCCATCGCCGGCCAGCGCGGCAAAATCGAAGCGCAGGGCGTCGGCGCTGTGGATGCGTAATTCGCCCAACCCGGCGCACACACGCTCCAGCACAGGAATCAAATCACGATCCAGCTCCACCACATCCATGCTGCCCGCCTCACGCAGAAGGTGCTGGGTAAGCGCGCCCTTGCCTGGACCGATTTCCACTATATGCTGGCCTTGCCGGGGATTGACGACGGTGACGATGCGTTGAATTACGCTGTCATCATGCAGGAAATTCTGGCCGAAGCGTTTACGTGGGATGTGCTGCATAGCTGCGTTTTATTGTTATCTTAAGGTTGATTGGAGCAGCCGAAATAGCAAGAAAATCCGTAACTATTCAGCATCATTGGTCTCCCCCTTTGAAAAGGGGGGAACTCGATGTCAGGGGTATACTGAATAGTTACGAAAATCCATCTGGTTGCAGACCAGTCGCTTAACCCGAATGTTTCATAAATTCGCGTGATGATCGCGCAGGATTTTGATTGATAGGGGAATTTTGTGAAGAAGCGCCGTAGTGATTCATACGGCCGACTGAACAAAGTTCCCATAGCGATCAAAAGACCCGCGAGGGCGCGCGTGTGTTATGAAACATTCGGGTTAAGCCGCCGCCCTGGCGGTGGAAGCGGGAAGCAGCCAGGTGACGGTCAGCGTGTCCGACACCGTTCCGTTGCAGTGATATGGGTGCGTTACGCCACACGCGCAACACACCCTGCTTCTCAACCCTCAAGCTGCTGGATACCGTCCAGGTACCAGGTAGGCTGGGTACTACGTGCGGGACGAGTAAAGTGCCAGATCTCGCGCACGGGGGTAACATGCTTATCGTCCGTGGTGTCCGTGTCGATTTCGCGCATCAGCACATCGAACAGCACGGTGGCTTCGACGTTACTACCCTCTTCCCGGACTTCCAGCAATTCGCCTTCCACTTTCAACAGCTCGGTGCGGTTTTCACCAGACCGCGCACGGATCTGATCCTGTAGCTCGGCAAACACTTTATCCGTGGTGAACTGGCGCAAATCGGCCAGATCACCCTCGTCCCAGGCCTTTTGCAGACGCTGATATGCGGCCTTGGCGCCGTCGATGAAGCCTGCACTGTCGAAATCCTTGGGGATCACTCCGGGCAGCGGACGGAAGCTCACCTGAGCTGTGTCAACATTTGTTTCAGTAGCGGAGGTTTTGTCTTTCCTGAACAAAAGATCCGTGTCAAAAGACGCGCTGCTGCGTGGTGTAGCGGCATCATGATCAACGCGGTTCGCCGGACTGTAGTCGATTGACGGTTCGGTAACGGGGCCAGACATGGCGCCGCTTCCCGCAGCCATGCGTTCCTGCACAGGAGGCATGGATGCACGCTTTCTCGCGGCAAAGATTTTGTACAGCACAAAGGCGATCACGGCAAAAATCGCAACGTCCATGAAATTAATATTCTCAAACGCGCCGCCGAAGAAGAGTGCACCGAGCAACCCGCCCAACGCCAAGCCACCCAGCATGCCCATCAGGCCGCCCTTACTCGCCAATGAGGCGCGCTGACCGGCGTTTTGCGCTTGGGCAGGTGACTGCGCGCTCGAAGGCCCGGCAGCGGACTGCTGACGATTCTGGTAGGGCTGGCTGTAACTGTTCTTGCCGCCAAATGACTTGCCGCCACCCATACGCTTGGCCTCGGCGCTATCAATAACGCCGCCCGCCAGAAAAATTCCAACGACCAAGGCCAGCACAACACTCAATGAGGTTTTCATTCACACTCCAATAATTTGTATAGCTTTACAATTCTACATCAATTCAGACCATTGCCAAAACACATAGTTCAGATGCTTTTAGGCATCCAGCGGCAGATCCGCCGGCCGGCCCAGCAGCTTGTTGATCGCTGCCACGCCAAACAAGTTAAAGCCGCGCAGCGCCTCGGGCGGATGGCCTGCCACGCAGACGATGGGTTTGCCTTGGGCTACGCCCATGATCAGGGGACGTCCCGAGCGCATCGGCACGCCATCCACCAGTAGTTCTCCGAGCGCCCGCACCAGGTCTGAAATAAAATCACGCCCGCCCACCGCAGTGCCACCCGAGATCACCAGCATGTCGGCATCCTTCAATGCCTGCGTGGCGGCGGCAACAAAACCATCAAAATCGTCACTCATGATACCACCGAACACCGGAACGCCCCCTGCCTGGGCAATCGCCGCCGCCAGCATCACGGAATTGCTGTCGCGGATTGCGCCGGGGTGCATCGGATCAGTATACGGAATCACCTCATCACCAGAGGAAAACAGCGCCACCCTGGGTGTGCGCGCCACGTCCAGGGTGTCAATACCAAGGCTGGCAACCGTTCCCAGATTCATGGGGTCAAGCACCGTCCCGGCACTCAGCACTACTGCACCTTTTTTGATGTCACAGCCCTGATCTTCAATAAAAAAGCGCGGCGGGAAAGGACGGGTGATAGTGAAGCTATCTCCCTGCCGCGTGGCCTCCCACATCCGCACCACGGAAAGCGCGCCATCCGACACGATGCTGCCGGTGGCGACCCCCAACGCCTGACCCGGCGCAATCGCGGGGCAGGTGCTATCCCCCGGCTTCACCTCTCCAATGATCGAAAACAACACGGGATTGGACTCGGAGGCCTCACGGGTATCCGCCGCATTGACCACAAAACCCTCGACAATGACGCGATGATACGGTGGGGAATCCTCTGGCGCGGCGAGATCGCAGTATAAGGTCCGTCCCAACGACTCGGAGAGCGCGCAGCGTTCCGCACCCAAGGTGCGAAACGGTACTGCGGCGGCAAAACGTTGTTGAGCCTCGATTAAGGGTGATGTATCGGTCATGCGTGATCCTTATTTCAATAACCCAAGGTAAGACCAAGACAATACCGGAAAGTGTGCGAGTGTGCATCTACTTCGGGCGCTCAAAAACATATCCGCCGACTTTAGCTCAGAATTTCCCCGAACGCAGCATCGCCACCACCCACCATAAGCCGAGAAAACTCGCCACCAGGTATCCGAACAGACCCAATAACGGGACATCCCCATAATGCGGACCGACGTCTGTGCTCATCACTATCGACGAACCCACCACGATGGAGGCAATGATCATACTCAGGCTCAGGCGGTTGCTGGCACGGTCCAAATGCTGCTCCAGTCCTTCCAGTTGCTCGTGGCGGAGTTTGAGTGCGAAATCACCCCGCTGTAATTGCTGAACAGCTCTGGCCAGCGTGCGAGGAAACCCGGACACTGCCATGCATAATGTGTTTAAGGTGCGATAGCCTTTCCCCAGAATCTCCGTCCGATTCAAATCCGGCAATAATTGCCGCACTATCATGCGCGGCGCATAGGCCTGCAAGGCGGCGATCATGTCAAAGCGGGGATCGAGAACGCGCACCACCGACTCCATGGTCATCAACGCCTTTGTGACCAACAACAACTCCCTGAGCACCTGGATATGATGACGGCCCATCAGCCGGATGAACTGATACAGGGCTTCGGAGAAGGAAGCCTCTTGCGCCGCCACGGCATAACACTCATCCAGGGATGCGCCCAGATCCCTGGCAAAAGCGGCGCGGTCTACGTCCGATGCCCCGCCGCCCATATCCAGATAAATATCCGCCATCCACTCCGCATCACGTGCGACGAGGGCTAGAAAGAGTTGCGCAAGATTGCTCCGGTCCCGTTTGGTGAGGCGGCCCACGATGCCGAAGTCGTGAAAACACAAACGCCCATCCTCCTCCATGATAAACAGATTTCCCGGATGGGGATCACCATGAAAAAAGCCATGCTCAAAAAACTGGACGAGATAAACATGCACCAGCAGTTCGGCCAAGCGCTGGCGCGCCACAGGCTCTGACGGATATTCCGCGCCGATCTTCTGCCCAATGCTCCGCGCCATGGTCAGCACCCGCTTGCCGGATAGATCCCAAAACACCGCCGGCACGATCACCGAGCTCTCATCCTTGAAGTTGTCACGAAAGCGTTCCGCATTGTGGCCTTCACGGCGGAAGTCCAGTTCGAGCAGGATGGTTTCCGAGAATTCCTCCACCAGGCCGACGGGGTCATAACGTCGGCTTTCAGCAACATGCTTATGCAGCAGCCTGGCAATGAAGAAGAGGATTTCCAGATCCGCCTGGATGATCTGCTCGATATCGGGGCGTTGCACCTTGACAATGACCGCTGTGCCATCAAGTAAGGTTGCGGTGTGTACCTGGGCGATGGAAGCGGCGGCAAGCGGTTCGTTGTCAAACGATGCGAAAAGCTGGGACACAGGCTGCCCCAGTACTTCCTCGATAATCCGCCGCGCCTGCTCCGCAGGAAACTGCGGCACGGTGTCTTGCAGCTTTTGCAATTCGCGGAGCATATCATCCGGCAGCAGATCGCGCCGCACGCTGAGCATCTGCCCGAACTTGATAAACGTCGTGCCGAGTTCCTCCAGCACCAGACGGAAACGCTGGGCATCGCTCAACACGGCGGATACCTGCTCCACCGCGCCCTTGGGCAGATAGCCTTTCAGGCGCAGGCGCTCCACATAATGGCCCCAGCCTTTCTCCACCATCACATGGAGGATGCGGGCCAACCGCCGCAAGTCACGGACGGGAAGATGCCCTGGCGTCAACTTCGGTGAGTCCATCTTCGCCGTCCTTGTAGCATGTCTCTGTTAAACCTAAAAACGGCAGTTGACCGCTTCTCTGGACGGCTAGCAATATGTTTTATGAGACTTTATCGCACCCTGTGGGTTCACCTGTTTGGTGAAGCCCGCTACGGGGCGGATTGCACGATTTTCAGTGCGCATGGCGGCGTTGCAACTCCTTGGAATGGAACAACCATTCCGCGTCGTCGCGCCTTGCCCTGCACCCCGAAAACCGCACACTCCACCCCGTCCAACTGCCGTTTTTAGGTTAAACTGCTTCCAATGCCTCTTGCAACAAGGGACGCGCTTGCGTTGCAACGGAATCAAGCTGGGGATTTTTGATCATGTCCACCATCGGCTGTGGATCCATGGCCGAAATATGCACCTGTCCCTGGGCATCCTGATAAACAATCACGTTACAGGGCAAGAACAGACCGATCTCAGGTTCCGCGCTGACGGCCTGATGAGCCAGCGGCGGGTTGCAGGCCCCCAGGATCACATAAGGCGGCATGTCCGCGCCGAGTTTTTGCTTGAGCGTGGCCGCCACGTCGATGCGCGTGAGTATGCCGAAGCCCTTGCTCTTGAGGGTTTCGGTAACGCGCGCCTCGGCCTCCTCCACGCTCATGTTGACGATCCTGCCAAAACCATAGGTGTGCGATTGCAGCATGATGCTTTCTCCTTTCTCAGTGGGTAGGTTACGCTTCTGTAGTCATGGGGGCTGCGCACTGCGTTTCCAACTCAAAGAAGCGTTGCACATTTTCCAGTTTGCGCGTGCGTATCATCGGCGGCAGACTGTTGATAAAGGTACGTCCATACGGTTTTGAAAACAGCCGTGGGTCGCATAGCATCATTACTCCTCGATCATTAACATCGCGAATCAGCCGCCCTACTCCCTGCTTGAGTGTGATCACCGCGTGGGGCAGCTGGTAATCCATAAAGGGATTGCCGCCTTGTGCGCGCAGGGCATCAAGCCTGGCTTGCAAGACGGGATCGCCCGGCGAGGCGAAAGGCAGTTTGTCGATGATGACGCAGGACAGCGCCGGGCCGCGCACATCGACACCCTCCCAGAAGCTGCTGGTGCCGAGCAGTATAGCGTTGCCCATGGCGCGAAAACGCTCCACCAACTCGCCACGCGGGGCGCTGCCTTGCACGAGCAGCGGGTAGGCTACTCTGCCCTGTAGCCGTTCATGCGCCTCTTGCAATGCACGATGGCTGGTGAACAACAGAAAGGCACGTCCACGGCTGGCCTCCAGTACCGGCAAGGCAGCTTCCACCAGCGCTTCGATGTAGTTTGGGCTGCTGGGATCGGGCATGTCTAGGGGCGCATAGAACACGGCATTGCGTGAGAAATTGAAGGGGCTGTCCCAGCACTTTGTCACGGCGTCGTGCAGGCCCAGGCGCGAGGCAAAGTGTTCGAAGCTGCCACCCACCGCCAGCGTGGCGGAAGTAAAGATCCAGGCGCATTTTTTCGCATCCGTGCGTGCGCGAAAGATTTCGGCGATATCGAGCGGCGTACTGTTGAGGGTGAAACTTTTCGTGTAGGTTTCAAACCAGATGACATGATTTTCCGGCTTCGCACCAGTGAGACTATCCAGGCGCACCAGCAACTCGCCAGTGCGGCGCTGGCAGTTTTCCAGTCCCTTGCCGCGCACCGCCGCCGGCTCCAGCCGTTTTTGCAGCGCTGTCAGCGCATCGCGCAATTGTTGCATGGCTGCGGTTACTTCGGGGAGAGCCGCCACCTCGCGCCATGCGGTACGGCGCGCATCGCGCCCCAGTGCCAGACGCAAATCCAGCGCGGCTTTTTTCAGCTTATCCGCCGCCTCGGGCAGTTCGCTCATGTCGCCTGCTTCGCGCATATGTTCCGTAATGGTATCGTCCGCCAGTTCCAGCATCTGGCGGCTGCTCAATGAGGTGCCGAAGAAATTCGATGCCACCTCGGGGAGCTGGTGCGCTTCATCAATAATAAATGCGTTCGCGCCCGGCAACAGCTCGCCAAAGCCTTCATCCTTGAGCGCCATGTCGGCAAACAGCAGATGATGATTGATAACTACCAGATCGGCTTCCTGTGCCGCACGCCGCGCCTTCATGATATGGCAATCCGAATACACAGGGCATTCCTGGCCCAGGCAGTTATCCGTTGTGGATGTGACCTGAAACCACAGCGGCGAGTCCTCGGGGACATCCACCACCTCGGCGACATCACCGCTGCGGGTGCGCCCCGCCCACTCTTTGATCCGTTGCAACATCGCGCGGTTCTCGCGCGTATGTCCACGTCCGTCCAGCTCGGCAAGCTCCAGGCGATGCAAACACAAATAGTTGGCACGGCCTTTGAGCAGCGCGGCGCGCAACGGTACACCCAAGGCATTGCGCACTACGGGCAAGTCGCGGTGAAAGAGCTGGTCCTGGAGATTTTTGGTGCCGGTAGAAATAATAACCTTTTTGCCGGACAGAATTGCGGGCACCAGATAGGCGTAGGTCTTGCCCGTGCCGGTACCTGCCTCGCTGATCAGCAGGCCATAATCGTCGAACACCTGCGCGATGGCCTCCGCCATCTCTTGCTGCGCCGCACGAGGCGCGAAGCCTGAAATACGCTTTGCTAGCGGGCCATCAGGACCCAGGAGTTCAGCGGGAGATTGCATTGAGAAACTCCTGATTTATACATGGCGCAAGGACGTGGCCTCAATATCTCAGGGTAATGTTGGGTCCGCTTCGCTTGCCCCATCAACCTGCATCTACTGACTGTCCCAGCCACCACCCTCTTCAGCGCCGGCTTCACGCGTCCACACCAACTGGCTGATGATTTTGAATTTGGCCACGGACATTGCGCCACGCTTGTTGCGTCTGCTTGCATCGGAGCCTGCGATGGCTTGCAGGATATCTTCGCGCTCCGCCTCGTAGATTTCATAAGGCTCGAAATTCTCGTCCATCAGCACCAGCATGACGCTGTCCCACTCCTGGTCGGTTTTCATTTGCCCGATGCGCTGGCCCGCCTTGCCTTCGTCAAAAATGGCACGGCCTTTGATCTGGATGCGCTTGCCCGCACGTCTGCCGCGCCCGATGGCGTCATACCCCCCCGGCTTGGGATCGCACAAATCCAGCTCTAGCAGACGCGCGGCATCATGTTCGGCGATTTCGCCGCTCACACCGCCCAGCGGCCTGCCAGTCGCCTTGCGGTATTCGGCGGACAGGCGGCGCGCCTCTGCGATGAGTTTGTCTACCGAATATACGGTCATCGGTTTATACCTTGATTGCTGCGGCTATTTTTTAAAATATACCACAATATCAAGGCTGTTTTTCATCACTAAAATAGGGGAACAAGATAGGCAGGAGCAACAGCGTTAAAAACGTGGCCGAAACCAATCCGCCAACGATCACCACGGCGAAGGGACGCTGGGTTTCCGAACCTATGCCGTGGGATAGCGCAGCGGGCAGCAAGCCGATGCCCGCCATCAGCGCCGTCATCAACACCGGACGCAGACGGCGCACAGCGCCTTCCACGGTGGCAGTCATCATGTCTTTTCCTTCCCGGACCAGCTCCTTGATCTGCTCCACCATGATCACACCGTTTTGCACAGAAATACCCGCCAGGGCGATAAAGCCGACCGCAGCGGAAACCGACAGATGCAACCCACTAATGCCCAGCCCAGCAAGACCGCCGATCAGGGAAAAGGGCACCATGAGAAGCACCAACAGTGCATTTTTTACCGACTGGAAGGCCCAGAACAGTAGAATAAAAATAAGCAGAATGCTGACCGGCACAATGATTTCCAGGCGCTTCGTGGCACGCTGCTGGTTCTCGAACTGCCCGCCCCACGTCATCTCGTAACCTGGAGGCAATTTGACTTCCTTGCGCACTTTCTCCATGGCCTCGACCACGAAACCACCCTGATCGCGCTCCAGCAGGTTAACCTTCACCGCCACATTGCGCCCGCCGTCCTCGCGGCTAATGCGGGCGGCGCCCTCGCGTATGGTAATGTTGGCAAGCGTGGAGAGCGGTAACTGAATATTGCTGCCGGGCACGCTCACCATCAGGCCGCTGATGGCTTCCACGTTGTCGCGGTAGGGTTTGTCCAGACGCAGGGTAACATCGAAGCGTCGCTCACCATCATAGAAGCTGTTGGCTGCGCTCCCGGCCAGAGCGGTCTGGATGGCGCCTGCCGCATCGCCGATGCTGAGTCCATATCGGGCCAGTTGCTCACGGTCGATTTCAATATTGAGCTGGCTTAACCCACCCACCTTGATGGCCGCAACGTCTGTCGCGCCACGAATGGCGCTCACCACGCGAGCGGTTTCTTCAGACTTTTCTTCAAGTATTTCCAGATCAGGGCCAAAAATCTTGATGGCGATTTCTCCCTTCACGCCACTCAACGCCTCCTCCACGCTATCCTGAATCACCTGAGAGAAGTTGGTGTGGATACCAGGGATCGCTTCCATACGCTTGGACATGTCCTCAATGAGATCCTCCTTGCTGTGAAAACGCCAGTTATCGTGCGGCGTCAAATTAGCCATAATCTCCATATTGTTGGGACCCTTGGGGTCAGTGCCGTCATCGGGACGGCCCACATGGCTGATAACACTGTCCACTTCTTTGTAGCTGCGAAGAATGTCGCGAATCTGTCCTTCTACGGCCTTGGTTTTATCCAGCGCCGTGGAGGGCGGCAGTGTAATGGTTAGCCATATGTTCCCCTCGTCGAGCTTGGGCAAAAATTCGCTGCCCAGGCGCGGCGCGAGGATCAGGCTGACTGCAAGAACGCCCACGGCGAGGCCCACTACGATCTTGCGATACTGAAACGCACGAACAAGCAGGCGCTGATAATATCCCTGCAAAGCATGCATCCAGACGCTATGACGCTCTGCCATGCTATTGTTCTTGAGGGTATAGCTGAGCAGCACGGGAACCAACGTCAGCGTCAGAAGAATCGCGCCAAGCAGGGCAAAACTCAAGGTGAATGCCATGGGTGAGAAGATCTTTCCTTCTACACGCTCGAAGGTAAAAATGGGAAGAAAGGCGCAGATGATGATGGCCTTGGCAAACAGCACGGGTTTTCCCACTTGCAGAGTAGTGCTCTTCAAGGCATTCCAGCGCCAGGAGACCGTGCCGTGACTGGGGTGTTGAGTCTGATCCGCCTGGGCCAGCGCCAGGCGCACCATCAGAGCCTCCACCAGCACCACGGCGCTGTCCACAATAATACCGAAGTCCACCGCCCCCAATGAAATCAGGTTGGCCGAAACCCCTTTTATGTCCATACCGATAAATGCGAATAGCAACGACAAGGGAATCACGCTTGCGACAATCAGCGCCGCCTTCCAGTTGCGCAAAAACACAATCAGGATGACAACCACCAGCAGCGCGCCGGCGAGCAGATTTTCCGTCACCGTATGCACGGTATGCGCAATCAACTGGGTGCGGTCATAGATTGTGTGCAGCTTCACCCCGGGCGGCAGTTTGTGCGTGTTAAGATTGTTGATCTCGTCCTTCAGGGCGGAGATGACGAGCGCCGGATTGCGGCCCTTGACCATTTGTACGATGCCTTCCACGACATCATTCTGCTGGTTGTAGGCGACATAACCTGCGCGCGTGCGCGGGCCGATCTCCACGTCGGCCACGTCATCGATAAAAACCGGCGAACCGTTGATGCTTGTGATCACCACACGACGGATGCTATCCAGGCTGGCAAAAAGACCGACGCCGCGCACCACCAGGGCCTCATCACCACGGCGAATCAGGCCGCCACCAGTATTCATGCTGTTATTGGCGAGCGCCTGGGATAGCTGATCCAGGGTGAGGCTGTACTTGCGCAGCTTGTAGGGGTCGACGCGCACTTGATATTCTTTGATGGCACCGCCGAAGCTCACGACATCGGCCACTCCCGGCACACTGCGCAAGGCGGGCCGGATGACCCAATCCTGAATCGCACGCACCTCGATCATCGGCATGTCCTTGGGCGTTTCAAGGACATAGCGATAGATCTCGCCAACGGCGGTGGTTAACGGGGCAAGTCCGGGTTGAACCCCGGCCGGCAGGCTGACGTTGGCGAGTTTTTCCAGCACCTGCTGGCGGGCGAAGTAATCATCGGTCTTGTCGGCAAACGTCAGCGTGACAACCGACAGCCCGGTGATGGAAACGGAACGCACCTGGGTAAGGCCGGGAATGCCATTCATCTCGCGTTCGATAGGCATGGAGACGCTGCGCTCCACCTCGGGCGGCGCCTGCCCCAGCATTTGCGTGACGATCGACACCTGCACGTCCTGCACATCCGGAAAGGCCTGGATGGGCAGCCTTTGCACCGCCAGAATGCCCGCAATCAATATCACCACGGCGGCGCCGAGAACAAAAATCCTTTGCCTCAACGCAAAGGTAATCAGCTTATCGAGCATAGAGGTCTAACCTGGGTATTTCATCAGTTGAACCGGCAATGAAATTGCTTGGCTCACCTTTGCAGGTCGGAATTCAAAAGCACGGCGCCACTCGTGACGACCCGGTCTCCGGCACGCAGCCCGCTTTCCACAACGCTGAACTCGCGAGTTTGCAAACCAAGCTGCACGCCTCTTTTATGCAGTTCGCCGGGGACCGTTTCCACAAACACAAAGGTACGTCTTCCCTCCGTCACCAAGGCGCTGTTGGGCACTACCAATACCGGCTGACTCCTGTCCTCAAGGGGCATCACGCGCGCAAACATCTCCGGCTTCAGACGACGCTCGGGGTTATCCAGAATCACCCGCGCCCGGACACGGCGCGTAGCAGGATCAAGCACATCGGCAATGTTTGCCACTCGCGCCATGAAAGTCTGGCCGGGATAGGCATCAACACTCACTGCCACCGATTGCCCGGTGCGCAGCTTGCCCAGATCGCGCTCGGTCAATTCAACGATCACCCAGAGATGGGTAGGATCGCTGATCACAAACAGCGGGTCAGGCAGGTCCGGGCGGACCTCCATGCCAGGATTAACATGACGCTCGGTAACAACCCCACTGATGGGCGCGTGCAAAACATAAGTCTCCCCTGGGGATTTTCCGCCCTCGGGCAGCAGATTGTGCAAGCGCATCCTGGCGCGGCGCGCCTCGGCCTCGGCCTTGCTCAGATCGGCCTCGGCCTGCTCCAGATTTTTACGCGCAATGGCCTGCCCCTCGAAGAGCGTCCGCGCACGCTCGTAGGCGGCGCGGTACTGTGCCAGATCGGCATCGCCCTTGGCGACATCGGCAAGGGCCACACCCAGCTCCGGCGCATCCAGATCCAGTAGCGCCTGGCCCTTGCGCACCGTGTCCCCAGGCTCGGCACTGATGCGGGTGACGCGCCCGACGACGGGCGAGCTAACGCGGCTAGTGTGATCTTCATCGTAAGCAATGCGGCCGGGCAACGGCTCACTCAGAGGACGCAGACGGGGATTAATCACGGCGATATTTAGCGCGGAAAGTTGCGGTGCATTGGGCTTGTAGCGCAGCATGCCTGCGTCCTGGGGCTGCTCCGCCGCCTGGGCGGCATGGACGCAAAAAAACAACAATACCGGCAAGAATAGAAAACGTCTGGAATACTTCATGTGCTGGTTCTCAGTTATAAGTATTATCGAGCTAGGGGGGCGGGGACGGTGGCACCTGCTCTACACCCAGCACCTTGACGAGATCAGCATAGGCAACCGCGCGATTATAAAGTGCGTTTTGATATTCGAGCACACTGTTTTTGTAGCTGCGTTGCGCCTCGATAAAATCCAGAATGCCCGTCGCGCCCTTGCTATAGGCCAGCTCCGCAGCCTGGCGGACCGTTTTAACCCGGCCAATGACATCCTCCTCGAAGCGCCGCGCCTGGGCATCGGCAGTACGCCAGGCGACCGTCGCCCCCACAACCTCGGCACGAACATTCTGCTCAAGTTGCTGGACTTGAAGACTGGAGTTGCTGAGATTAACCTCCGCCAGGGCAATCTCGCCCTGGTTCCGGTAAAAAACCGGAAGGGGAACGCTGATCCCCACACCGATCGCATTGTCGGCATTGGGATAACAAAAAGGACACGCCTCATCCTGTACCGCAACGGTGACATCCGGGGTGCGCCTGGCGCGGGCCAGCGCAAGGGCTTTTTCCGCTTGATTAACCCGCAGCCGCGCAGCCTGCAGATCCGCCCGTTGCACCAGGGCCTGGTCAATAAAAACTTCGGGAGGCTGTTTTGCATCAACCTCGCTGCGCTTGAGCGAGACATCCTGCGCGGCAAAATTCATCGCATCGCCGGGCCAGGCAAGAAGTACCGCCAGGCCGGTTCGCGCACCAGTGAGGCTGCGCAACGCCTGGCCCAGATCCCCTTGCGCCTTGAAACGCTCCACCTCCACGCGTAAAAAATCCGATTCGGCAATATCCCCGCTCTCCAGCCTCAAACTGTTGTTGCGCACTATATCGTCATAACGCACCAGGGTTTCACGCGTCAGATCAACCACCTTCTGGCTCAACAGCAGGTTGTAATAGGCATGCCGCACTTCATTGCTGAGCACGCGCACAGCATCGCGCAAGTCATTCTCTGAAGCCTGCAGGGCAAACCCGCTGCTTTCCTTGCGCAGCCCGCGCTTGCCCGCTGTTTCAACAAGCTGCTCCAGTCGCGCAATAGTGTCATACTGCGCCCCAGCGAAACCACTGTGCCTTCCTATCGCAGCAACGCCGGGAGACTGGCTGTACAACGAAAGCACAGGATTGGGGATGGCGGCGGCAATGATCTGCTGAGCCCGCGCCGCATCGACATTGTAACGCGCCGCGATCAAATCCAAATTGCGCTGATAAAAAAGGGCTATCGCCTGATCTTCCGTGAGCGGCACATCCCCGGCAAAAGCGCTGATTGGCACAAAGGACGGGAAGAGGATGCCCATGAACAATACCAGTAAAGCGATAAATCCAAACCTAGGCATTGACACGAGAGTCCAAAGGATATTTCTTATTAGGGTTGTCTATCATAGACAAAAGATGCCAGCAAAAGTTCAAGTCCAACGGCACGCTACCAGTTACCGGATACGCCCGCAATGGGCTGTCCAAGCACGGAGAAAATTTCAGGCAATCGTGAATGCTGCCATCAAAAAATTTCAGGCACTCAGACGAAAGGCAATCGCCTGTTCATAAAGCTCCAGATAATGCTTGGCGCTACGCCGCCAGCTGAAATCCTGCCGCATACTGGCGCGGATGATCTGCTGCCAGACCAGGGGTTGCCAGTATAGCACCAAGGCACGCTGGAAAGCCGCCAGCAGGGCCGGGGCGGAGGCCTCGTCAAATACAACACCTGTAGCGCTGCCACTGGCCAGGTTGTCCGGCGTGGCATCCACCACGGTATCGGACAGGCCGCCAGTACGGCGCACGATAGGAACCGTACCGTAGCGCAGGCTGTAAATCTGGTTCAGGCCGCAGGGCTCAAAGCGTGACGGCATGACAAACATATCCGCGCCGCTCTCAATGAGATGCGCCAATTCCTCGTCAAAACCGATCTGCACTGCAAGCTGTTGCGGATGATGCGCCATCAGGTCTGTAAATGCGGCTTCAAAGCGCTTTTCACCGCTGCCCAGCATCACCACCTGCACCGGCTGCTGCAACACTTCGGGCAGACTGGCAAGCAGCAGGTCGACGCCTTTCTGCTCAACAAGACGCCCGATCAATCCTATCACGGGTATCTCTGGCGCTACCGGCAAACCTACGCGCGCCTGCAGCGCGGCTTTGTTTGCAGCCTTGCCGGACAAATCGCGCGCACTATAGGGTTGCGCAATTAAAGCGTCGCGCTGCGGATCCCACTCGTGGTAATCCACGCCGTTAAGGATGCCCATCAGCCGCCCGGCACGGTGGCTGAGCAGACCCTCCAGACCGCAGCCGTATTCGGGGGTGAGAATCTCACGCGCGTAGTTCGGGCTGACTGTGCTCAACATATCCGCATACACCAAGCCGCCTTTGATGAAGGATAGCCCGCCATAAAACTCCAGGCCCTCCGGCGACCACAGCGCGGGCGGCAGATTTAGATCTGTGAATGCGCTTACCGGAAAAAGCCCCTGATACGCCAGGTTGTGGATAGTAAACACCGTAGCCGGGCGCGTTGCATCCTGAGCCAGCAATGCGGGGATCAAGCCGCATTGCCAGTCGTTGCAATGCACCACGTCAGGCTGCCAATCCAGTCCGGCCTGATTACGCGCCACCGCAGCCACGGCGTTGGCAAACAACGCAAAGCGCTGGGCATTGTCCGGCCAGTCCTTGCCGTCCGGCCCAAGATAAGGGTTGCCGGGGCGATCAAACCAGGCGGGGGCATCCACCAGCCACACCTTCAGCGTGCTGCCCGGCAACTTGCCTTCCAGAATACGCACCGGCTCCGAGAAACCGGCAAGCGCAGGATTAACCAGGGTAAGTTTACCGGCGCGCGCCAACACATCGCGGTAGGCGGGGATAATCAGACGAACATCCTGGCGCAGTGATTTCAGCGCAACGGGCAGGCTGCCCGCGACATCCCCCAATCCCCCGGTCTTCATCAAGGGATGGGCCTCGCTGGCGACGAATAGAATTTTATGGGTTTGCATTTTTTTATGGTTTCGAGTATTGGGTTCAGAGTAAATGTTAGGTATTGTCCACGAAACACACGAAAGGCACAAAGCTTCATGGCACAATTCGTTTGGCCGTTGCTTTCGGGTAGCACGCTGCCAGCAAACTCAGGCACATTCCTGCGCCAATAGCTCCCCCACTTTTTCGTGCCTTTCGTGTTTTTCGTGGATCACGCCTTTCCGTTGGGCGCGCCTAACATCCGTTAATCGTACTTCTTAATCTTCTCCCGCCACTGCCACGCCTTGGCCAGAATGGCGTACTCGTCGAGGGTAGTCAGGACGCGCTCCTTGAGCAGGTGTCTGCCCGCCACCCATACATCGGTAACCTTGTCGCGGCCTGTGGCGTATACCAGTTGTGAAATGGGATGATAAACAGGCTGTGTCTCTATGCCGCCCAGATGCACTGCGATAATGTCAGCTGCCTTGCCGGGCAGCAGCGAGCCGGTTTCTTCGTCCAGTCCCAATGCCTTGGCACCGTTGAGTGTCGCCATGCGCAATGCCGTGGCGGCGCTTACTGCGCTGGCATCACCCGCCACCGCCTTGGCGAGCAACGCGGCGGTACGCATTTCGCTGAACATGTCCAGATCGTTGTTGCTCGCCGCGCCGTCGGTACCGATGGCGACATTCACTCCCGCCTTGAGCAATGCCTGCACCGGGCAAAAACCGCTGGCCAGTTTCAGGTTCGACTCGGGGCAATGAACGACATACCCACCCGTTGCTGCATAGCGGCTGATCTCCTCATCGGTCAGCTGCGTCATATGCACACCCACGAGGTGCGGCGACAACAGGCCAAGACGATCCAGCCGTTGCAAAGGACGCTCATTGTAATGCATCAGGCTTTGCTCAATTTCATCCACCGTCTCGTGGATGTGCATATGCACCGGGATATCCAGCTCATCGGCATAGATGCGAATTTTATCAAGCGGATCATTCGACACCGTATAAGGTGCGTGCGGCGCAAAGGCGGTGCGGATCAGCGGATGATCGCGGTAACGGTCATGCACCTCCAGCCCCTTGCGCACATAGTCCCCGGCATCGCTGGCCCACACCGTGGGGAAGTCGATCACGATCAAACCGACGCACGCACGCATGTGACAATCAGCCGCCACGCGCGCGGCTTCATCGGGGAAAAAATACATATCACTGAAGCAGGTGGTGCCGCCACGCAACATTTCCGCAATGGCAAGCTGCGTGCCGTCCTGCACGAACTCAGGACTGACCCACGCCCCCTCGGCCGGCCAGATGTGATTGTTCAACCACTCCATCAGAGGAAGATCGTCGGCCAAGCCGCGGAACAACGACATCGCGGCATGCGTGTGGGCATTGATCAAACCGGGAATAAGGGCGTGCTCGCTTAGACTCAGTGTCGTATGTGACTGATATTTCGCGCTTGCCTCCAGGGTGGGCAGGATCTCCACAATGCGTCCGTCATGAATCGCCAAACTGTGCTGTTCATACACTGTATGCTCAGGCTCAACAGGGATGATCCACCGGGCATGGATAAGCGTGTCTACATTCTGCATGGTGATTCCAGTATTAACTTGCGCACAGGCAATCAGTATACCGGGAATGAGCGAAAAATCACCGCCAGCAGCCTGTCTGACTTAGGGGATCGTAGCGAGAAAGCGGGAGAGCGAGGACAGTTTTCCGCTATTTTGAGGAGAATAGCTGGCACTATTTAACGAAAAATAGCGGAAAAATGGACCGCTCTCCCGCTTTCGCAGTAGATTCGACCTAAGTCAGACAGGCTGCCAGACACCGCGCGTTTTTCTTTGCTCGACACGAGGCGGGCCGGTATCATGGACGCTTCTCAACTCATCGGTTTTCAATACACATGTCGAACAATCATTATGACTCGATCCGTGCCGTAGAATGGCATGACGGCGCACTGAAATTGCTGGATCAACGCGTGTTGCCGCACCGGCGCGAATATCTCGTGATAGAAGACGCCGCAAGCACGGCGCAGGCCATCACGGATATGGTGATACGCGGCGCGCCCGCGATAGGCGTCACCGCAGCCTATGGCGTGGTGCTGGCAGCACGTGACCGCTACGCGCGCTCCCCCGCCACCTGGAAACAAGACATCGAGGCCGACCTGGAGCTGCTTGCGCGCTCCCGCCCCACCGCCGTCAATCTGTTCTGGGCCATTGAGCGGATGCGCCGTCACCTGGTAAACCTCAGCGGTGATCCGCAGCAGGCATTGCTCGCCGAGGCGCGCCGCATCCACGAGGAAGACATCGCCGCCAACAGGCGCATGGGCGCGCTGGGGGCCGCCCTCATCCAGGATCGCTGCACGGTGCTGACGCACTGCAACACCGGCTCACTAGCCACTGGCGGCTATGGCACGGCGCTGGGGGTGATTCGCGCGGCCTACGCGGCGGGCAACATCAGCCAGGTGTTTGCAGATGAGACACGCCCCTGGATGCAGGGCGCGCGTCTTACTGCCTGGGAGCTGGTGGAAGACCGCATCCCGGTAACGCTGCTGGTCGAGGGCGCGGCGGCGCACCTGATGAAACAGGGCGGCGTGCGCTGGGTCATCGTCGGCGCAGACCGCATCGCCGCCAACGGCGACACCGCCAACAAGATCGGCACCTACAGCCTGGCCATATTGGCGCGCCATCATGGCGTGAAATTCATGGTGGTGGCGCCCACCTCCACTGTCGATATGACCATCACCAGCGGCGCGGATATCCCCATCGAGATCCGCTCGCCCGCCGAGGTGCTGACCCTCGCCGGCCATCCCGTCGCAGCGGAAGGCGCGCAGGCCTGGAATCCGGCCTTCGATGTTGCGCCAGCCGAACTGATCGACGCGATTGTCACGGAGCGCGGTGTAGTCCTCGCCCCCACCGCCGCAAAAATGGCAGCCATGATGGGAGGCGGGGCATAATCCTAAAAACGGCAGTTGACCGCTTCTTTGAGCGGTTAGCGATATGCTTTGAATGGGCTTTTTAATGTTTTGCAAGCTCACCCGTTTGGCGAGTCCGCTACGAGGCGGATTGCACGGTTTTCAGTGCGCATGGCAGCGTTGCAACTCCTTGGAATGGAACAACAACCATTCCGCGTCGTCGCGCCTTGCCCTGCACCCCGAAAACCGCACACTCCACCCCGTCTAACTGCCGTTTTTAGGATAACACCACCCATTGGAAACGCTGCTCCTCTATCTTGCTACCGGCGCGGTAGCCGGGGTTCTCGCCGGACTGCTGGGCGTCGGCGGCGGGCTGATCATCGTCCCGGCGCTGGCATTTATCTTTGCAACCCAAGGCGTGCCGGATGCTATCGTCATGCACATGGCGCTCGGCACGTCGCTGGCAACCATTGTGATGACCTCGACCTCATCAGTACGCGCGCATCACAAGCGCGGCGCGGTGTTGTGGCAGGTAGTCTGGCGCCTCACCCCCGGCATCGTAGTGGGTACGCTGATGGGTGCCATGCTCGCCGATATGCTGTCTAGCGGGACGCTGAAGCACATCTTCGGCATCTTTGCGCTGCTGGTAGCGTTGCAGATGGGACTAGGGGCAAAACCCGCACCGCACCGGCGGCTCCCCGGACGATCAGGCATGGGGCTGGCAGGCTGGATCATAGGCAGCGTATCGGCCATCGTCGGCATCGGCGGCGGCTCCTTGACCGTACCGTTCCTTACCTGGTGCAAGGTCGGCATTCACAACGCCGTGGCCACCTCCAGCGCGTGCGGCCTACCCATCGCCCTGGCAGGCAGCCTGGGATTCATCATCACCGGCTGGAATGAAACTGCCCTGCCCGCCTACAGCAGCGGCTATATCTACTGGCCCGCAATGGCCGGCATCGCCACCGCCAGCGTACTGTTCGCTCCCCTGGGCGCAAAGTTCGCGCACGCCTTGCCTGCGGATATTTTGAAGAAGTTTTTCGCTATTTTTCTTGCGCTGCTTGGGACACGAATGCTGGTGGGTTAATTAACCGCCATCCGTGCCCGCGTCTTGCCGACAAACTCAGCAAAAAAAGCCCCAAAAACACCCAGCATCAACCCCAGCACGGTGGCCAACGCCAGGTAAAGCGCAGGCTTGGGCTTGACAGGTTTGATGGGCAATGTCGGCTGCCTGAGCAGAACACTCGGTCTGGATTGTAATTCGGACATCGCCAGCCTGACTGCTATCTGCTGCTGTTCAATCTGCGGTAACCGTTGAAGCAACAGGTCCTTTTGGAGCGTGAGCAAACCGGCCAACGAAGCCTCGCTGCCTACCAGTGATGATACGCGATGCTCGATCAAGGAAAGTGCTTGCTCGATCCGATCATGCTCGTTCTGCAAAGATTCCAATTGCCTCTGCTGTTCAGTTCTCCCTATATCGAATAACGTCTGATGCTTCTTGATCACCTTGGCCGCGACATCCACGAGAAACTTCTGCGCCTCCTGCGCCTCATAAGCCTGCGCAATTATTTCAACGCCGTTGGGCAACGACTTCTCCATGGTCTTCACTTCCTTGATCATGGGAAATTTCTGTTCCCCCTCGCTGTCATCCTTGACCCGGTACTCCTCCTTCAAACGCTGCACAAGCAGCTGCGACGCTTCTACCTGCACCACCTGCCCCATCTGTACCACCTGCCCTATTCCCAGCACGGCACGGCTTTCGTACACAGGTTTAGTGATCGCTATCCATGCCCCCACCAACAGCAAAGACAGCAACAAACTGCCGATGATCATTTTTTTTCTTTTTATAATTACCCGCCACAGATCAATCAAACTGATTTCGTCTTCCTGCAAAGCCTCCTGTCTCTCACGGGTTGGGTCAAACTGATCCGTTGAATATTTATCTGACATTATTTCTCCACATATATCATGTTACTTTATTTCTATAGATAGATAACCAGACGGCCGCCATCGCTTTCTTTGACCGAGGGCAGCGTAGCACGACTTTAAATGAGGTCAAGCAGCAAGCGCAGCGTCGATTTCCGTTTGTATTGCAAGCAAAACACCATTGGGGTCTTCTGATGCGGTAATGGGCCGTCCTATCACGAGATAATCCGATCCGGCACGGATAGCATCATAAGGCGTCATGATGCGCTTTTGGTCGTCGTGCTGCGCCCCTTGCGGACGAATGCCCGGTGTCACCAGACAAAAATCCGTGCCCTGGTTTTGGCGCAGATCGGCCACTTCAAGAGATGAACAAACAACACCATCCAATCCCGATTGTTTCACCAGCGCGGCGAGCCGCAGAACATTTTCACGCGGGGTGCCCGGCAAACCGATCTCATGAAGATCGTCCTCATTCATGCTGGTCAGGACAGTCACGCCAATCAACAAGGGGCGCTGCGGCGCTTTTTCAATGGCATTGCGCGCCGCGTCCATCATGCGCCGTCCACCCAGGGCATGGACATTGACCATCCACACACCAAGATCGGCAGCCGCAGCACAGGCCTGTGCAACAGTGTTGGGAATATCGTGGAATTTGAGGTCGAGAAAAACATCAAAGCCCTTGCCCGCCAGCCGCTCCACCAATGCCGGGCCACTGCGGGTAAACAGTTCTTTTCCAACCTTGAGACGGCAATGGCGGGGATCCAGCCTGCTTGCCAGCGCCAGCGCCTGAGCGGCATCGGCACAATCCAGGGCAACGACAATGCGAGGCTTAATTTCTAACATGCCTGCCATTTATACTCTTTGGGTATTCTTCGATTGCATACAGGGCAGGGCCTGCATCTGGATCGGTTTTACGCTGCCCCAGGTTTTACAGCCAGGACATTGCCAGTGTATGGATTTGCCCGAAAAACCACAGTGATTGCATCTGTATAATGGGTTTTCCTTTAGCAGCTTTTCAATCCCTTCCTTGATCATCAGCAGGCTGGACTGCGCATTGCCATCGCTACCGGCAAGTTGCAAATCGATCATCGAAACCAATCCCGTAAGCGTAGGTTGCTTTTGCAAATGATCCGTAACAAACACCATTGCATCATGTTCGCCATATTGATTGCGTAAAAATTCAACCAACGCGGATATGGGCACAATGCGGGGGTATTTCTGCACCAGTTTCTTCAGATAGTCCATCATCTCCGTCGGATTCTCCAAGGCGTGATAGCAGCCCAGCATCGGCGGAATCACCTCGGAGAGATACTCCGGATCCTGCGCCTCAACGCGCTGATAGGTTTGCAGCGCAGCCTTGCAATCCCCTCCCCCCCTCTCCATATCACCTTGCATGATGGTGGCGCGAACACAGCCGGAATCAGCAGACAAGGCACGCTTGATCATTTGTGCAGCACGTACGTTATCCTTCTGCACGCGGGCCTGATCGGCTATTTCGCAATAATATTGGGCAATAAGGCTGTTCAGCTTTTTGCCCGTTGCCCCCTCAAGTTTGCGGGCCATGTCTATCGCCTTGTCCCATTCCTTTTCCTGCTGATAGATATCACACAGCAAGCGCAGCGCCGGCGTGGCCTGCCCGTTGACTTCTATCAACTCCAGAAAGAGGCTTTCGGCGCGGTCAAGAAGCCCGGCACGCATATAATCCTGCCCCAGCTCCAGGAGCGCCTGATTGCGCTGATCGAGGCTCAGCGTTGGCCTGGCGATAAGATTTTGATGGATGCGTATGGCGCGGTCTACTTCTCCACGCCGGCGGAACAGACTTCCCAGTGCGAGATGGGTTTCGACCGTATCCGAGTCCACTTCAAGCATCCTGACAAACACCTCAATGGCCTTATCAGGTTGCTCATTGATCAGATAATTGAGTCCCCTGAAATAATCGGGGCGAAGCCCTGCAGCCCCTTCTTCCTGCTTGCGCCGGGTTTCCTGCTTGGCCATCCACCAGCCTGACGCTGCCGCCACCGGCAGTAATAGCCACAATAAATCCGACGTGTTCAACGTTCATCCCGGATCGGCAGAGAACGCAAATTGACAAGCTCTGTTTCGGTAGTCTTGGCTGCCTTGCGCAGCCCGGTAATCTCCCGTTTTAATTGTATGATCACGCTCAGGCTGGCCAGAATACCGCAAAGGGCACCTATCACCAGGGAGATCACTACCACGAGGGACAAGGATAGCTGCCAGCTACCGAAATAGTAGTCGAGCTGCACGGGTTGAGAGTTAAGAACGGCGAAACCCAGGCCGATTGTGAGCACCACCAGAAAGATGATGAGATAGATAATGCGCAACATACCCCTCCTCTCTTTGGGTTACGAACAGACAGTCACTTCAACACAACGAAAGGGGTAGGAAACCCACACTCACATACTGCCGCCCGCCTGTTGCTCCATGCTGCTGTTAACCCGGTCACGCAACTCCTTGCCTGGCTTAAAGTGCGGCACATATTTACCTGGCAGAGGAACGGCTTCGCCGGTTTTTGGGTTTCTCCCCATGCGCGGCAGCCGGTGGTGCAAGGAAAAACTGCCAAACCCGCGGATTTCGATGCGCTCCCCACCCGCCAGCGCCTGAGCCATTTGCTCGATGATGGTCTTGACCGAGAACTCAACATCTTTGTAGGTCAAATGATTCAGCTTTTGTGCAAGTGCCTCGATCAACTCGGACTTGGTCATTGCTTTTATATCCATGCTTCAACTCCCCAATAGACTTTTGACTGAATCATCCGGCAACTCTGCTCCTGCGTTGCCCTCGGCCACCGCTCCCGGCGGCGCGGCTCTACCTCCCCCCTGGAGTCAAACCTTCGTCCATCCATGAACGCCTGGCGACCTTTAGGAGGCAACACAGCGTGAAATTTTCACGAATAAAAACTCTAATTCGAATTCTTTTTGAAACAATAATAATTATGTAGGGTGCGTCCCACGCACCATCATCGTTGATGCGTGGGACGCACCCTGCGACACTGTACTTTTAATTCAGCAGTGGAATAAATCGCCAATCGTTCACCACAGCCAAACAAGAATAGAGGCACAGGTACCTGCACCTCTATTACTGTCACACCATTTACTTCTTGCGGATTACTCGACTCTGCTTTCCATCTTTTCCTTGATGAGGTCACCCAGGGTGGTTGCACCTCCGGATCCCTTGGTGTATTCCTGCATCACCTCGGCCTCTTCCTCGTGATCCTTGGCCTTGACGGACAAGACGATGGTGCGGTTTTTACGGTCAACGCCCATGAATTTGGCCTCGACCTGATCGCCCACCTTCAGCACGGTGCGCGCATCTTCCACACGCTCGCGGCCCAGTTCGGAGGCGCGCAACTGTCCTTCCACGCCCTCTTCCAGCTCAATAACCGCGCCCTTGGCATCCACCTCTTTCACCACACCCGTGACGATGCTGCCCTTCACGTGATCAGCAACAAAGTTAGAGAAGGGGTCTTTCTCAAGCTGCTTGATGCCAAGGGAGATGCGCTCACGCTCAGGATCAATGGCCAGCACCACTGCCTCGACTTCATCGCCCTTCTTGTAGTTGCGCACCGCTTCTTCGCCAGGGATGTTCCAGGAAAGGTCAGTCAGGTGTAGCAATCCGTCGATGCCGCCGTCGAGGCCGACGAAGATACCGAAATCGGTGATGGATTTGATCTGCCCGGCAACCTTATCACCCTTGTTGTGAGTTGCGGAGAACTCTTCCCAGGGGTTAGGACGGCACTGTTTCATGCCCAACGAAATGCGGCGGCGTCCTTCGTCGATGTCCAGCACGGTGACTTCCACTTCGTCACCCATATGCACCAGCTTGGAAGGATGCACGTTTTTATTCGTCCAATCCATTTCCGAGACATGCACCAGACCTTCGACGCCACTTTCGATTTCAACAAAGCAGCCATAATCGGCAATGTTGGTAATCTTGCCAAACAGGCGAGCGCTGACAGGATAACGGCGTGCAATATCAACCCAGGGATCTTCGCCCATCTGCTTGAGGCCGAGCGAGACGCGATTACGCTCACGATCAAACTTGAGCACCTTGACGTCGATCTCATCGCCCACGTTGACGACTTCGGAGGGATGCTTGACACGCTTCCACGCCATATCAGTGATGTGCAGCAGGCCATCGACGCCGCCCAGGTCGACAAATGCGCCGTAGTCGGTGAGGTTCTTCACCACACCTTTGACGATCTGCCCTTCTTCCAGGTTCTCCAGCAGGGCCTGACGCACGGCGCCGCCTTCGCTTTCAACCACGGCACGCCGGGAGACAACCACATTATTGCGTTTGCGATCAAGCTTGACGACCTTGAATTCGAGCTCTTTGCCTTCCAGATGGGTGGTGTCGCGCAGCGGACGGACATCCACCAGCGATCCCGGCAAGAAGGCACGCACACCGCTGGTGTCGACGGTGAATCCACCTTTGACCTTGCCGCTGATGATACCCTTGACGATCTCACCGGCCTCCATGGCGCGCTCAAGGCGCGTCCAGGATTCGGCACGTTTGGCTTTCTCGCGTGACAGGCGGGTCTCGCCCGTGCCGTCTTCCATCATCTCGAGCGCGACATCGACGATATCGCCAACAGCAACTTCGGCAACGCCCATCTCGTTATAGAACTGCTCCATGGGGATGGCGCTTTCGGACTTCAGTCCAGCATTCACGATCACCATATCCGGTGTCATGCGCACCACGGTGGCCGTTACTATGGCACCGGGACGGATGCGGGTTACAAAAAGACTCTCTTCCAATAATTGTGCAAAGCTTTCGCTCATTGATTCTTACCTTGCCCCATTACAACACCGGGACGATTGTTGATCCGCGTTGGTCGCGGGTGATTTATAAACGCCGGATTCAGTAGTGAATCAGACTCCTAAACAAGCCGGAAACCGGCTTCTAACTTCCATCAAGAAGACACGCCTCGCCATAAATCCATGAGCCGTTGCACGACTGCATCAATGCCAATACCCGTCGTATCGACAACGATAGCGTCGTCAGCCGCCCTCATTGGAGCGAAGCTGCGCGTGCTGTCACGCACGTCACGTTCGGCAATCTCTTTTAGAAGATTGCCAAGATTAACATCCAAACCTTTATCTTTCAACTGTTTATGCCGGCGCGCCGCGCGCTCCTCGGCGCTCGCCGTAAGAAAGACCTTGAGCTGGGCGTCCGGAAACACCACCGTGCCCATATCACGCCCATCCGCCACCAGCCCAGGCGGCTCAAGAAACGCGCGTTGGCGATCCAGCAGGGCGAAGCGCACGGCAGGCAACGCTGCCACACGGGAGGCGTCGTTGCCACATTCCTCGCTACGCAGGGCGTCGGTAACCTCCTCCCCCTCCAGGACGACCCGGATTTGCAGCTCCTCGTCGGTATCGAACTGGACGTCAAGGTGCGCCGCAAGGGTTTCCAGAGCCGGTTCGTTATCCAACGCAATGGCATGACGCTGAGCGGCCAGGCCGACAAGGCGATAGAGAGAGCCGCTATCGAGAAAATGCCAGCCCAGTTTTTTGGCCAGGATACGGCTCACCGTCCCTTTGCCGGAGCCGCCGGGACCGTCGATAGTAATCACTGGCGGGGGAGTTTTGGGCATCATGGCTGGCGATTATCTCCGGCTATACCCAGGCCGGTGGCACGCGCCAGCTCGACGAAACCGGGGAACGAGGTGCCGACATTGGCACAATCATCGATCATGACCGGGCCGGTGGCGCGCAATGCCGCCATGGCGAAGGCCATGGCAATGCGATGATCGCCGTGGCTGTTGATGCGGCCACCGCTCAGACCGCCGCCGCGAATCACCATGCCATCGGGCGTGGGGCGGGCATCAACCCCCAGCGCCACAAGACCATCGGCCATCACCTGGATGCGATCGCTCTCCTTGACGCGCAGCTCTTCCGCGCCGCTGAGCACCGTCTCACCCTCTGCGCAGGCCGCGGCAATAAACAGCGCGGGGAATTCGTCTATCGCCAATGGTACTTGATCGCGCGGGATGGTTACCCCGCGCAGATGGCTGGAACGCACCCGGATATCGGCGACCGGCTCGCCGCCCGCCTGACGCAGATGGCTTATCTCGATATTCGCACCCATCAGGCGCAAGATGTTTATGACGCCAACGCGCGTCGGATTGATTCCGACATGCTCCAAGGTCAGATCCGAACCCTCGGCGATGGCCGCACCCACCATAAAAAACGCCGCCGATGAGATATCGGCAGGCACATCAATCGAGGTCGCGATGAGTTTTCCGCCGCTGCCACCTACGCATATTTTCCCGTTTTTGCATTCAACGGGATAACCAAACCCCATCAACATGCGCTCGGTATGGTCCCGCGTGGGCGCCGGCTCGGTCACACTAGTGACCCCTTCAGCATAGAGACCGGCAAGCAACAGGCTGGACTTGACCTGCGCGCTGGCCACCGGCATCACATAATCTATGCCCTTGAGATGCGCACCGCCCCGAACGCGCAACGGTGGCGTGCCTTTCTCGCTGGTCTCGATGCGCGCACCCATCAGGCTTAATGGGTCGGCGACACGTTTCATGGGGCGGCGCGACAGGGAGTCATCGCCAGTCATCACCACATCGAACGGCTGGGCTGCCAGCAGCCCCGCTAGCAGGCGCATGGAGGTGCCGGAATTGCCAAGATAGAGCGGACCCGCCGGAGCCTTCAGGCCGTGGAGGCCGACACCGTGAACCGTGACGTGCCCATCATGGGGGCCTTCAATATTTACACCCATCTCACGAAAAGCATTGAGCGTCGCCAGACTGTCTTCGCCTTGCAGAAAGCCGGTAATTTCAGTCGTACCTTCGGCCAGCGCACCCAGCATAATGGAGCGGTGAGAGATCGACTTATCACCGGGGACGCGCAGACGGCCCTGCAGGTGCCCGCCGGGGGCAACAAAAAACGTGTTTGGATGCGGTGCGTTCATTTGATTCCAATTATCCTAAAAACGGCAGTTGGACGGGGTGGAGTGTGCGGTTTTCGGGGTGCAGGGCAAGGCGCAACGACGCGGAATGGTTGTTCCATTCCAAGGAGTTGCAACGCTGCCATGCGCACTGAAAACCGCACAATCCGCATCGTAGCGGACTCACCAAACAGGTGAACTCGCAGGATATGATAAAGCTTATTAAAAACATAATGCTAGCCGTCCAGAGCAGCGGTCAACTGCCGTTTTTAGGATTATGTTAACCACCGTGAAGGTGGCAATGCCACGGAGAACATGGAGAATGCTTTTTCAGGAGTCCAAAGGTTCGATCATGGCAGAAGAAAGTGGCAAATCCATTAAAGACCCTATCAACCATTGTTCTCTTGCCGGCAAAACCGGTCACGCGCGGCTTTGGCGCGGTCGAATGTGGACAAGATACGTTCACCATCGCCTGCGCGAATCGCCTCACCCAGCGAAGCAATATCTGCCATAAAGCGCTCCAGCACAGACAACACTGCCGCCCGATTCGCCAGACAGATGTCGCGCCACATCGCCGGATCGCTGGAGGCGATGCGCGTAAAATCGCGGAATCCGCCGGCGGCGAAACGGAATATCTCCTCGCTCTCATCCATGCGCACCAATGTGTCGACCAGGGCATAGGCCAGCAGATGTGGCAGATGGCTGGTCGCCGCCAGCACTTCGTCGTGGTGCTCCACACCCATTTCCACCACTTCGGCGCCGGTATGCTGCCACAATGCGCGCACGCTTGCCAGCGCTTCAGGCTGGGTGTGGGGTAAGGGGGTGAGTATCACACGCCGCCCTTCGAAAAGGCCGGTGAACGACGCCTCAACACCGCTCTTTTCAGTGCCGGCGATGGGATGGCCTGGCACGAATGTCGGCGGGACTTCGCCGAAAACGGCACGGGCGGCGTCCACAACACTGCCCTTGGCGCTGCCCACATCGGTAATGATGGTATCCGGGCGGACATGCCCGGCGATCTGCCGGAACACCGCCTCCATCGCCCCCAACGGCACTGCCACTACGACCATATCAGCATCATGCACCGCAGCAGCGATATCGATCTCGTACCTGTCGACAACACCCAGCTCCAGCGCCTTGCGCAACTGAGCCTCGTCACACCCGCCACCGACGATTTCCCGGCACACCCCCGCCCGCTTTATAGATCGCGCCAGCGAACCGCCGATCAGGCCGACACCGATGATGGTCAGGCGTTTAATCATGCTGACTTTTGCCACTGAGGCGCAGAACCCACAAAAAAACAGCCATCGTAATTTACCGGGATCTGCATGGCATCAAATCAACAAAAAATCTCTGCGTTCTCTATGGCCAAGTTATTGTTACAAATCCCGGCCAATCACCCGCGCGATACCGCGCAGTTCGCCCATCAATTGCGTCAGTTGTGGCGGGCTAAGGGCCTGATCGGCATCGCACCACGCCTCGGCGGGCATGGGGTGCATCTCCACCAGCAGTCCGTCGGCACCCGCCGCGATTGCGGCGCGCGACAGTGCGGGCACCATCCACGCCTTGCCGCCGGCATGGCTGGGGTCAATGATCACCGGCAGATGGGTCTCGCGCTTGAGCACCGGGATGGCGGTGACATCGAGCATGTTGCGGTAATAGGTCTCGAAACTGCGCACGCCGCGCTCGCAGAAGATGATGTTGTGATTGCCGCCCGCAGCGATGTATTCCGCCGCCATCAGCCACTCGGAGATTGTCGCCGACATGCCGCGCTTGAGAATCACCGGGGTCTGGATGCGGCCTACTTCCTTGAGCAGATCGAAATTCTGCATGTTGCGTGTGCCGATCTGGATCACATCCACCTTGTGTTCGAGAAAGGTATCGAGCATGCGCACGTCCATCAGCTCGGTGACGATCGGCAGGTTGTGCCGATCCGCCGCACGCCGGAACATATCCAACCCCTCGACGCCCGCCCCCTGGAAGGCATAGGGACTGGTGCGCGGCTTGAACGCACCGCCACGCATCAGGCGGCAACCCGCAGCAGCGACGCTTTGCGCTGCGCTGTCCATCTGCGGCTGGGTTTCAACCGAACAAGGTCCGGCGATGATCTGCACAGTGTTGCCACCGAGCTTGATGCCGCGAATATCGATGACGCTGTCTTCCGGGTGAGATTCGCGCGACACAATCTTATACGGCTTCATCACACGAATGACATTTTCCACGCCGCCCAGCGCCTGCAACGCCTCCATGTCCACCTTGCGCTCATCACCAATGGCGCCGATCACAGTGCGCTCGATGCCGCGTGACACGTTGGAACCCATACCCATGGACTCCAGCTTTTTTTCCACCGCCCGAATTTCCTCGTCGGCGACATGGGACTTCATAATGATGATCACAGCACTACCTCATTAACATTAATTTTTCGCCACAGAGGGCACGGAAGACACAGCGAACCTGAAGCAATGATTTTGTTGGGTCCGGAGCTGCACTCCTTGACCCAGCCTACACTCTACTCCGTGTCCTCTGTGCCTCCATGGCTATATTCATATATTCAAAATAACCTACAGTACGGCGCCGGGATAAGAGCCCAGCACTTTCATCATTGCCGCCTCATCACCCAGCTCCTGGAGCGCCTTGGCCACGCCAGGCTCCTGGCTATGGCCTTCGATATCGATAAAAAACACATAGTCCCACATGCCGCGCCGCGACGGGCGTGACTCGATGCGCGTCATGGAGATGCCGTGACGGAAAAGCGGCTCAAGCAGACGATGCAAAGCCCCCGGACGATTACGTGCCGAGAGCAGCAATGACGTTTTGTCATTACCGCTGGGCGGCGGCGATTTCGTGCCGATCACCAGAAAGCGCGTGGTATTGTCCGGCTCATCCTCGATGTTGGCCGCCAGAATATTGAGTCCATAGATCTCCGCCGCCGTGGCACCCGCGATGGCCACTGCCCCTGCTTCCTGAGCGGCGCGGCGCGCGGCCTCCGCATTGCTGCTCACGGTCACATGCTCCACACCACAAAGATGCTCTTCGATCCATCCGCGACACTGGGCCAAGGCCTGCTGATGCACATACAAACGGCTCACGCCATTGATGCCATCCATCCTGCCCAGCAGATTATGATGAATGCGCAGCTCCACCTCGCCGCAAACCCTGAGCGGCGAGCTGATGAACATATCGAGGGTATGATTGACCACACCCTCCGTGGAATTTTCCACCGGCACAACGCCATAATGCGACGCCCCCGCCTCGACATCGCGGAACACCTCGTCAATGGCGCCATGCGACACGGTACGCACCGAATGGCCAAAATGCTTGAGGGCGGCAGCCTGGGTAAAAGTGCCTTCCGGGCCGAGAAAGGCTATTTTCATAGGCTGCTCCAAGGCCAGGCAAGCTGACATGATCTCGCGGAACAACCGCGCCATCTCCTCGCCGCTCAACGGGCCGGTGTTGCGCGCCAATACATTACGCAACACCTGCGCCTCGCGCTCAGGGCGATAGTAGTCAGCGGCCTCGCCACCCAGTTTAACCTTGGCGACCTCCTGGGCGCACGCGGCACGCTCATTGATCAACATCTGAATTTGTTCGTCCAGATGGTCAATGCGTGTACGAATGGCTTGTAGTGCATTGTTGGTCATAGTAAATAAACAGGGTTATGTGCCGGTTTTGCTGCTTGGCCCTTTCCGCTTGCCACTGCCTTTATCTAAAAAACTCAGTTTTCCACAAAAGTCACGAAAAAACACGAAAATATTCAAACACATATCGCGTGTTACTTGCCACCCAGTGAATTGCTGAAGTAATCCATGTTTTTGTTTTATTTCGTGAATTTTGTGTTTTTCGTGGACAAAAAGCGGTTGTAAGGTTTATAAAACCCGCACCGCCAGAACACCCTCGATGGCGGCGAGTTCCCGGATCACGGACTCGGGTATCGGCGTCTCCACGTCGGCCAGAGTATAGGCTAGGTTGCCTCTGGATTTGTTGAGCAGATCGACGATATTCAACCCGGCCTTGGCCATGGCGGTGGAGATCTGCCCTACCATGTTGGGGACGTTGGCGTTGGCGACACCGATCCGATAGCCTTCGGTGCGCGGCATAACCACTTCGGGGAAGTTCACGGAGTTGGTGATGTTGCCGTTTTCCAGGAAATCACTCACCTGGTCCGCCACCATCACCGCACAATTATCTTCCGCCTCCTCGGTAGATGCGCCGAGGTGTGGCAGGGTAATCACGCGCGGGTGGTTTTTGAGCAGATTGCCGGGGAAATCGCACACGTAGCTATAGATTTTGCCGGCGTTGATCGCCTCCACCAGTGCCGCATCGTCAACGATGCCGCTGCGCGAAAAGTTGAGCACCACGGCCCTCTTTTTCATGATCTTGATGCGCTCGGCGCTAAGCATGTTGCGGGTGGCATCCATCAACGGTATGTGGAATGTGACGAAATCAACCTTGGACAGCATATCATCGACGCTGGCAGCCTGCTGCACGTCGGAAGACAGCTTCCAGGCGGCCTGCACGGTGATCGCCGGGTCAAAGCCGATCACCTTCATGCCCAGCTTGATGGCAAGATTCGCCACGCGGACGCCGATAGCCCCCAGACCGATCACCCCCAGGGTGCGGCCCGGCAGCTCGTAGCCAACAAAATCTTTTTTGCCTGTCTCGACCTGCTTGTCGATACTGGCGTCGTCGCCCTCGACATGACGCGCGAAATCCCACGCCTGGCAGATGTTGCGGTAGGCCAGCAGCATACCCGCAAGCACCAGTTCCGCCACCGCATTGGCGTTGGCGCCCGGCGCATTGAACACCGGAATGCCGAGTGCGCTCAACTTGTCCACGGGAATATTGTTGACGCCCGCACCGGCCCGGCCCACCGCCTTTACCGATGGGGGGATCGGGTAATCGTGCATTTTAAACGAGCGCAGCAGGATCGCGTCGGGGTGCTGAATTTCGGAAGCAACCTCATACCTGTTGCGCGGCAGCCGCTCCAGTCCTGCGACAGAAATATTGTTCAACGTCAGTATTTTGAACATGGCTTTCGATCCTGATTTATCAGACTATCCGTGGCGCTTCTCAAAATCGGCCATAAAGGCAATCAGCGCATCCACACCTTCTTCCGGCATGGCATTGTAGATGCTGGCACGCATCCCGCCCACCGAGCGATGCCCTGCCAGCGCCACCAGGCCCACAGCCTCCGCCTCCTTGAGGAAGGTTTTGTCGAGATTGGCGTCGGCCAGGGTGAACGGCACGTTCATCCACGAACGGCATGCCGGGTCCACCGGGTTGGCGTAGAAGGGAGATGTGTCGATAGCGGCATACAGCTTGTCCGCCTTGCGCTTGTTGACTGCGGCCATCGCCTGCAAACCGCCGCCGCGCTTGATCCAGTCGAACACCAGACCGGCGCAGTACCAGCCGTAGGTCGGCGGGGTATTATACATCGAGCCATTATCGGCGTGCGTCTTGTAATCAAGCATGATAGGCGTACCGGCCACGGTCTGGCCGATCAGGTCGTCGCGGATGATCACCACCGTCAGCCCCGCCGGGCCGATGTTCTTTTGTGCCCCGGCGTAGATAATGCCGAACTTGCTGACATCAATCGGGCGCGACAGCAGCGTGGACGACATGTCCACCACCAGCGGCACATCGCCGGTCTGCGGTACCCAATGGAACTCCACGCCGCCGATGGTCTCGTTAGGCGTGTAATGGACATAGGCGCTGGAGGGATCAAGCTGCCACTGCGTTTGCGCGGGGATCGTCGAGTAGTTGCTCGCCTTGGAGGTGGCGGCGACATTCACTTCGCAGTAACGCTTCGCCTCGCCAATGGCCTTTTCCGACCACATGCCGGTATTGATGTAATCCGCCTTGGCTTTGCCACGCAGCAGGTTCATCGGCACCATGGCGAACTGGCTGCTCGCCCCGCCTTGCAGGAACAGCACCTTGTAGTTGGATGGAACGGCCAGCAGCCCGCGCAGATCGGCCTCGGCCTGCTCCGCAATGGACACGAATTCCTTGCCGCGGTGGCTCATCTCCATCACCGACATGCCCGATCCCTGCCAGTCGAGCATCTCGTCCCTGGCCTTTTCGAGAACTTCCTGCGGCATCACTGCCGGTCCGGCGCTGAAATTGTATATACGTGACATTGTGAACAAGCTCCTCTTATTTTTGAGTGTTGATTATTCTGGCCCCTGGTCCCCGGCCTCTGACGGTTCATCCGCCTGATCCCCGGCCTCGCCGCCCTCATCCGCAAGGCTTTCAACCCTCTCGACGACAACCAGCTTCTCGCCCTTGCCAAGGCTGATCAACTTGACGCCCTGGGTATTGCGCCCCAGCACCGACACTTCGCTCACGCGGGTGCGCACCAGCGTGCCGCCGTCGCTGATCAGCATGACCTCATCCTCATTGCCGACCAGCGCCGCACCGATTACGGCGCCGTTGCGCTCGCTGCTTTGGATCGAATTTACGCCCTGGCCACCGCGGCCATGCACAGGGTAATCGCTGATCGGCGTGCGTTTGCCATAACCCCTCTCGGTGGCGGTGAGCACATCCCCCTCCCCGCCGGAGATAATCAGCGAAATCACCTGGTGGCCAGGCGCCAGGGTGATGCCGCGCACACCGCGCGCGGTGCGGCCCATCGGGCGCACATTGTCTTCGCTGAAGCGCACTGCCTTGCCGCTGCTGGCAAACAGCATCACGTCCTTCGTACCATCAGTGATATCTACCCCGACCAGGCGATCATCGCCGAACAACTCCAGGGCGATAATGCCGCTGGTACGCGGACGCGAGAAATCCTCGAGCGGGGTCTTTTTCACGGTGCCACTGCTGGTTGCCATGAACACATACTTGTCTTTCTCATACTCGCGCACCGGCAGGATGGCGTTGATGCGCTCGCCTTCCTCCAGCGGCAGCAGATTGACCATCGGCTTGCCGCGCGCGATACGGCTGGCCTGGGGTAATTCGTAGACTTTCATCCAGTAGACCTTGCCGCGGCTGGAGAAGCACAGGATGGTGTCATGCGTGCTGGCAACGAACAGCTTGTCGATGACATCCTCTTCCTTCATGCTGGTGGCCGTCTTGCCCTTGCCGCCACGCTTTTGCGCGCGGTACATCGAGAGCGGCTGGGACTTGGCGTAACCGGCATGGGAAAGCGTGACCACCACGTCTTCCTCGGTGATCAGGTCTTCCAGGCTGAGATCCTGGTGGGTGGTGATGATCTCGGTGCGGCGCGCATCGCCGTATTGCTCGCGGATGGCGAGCAGCTCGTCACGGATCACCTGCATCAGGCGCTCGGGGCTACCCAAGATATCAAGCAGGTCATTAATCTTGACGAGTATTTCTTTGTACTCATTAACTATCTTGTCCTGTTCCAGCCCGGTCAGGCGGTGTAGGCGCAGATCCAGGATCGCCTGGGCCTGAACCTCGGACAGGCGGTAACCCGCCACATCCATGCCAAACTCCGGCGCCAGACCCTCGGGGCGAGACACGGCAGCCCCGGAGCGCGACAGCATTTCCGTCACCATCCCCGGCGCCCAGATGCGCTGCATCAGGCCAAGCCTGGCCTCGGCGGGGCTGGGCGCGGCCTTGATTAGCGCAATGATCTCGTCGATATTGGCCAGCGCAACCGCCAGCCCTTCCAGGATATGCGCGCGCTCGCGCGCCTTGCGCAACTCAAACAGGGTACGGCGCGTCACCACTTCGCGGCGGTGGCGGATAAAGGCCTCAAGGATCTGCTTCAGGTTCAGCAGGCGTGGCTGGCCATCTATCAGTGCCACCATGTTGATGCCGTAGACGTTCTGCATCTGGGTCTGCTGCCACAGATTATTGAGCACCACCTCGGCCACTTCGCCACGGCGCAGCTCGATCACCATGCGCATGCCATCCTTGTCGGACTCATCGCGCAACTCGGTGATACCCTCAAGCTTTTTCTCCTTCACCAGATCGGCGATTTTCTCCAGCAGCATCGCCTTGTTCACCTGATAGGGCAGTTCGGTGACGATAATGCTGTGTTTGCCGCTCTTGTCGTCGGTTTCGACATGGCTGCGCGCCCGCACATAAATGCGTCCGCGCCCGGTGTGGTAGGCGTCGACGATGCCGCGTGCGCCGTTAATGAAAGCAGCCGTAGGAAAGTCCGGCCCGGGGATGTATTCCATCAATCCCGCAATGTCGATACTGGAGTCGTCGATCAGCGCGATGCAGGCGTTGACGACCTCGGTCAGATTGTGCGGCGGGATGTTGGTTGCCAGACCCACTGCGATACCCGCCGAACCATTGACCAGCAGGTTGGGAATACGGGCGGGGAACACCTTGGGTTCGCGTTCGGATTCGTCATAATTGGGGACGAAATCGACGGTTTCCTTGTCAATATCCGCCAGTAACTCATGCGCAATGCGCGACATGCGCACCTCGGTGTAACGCATCGCCGCCGGGGCGTCGCCATCCACCGAACCGAAATTGCCCTGCCCATCGACCAGCATGTAACGCAGCGAAAACGGCTGGGCCATGCGCACGATGGTGTCATACACCGCCGTATCGCCGTGCGGATGGTATTTACCGATGACATCACCCACCACGCGGGCCGATTTCTTGTAGGACTTGTTCCAGTCGTTGCCCAGCTCGCGCATGGCAAACAGCACGCGCCGATGCACTGGTTTTAGGCCATCGCGAACATCGGGCAGCGCACGCCCGACGATGACGCTCATGGCATATTCCATGTATGACTGTTTCATCTCCTCTTCAATATTGACGGGGAGAACTTCTTTGGCGAATTGATTCATCGGGAACGCGGCATCCTTACAGGCTTCATGCAAGCCCAAGAGCTTTTTGGTGTGGGGTTAACGATAACCTGCCGATCTTTTTGCATAAGCCGGAAATGTTACCATAAACATGGGACTTGCTGCACTTCAAGAATTAATCGCGCGTCTTTCTCAGGGTGACGACCACCCCCTTGCTCGCAAGGGGGTGGTCGTCACCTCAAAAACCCTTGGACTCTTTCTTCGCCTTCTTGGCGGCCTTTTTTTCCTTCATGGTCTTGGCCGGTTGTTTCTTGGTTTCCTTCTTGCTGTCCACGCCTTTGCTCATGATTCTCGCTCCTTGATGATACAGTTATAAAAAGTGAGGCGGCTCTACTGCGGGTTGATGGCAGATTTGCCACCAACTCATTCTACCTGCATTGCGGGTGGAGTCCATACATCTCACGCCCCAGCAACCACCGCAACCCCATACATCACCACCCACGCATACACCCCCGCCACGATATCATCAATCATCACCCCCATCCCGCCACCGGCATAGCGGTCAAGCAGGTGTATGGGCCAGGGTTTCCAGATGTCGAACAGGCGGAACAGGCCAAACCCTATCAGCACCCATAGCCAGCCCGCCGGGGCGGCGACCATGGCGACGAGGTAGCCTACGATTTCATCCCACACGATGCCAGGGTGGTCATGCACGCCGAGGTCATGCGTGGTGACATGGCATAGCCAGACACCTAGCGCGAACAAGGCGGCGGTGACGGCAAGATATCCGCTGAGTGGCAGGTGTTGCAGCAACAGATAGAAGGGGATGCCAACCAGCGTACCGAAGGTGCCGGGGGCAACTTTTATGGCGCCCGCACCGAATCCGAAGGCGGCGAAATGGATGGGGTTCGACCAGATGCTGGCGGGGACATCGGGTTTTTTCACGGCACTCAAGCGCTATTCCTACCGCATCACAAAGTGCTGAAGGGCGCATTGCGGCGTTAAAATCGGACTCAAAATGCTCACATACTTCATGTATGCTCCGCTTTTTCGCCCGATTTTGCCTTGCACTGCATCCCTTGATCACTTTGTGACACAGTAGGACTAAAATGCTGATAACCGCCGACAGTGGGTTCAAAGACCTCACCATTGAGCAGGCAACGCAGACCGTGCGGGCTTTCGATCACGCCGATGCGTGTGCAGCCGCCGGGAAAACGGGCGAGAAGCTGTTCGGCTTCTGCCTGCTTTTCGGGGGGGACGGTAAAGCATAACTCATAATCATCGCCGCCGGAGAGCGGCAAATTCCACCGCTCCCTGTGCTTTGCCATTGCGGTGAAGGCGGTGGACACCGGGATATGCTCGACTTCCAGCGTCGCGCCAACGCCGCTGGCCTTGAGGATGTGGCCGAGATCGGCAGTCAGGCCGTCGGATATGTCGATAGCCGCGGAAGCAATGCCGCGCAAGGCTATCCCTGTCTGGATACGCGGTGTGGGGCGCTCCAGCCGCTCGGCAAGAAAGGCTGCATGGGTGTGCGCCAACTCTTCCGTGTTGCCGCTCCGCATGCGTAAGGCCAAGGCGGCGTCGCCCAGTGTGCCGGTGACATAAATCACATCGCCGGGGCGCGTGCCTGCGCGGCGTAGCGCCATGCCTTCCGGCACAAAACCGTGCATCTGCACGGTCAGGGTGAGCGGCCCACGGCAGGTGTCGCCGCCGACCAGTTGCACACCGCATCGTCCGGCCAGCGCAAACAGACCCGCGCTGAAGGCCGCCAGCCAGGCTTCATCGGACTGCGGCAGGGTGAGCGCAAGGGTGGCCCATGCAGGCTCGGCGCCCATCGCGGCCATATCGCTGAGGTTGACGGCCAGCACCTTGTAGCCAACTGCGGCGGGATCGGCATCGGGGAAGAAATGCACGCCGGACACCATGGTATCCATCGCCACCACCAGATCACTGCCGGACGGCACACGCAGCACCGCGCCGTCATCGCTGATGCCGAGCACCACATCTGGGCGCGTGACACCATGATGGGCAAAATAGCGATTGATGAGATCGAATTCTGATAGCGGCATGGTCTATCCGCCTTTCGGCCCTGCCCTCATCTGCATTTCGGTTGCGCGCAGTTTGCGCGCCACCTTATCAAGTATGCCGTTGACATATTTGTGGCTCTGATCGGCACCGAACACCTTGGCCAGATCCACGCTTTCATTGATGATCACCCGATACGGGATCTCAAGACGGAATTTAAGCTCGTAGACGCCGATACGCAGAATGGCGCGCTCCACGGGGTCGAGCTCCGGAATGGGACGATCGAGCAGGAAGGCGAACTGCGCATCCAGCTCATCCAGGTGCGCGGGGACCTGATGCAGCAGCTCCTGAAAATAGGCCACATCGGCCTTTTTCATATCATGCTCGGTAACAAACTGGCTGTCGATGTCGCTGACATTCTGGCCGGCCACCTGCCATTGATAGAGGGCCTGTACGGCACGGTGACGCGCCAGGCTACGGGCGTGGCCAGGGTGCAATCTGCTTGGCCCGCGCCGCGCGGGCGCATTCTTTTTTTCTTCTATGGGCTGCGTCATGATTTATCGATCTGCTGCAACAGATTGATCATCTCGATGGCGGTCATTGCCGCGTCCACACCCTTGTTGCCCGCCTTGGTGCCGGCACGCTCAATGGCCTGTTCGATGGTGTCAACAGTCAGCACGCCGAAGGCCACCGGCAGGTTAAACTGCATGGCGACACCCGCCAGCCCCTTGCTGCATTCGCCGGCCACATAATCGAAGTGCGGCGTGCTGCCACGAATCACCGCGCCCACGGCAATGATGGCGTTGTAACGTTTGCCTGCGGCGATGCGTTGCGCCACCAGCGGCAGCTCATACGCGCCTGGCGCATACACCACGTCGATATCCTGCTCCGTGGCGCCGTGACGCAACAGGGCATCCACCGCGCCATTGACCAGGTGCTCGACAATAAAACTGTTGAAGCGCCCGGCAACAATCGCAAAGCGCGCGCCACGCACCGTGAAATCGCCTTCGATGGTTTTGATGTTTTTCATGATTTATGACTCGTTGCTTAATGTGATGTTACGCACTGTCCACGAAAAGCACGAAAGGCACGAAAATTCTTCGTAACACAATCCGTTCGACAGTTGCTTGCGGATAGCATTCAAGGGACTGGCAAACCCATCTCCGGGTCAACAACCCCGCCCATTTTTTCGTGCCTTTCGTGTTTTTCGTGGACGCACCTTACTCATTTGACGGCAGCCTATTGCACATACTCGACCACTTCCAGGCCAAACCCTGCCAGTCCATGCACCTTCTTGGGCGCGCCCAATATCCGCATCTTGCCCACGCCTATATCGGCAAGTATCTGCGCGCCCGCGCCGTAGGTGCGCAAATCAATTCCCGCCGCCGGTTTCGGCAAGTGTATACCCTTATCCTTGAGCTGATAATCCCTGATGCGCCGCACCAGATCACCGCCCTTTTCCGGTTTGCGCAACATCACTGCCACGCCGGCGCCTTCTTCTGCGATACGCCGCAAGGCATCGCGTAGCGGCCAGCCGCAATCATCGCGCCGGGTATCAAACACATCGCACAGTGTATCCTGCAAATGCACGCGCACCAGCGTAGGCTGTTCCGCATGCACCTCGCCCAGCACCAGCGCCAGGTGCAACTCCTGGTCTATGGCATCCTGATAGGCCAGGAGACGGAACATGCCGTGCTCCGTCGGCAGATTGCACTCGGCAACGCGCGCCACGGTCTTTTCATTTTCCAGCCGGTAGTGGATCAGATCGGCAATCGTACCGATCTTCAATTTATGCTCCAGCGCAAACTTCTCCAGCTCGGGGCGGCGCGCCATGGTGCCGTCTTCGTTGAGAATTTCGACAATCACGCAGGCCGGCTCCAGCCCCGCCAACCGTGCCAGATCGCAACCCGCCTCGGTATGCCCGGCACGCGTCAGCACGCCGCCGCGTTGCGCCATGATAGGGAAAATATGCCCTGGCTGCACAATGTCCGACGGCTTGGCATCCGGCGCCACTGCGGCGCGCACCGTAACGGCGCGGTCGGCGGCGGAGATGCCCGTCGTCACACCCTCGGCAGCTTCGATGGACACGGTGAAGTTGGTCATATGCTTGTCGTTGGTATCGCTTACCATCAGCGGCAAGCGCAACTGTTCGCAGCGCTCACGCGTCAGCGTAAGACAGATCAAGCCGCGCCCGTAACGCGCCATGAAATTGATATCCTCGCCACGCACGCACGACGCAGCCATCACCAGATCACCTTCGTTCTCGCGATCCTCATCGTCCATGATGATGACCATCCTGCCCTGGCGGATGTCTTCGATAATCTCTTGGGTGGTACTTACGGACATATCAACTCAGCTTTTTAGAAATCCATGCTCGGCAAGAAAGGCGCGGCTAATCCCATCACTCCCCGGCTGCGCGGCACGCTCGCCCAGCAGCAGCCGTTCCAGATACCGGGCCAACACATCCACTTCGAGATTGACGCGCCTGCCTGCGGTAAATTCATCCATCGTGGTCTCTTTCAAGGTATGAGGCACAATGTTGAGATCGAACTCTGCGCCGTTCACGGCATTGACCGTGAGGCTGATGCCGTCGACACAAATCGAACCCTTTTCCGCAATATACCTGGCCAGCGCATCCGGCGCCCTGATGGTAAAACGCGCCGAACGCCCATCTTCCCCGCGCCTCACCACCGTGCCCGCACCATCCACATGCCCGCTCACCAGATGGCCGCCGAGGCGTGTAGTGGGCGTCAGCGCCTGTTCCAGATTCACCCGGCTGCCCTGCTTCAATCCGGAAAACGTGGTGCATGCCAGCGTCTCGCCGGACACATCCACCCAGAAACCGTCGCTTGTAAAATGCGTTACCGTCAAGCACACGCCGCTCACGGCGATGCTGTCGCCGATCCGTGCAGCGGCAAGATCCAGCTTTCCCGCAGCGATACGCATGCGCAGATCGGCACCCATGGGTTCCAGTGCAGCCACCGTGCCTATGGCCTGTATGATGCCAGTGAACATGAGTTATTCCATTTCCAATTCAATGGTGTATTTTACCCGGCTTCGCCCCCCTCGCTACGCTCTCCCCGCAAGGCGGGAGAGGGTTGGGGAGAGGGTATATGTTAATTCTCTGAATTGAACTGGAATTAGAGTTACGAACTTCCCGCAACTTTAGCAGTAATCCGCCAATCCTTCCCCACCGCACGGATGTCCAGGATTTCCAGCTCAATGCGCTGATCCATGCTCACCAACTCCGGCAAATGAAACAACCCGCGCGCAGCATCACCCATCAGGTGCGGGGCCATATAGATGATCAATTCGTCGATCAATCCCGCCCGCAGTATGGCTCCATTCAGCGTAGCGCCCGCCTCCAGCAAGACTTCATTGATTTGCTGTGCCGCGAGGTAGCGCATCACGGCAGGCAGATCAATGCTATCGTCATACTCAGACAACGTCACAACCGTAACGTTGTCCCGTGCCAGAGCATCATGCAACACCTGATTCCGCGAGGCCGTCACAATCAGCGTGCGCCCTGGCGCATCGAGCAGGCGCGCCTGTGGCGGGGTGCGCAAATGGGTATCCAGCACGACGCGCAACGGCTGCCGAATACGCTCATCATCCAGCCTCACCGTAAGCGCGGGATCATCCGCCAACACCGTGCCGACGCCAGTCATGATTGCCGAACTGCGGGCGCGCAGATGGTGAACGTCGTGACGTGCCGCCTCGGAAGTAATCCACTTGCTCTCGCCGTTCGCCATGGCGGTGCGCCCATCCAGACTCATCGCCAGCTTGCAGCGCACGAAGGGCCGACCGTGGCGCATGCGCATGATAAAACCGGGATTCAGCGCCTCGGCCTCTGCCTGCATTACGCCGCTCTCGACGGCGATGCCCGCTGCCACGAGCCGCGCCAGCCCCTCACCGCCAACCTTTGGGTTAGGATCCACCATCGCCGCCACCACACGCGCCACGCCAGCCGCAACCAGCGCATCGGCGCAGGGTGGGGTGCGGCCATGATGGCAGCAGGGCTCCAGCGTCACATAGGCTGTCGCGCCGCGCGCGCGTTCGCCAGCCTGCACCAGGGCGTGGACCTCCGCATGCGGCCCGCCCGCCCGTTCGTGCCAGCCTTCGCCGACAATTTCGCCATCACGCACCAGGACACAGCCAACACGGGGGTTGGGATCAGTGGTGCATAGGCCGCGCCTGGCGAGTCGAAGGGCGCGGGCCATGAGTTGGTAATCACTTTGACAATCCATAGGAAATTGCGGCATGCCGGTGAAAATTTAATCGGGCGTCCTACGCACCGCATGAAAATGACGAGTGCGCACCCTGCTGACTAATCCGCTTGCTTTTTCTGCAACGGTTCCGCTGCGGGTGCAGGCCTCTGCTCCAACCGGTCGATCTCCTCGCGAAAGGCATTCACATCCTGAAAGCTGCGGTACACCGAGGCAAACCGGACATAGGCAACCTGATCCAACTGGCGCAACTCATCCATCACCCATTCACCCAGCACGCGCGAATTGACTTCGCGGTCGCCCGCAGTGCTCAGGCGGTGTTTGATATGATTGATGGCGTCATCCATCCGCTCGGTGGGCACGGGACGTTTTTCCAGCGCACGCAACATTCCGGCGCGCAGCTTACCCTCATCAAAGGGAACACGGCTGCCGTCACGTTTTACAATGCGCGGCATCACCAGCTCCGCTGTCTCAAAAGTGGTGAAGCGCTCAGCACAGGTGAGACACTCACGGCGCCGACGCACCACAGCACCCTCGTTCGCCAGCCGCGAGTCGATGACTTTGGTGTCGTCAGCGCCGCAAAAGGGGCAACGCATTATTTACCGTACACGGGAAAGCGCCCGCACAACTCCAGCACGTGATGTTTTACGCGCTCGATGGCAGCGGCATTGCCCACATTATCCAGAACATCGCAGATCCAGCCGGCCAGGACGCGAACCTCGGCTTCATTGAAGCCACGCGTGGTCACCGCCGGGGTGCCGATACGGATGCCGCTGGTGACGAACGGTGAGCGCGGGTCATTGGGAACGCTGTTCTTGTTGACGGTGATGTTCGCCGCGCCCAATGCCTCTTCTGCTTCTTTCCCACTGATTTCCTTGCCGGTCAGGTCGACCAAAAACAGATGATTATCGGTGCCGCCGGAAACCACCTTGTAGCCACGCTCGATCAGCACCTTTGCCATGACGCGAGCATTGGCGACCACCTGGTTCTGGTACACCTTGAATTCGGGCTGCAGCGCCTCCTTGAAGGCCACCGCCTTGGCGGCGATGACGTGCATCAGGGGGCCGCCCTGGATGCCCGGGAAAATCATCGAATTGAGCTTCTTTTCAATGTCGGGATTGGCCTTCGCCAGAATGATGCCCCCGCGCGGGCCACGCAGGGTCTTGTGCGTGGTCGAGGTGGTAATATCGGCGATCTGCACCGGGCTGGGATAAACCCCGGCAGCGACCAGTCCGGCTACGTGGGCCATATCGACAAACAGGTACGCGCCCACCTTGTCGGCGATGGCACGGAAGCGCTGCCAGTCAACCACTCTTGAATAGGCACTGAAACCGGCAACGATCATCTTCGGCTTATGCTCCAACGCCAGAGCCTCCACCTGTGCGTAATCGATCTCGCCCGTGGCGACATCCAGACCATACTGCACGGCGTTGTAAATCTTGCCGGAAAAATTGACCTTGGCGCCGTGGGTAAGATGGCCGCCGTGGGCCAGGCTCATGCCCAGAATGGTATCGCCGGGATTAAGCAGCGCCATGTACACGGCAGCATTGGCCTGGGAGCCGGAATGCGGCTGGACGTTGGCATAATCGGCGCCAAACAGTTGTTTTACACGATCAATAGCAAGCTGCTCAGCCTTATCGACATATTCGCAACCGCCATAATAACGCTTGCCGGGATAGCCTTCGGCATATTTGTTTGTTAAAACAGAGCCTTGCGCCTCCATCACGCGCGGGCTGGCATAATTCTCGGAGGCGATCAGCTCGATATGCTCTTCCTGGCGAACCACCTCAGCCTGCATGGCGGCCCACAACTCATCATCAAAACCGGCAATGGTCATTTTTTGCGTAAACATCCGACTCACCTGTTGGAAATTCTGTTTAAATAATCCCCAATCATACCCGATACGCATGGATTGCGCATTGGCCATTTTAGCAAGTAATGCTGGAAGAGCTTATTTAGGTTATACTTTTAAAGGGATTCGGACATAATCACGGAGGGTGTTAATATCGGCCTAAATACTCAATGCTCATTAAGAGGCAAACTATGTCAGCGGAAATAAAACCACATTTGTCGGGGCCACCCTCGTCCCAAAAAGCTCTCCGCCTGCTGGACAGCCTCAAACGGACCCAAGCCGGTACCGTTATTTATCAGCATATCAAACAAATCCTTGAGGATGACGAAGTCACACGCACTGAGACCGAACAGGCCTATGCCAGCCTGCTGGGCACTCTGCTGAGTGCCTACGCACAGCAATTCCCCGCCGATTCACTGTTCCGCACTCACATCAAGCTGGTGCAAATGCGCCTTATGCCGCCACTACTGGCAACCGAGCTTACCGCTTTGCGCCCCTATATTGAGATGTATGCAACAGATCTCAGGCGCAACAACCTGAAGATCACGGAAACATTGATAGAGTCATTGACCCCTCTGCTGGAAAAATTTGGCGTCGATGTCGAGGAGATTGTCGAGACCACATCAGAGGGCACCCATACAATTCACGAAGCCCCAGATCCGCCGCATGTCGCACACCGTGTCGATCATGCCTATCGCCAACATCTCGATGCCAAGCACAGAAGCATGCATGAGATTCAGGAGACGCTCGCCGGAAAAATTGTGGACGCCATCCACCAGAATGAAGACTTTAACGTGCGTTTGGAAATTGCATCAGGAAGATTACAACGGGCGGGAAGCATCACAATTCTCAACACACTCAGGCAGGTGCTCGTCAATGAAACGGAAAATATCCTGGATAGCAACCGGGCGCTGGGAGAGCAGCTCGCAAGCGCCCGCGACCACCTGAAAACCATCCAGTCCGACACCCAGCAACTGAACGATGAGCTGACCCGGGTGCATCTGCTCAGCCTCACCGATGAATTAACGAACCTGCCTAACCGACGCGCCTTTATGCGCCGGCTTGAAGATGAGGTGGCACGCGTACAGCGCTATGGCAACCCGCTCACACTGGCCATCATTGACCTGGACGACTTCAAATCCATCAACGACAATCTCGGCCATGCAGCGGGTGACGAAGTACTGCGCAGCTTTGCATCTAATGTGCTATCGACCTTCCGCCACCACGACATAGTGGCGCGCTACGGTGGCGAAGAGTTTGCCATATTGCTGCCTAATACGGACAGCGAGGGCGCAATGCACGCCCTGAGAAAGGTGCAAAAGCGCGCCGCTGAGTCGTCCTGCAGGCATGGCAATGCGGTGCTGCCTATACCTACCTTTTCCGCCGGAATTGCGTTGCACAAACCCGGCGAGACCCCCAGCAACTTGATTGAACGTGCCGATAGCGCGCTGTACCGGGCAAAACATCTGGGGCGCAACAGGCTGGAGCTGGATACCGCGTCAGGCTCACATTTCGCCGCCAGTCTCGTCACCCCAGGCGATCCGTCAGTTATACGTTGATTAACTACCAGGAACTCACTGAATACTTTGCTTGATCAATGCGCTCAACGTGTCGATCAGCTCCTGATTCGAAACCTGAGACTTCACCAGGGCGGCGGCGGTCTTGCGCACATCTTCGCCTGTGACATTCTGCACTGAAAACACCACCACCGGCGGCTGTGGATTCAGCGTGCTGAGCAGTGGCAGCACATCCCAGCCCGAGCCATCGGGCAAACCCAAGTCAAGGATAATCAGGTCATAGCGTTGCTGATCGAGCTTGTCAGCCACTTGCCGCAGATTTCCGGCATAATCAAAATCAGCGATATCCTGCGCCATGGAAGAGACCACCTGCCGGACATCAGGATCATCCTCGACGTGCAGAATACGCGGCTTGTGATTACCGCCCTCCGCCGCAGCCTGTTTTAGCGCGCCCAAAAGCCGCCCTTGGTCAATCGGCTTGCTGAACCAGTCCAGCACGGCAAAACCGCCGCCATTCATCTCCTCGCGGGCCTGCTCGACCTGCGCGGACACAACGATGATAGGCAATGTCCGCGTAGCCTCCTGGTCACGCAGCTCACGAATCAACAATACGCCATTCTGATCCGGCAAGCCGATATCCAGCGTCATTGCGGCATAGCTATTCGCTCCCAGCATCTGCTTGGCATGTGCCGCGTCATGCGCAACATCGACATCAAAACCACCCTCCTTCAGCATCACATCGAGAAATGCCGCCACATCGGGATCGTCTTCACAGACCAAAACTCGCGGAAGCAAAGAGTCAGCGTTATCGCCCTCCGCCGGACCTTCCCGCCACTCCGGAAAATCAAAATAAAACGTGGCGCCAGTTTCACGCTGCGCATCAAACGCAAGCTGCCCGCCCATTCTTTCGATGATCGCTTTCGAGATGCTCAAGCCCAATCCGGTGCCGCCTTTCTGGCGTGTGTCGGACGTGTCGGCCTGGGAAAATTTCTGAAAAATCTTGTCGCGGAAGGCAGGGGCAATGCCAGCACCTTGGTCCGCCACCGACACTCTAATCATCGAACCACGCCGTTCCACATTTATATCAACACGGCCATTCGGCGGGGAAAATTTCGCCGCGTTTGAAAGCAGGTTGGACATGACCTGCATCAGGCGGTCGCTATCCATGCTCACCTTGACGCCCGGCAGCGCCGCAACCAACTCAAATCTCACACCATACTGCTCACCGTAGGCATGATTTGACTCCAGCGCGAGCTCGATGAGCGGCATCAACGCTTGCGGACGTATATCGAACGTCATCTTGCCGGACTCAATCTTTTCGATATCCAATATATCGTTGATGAGATGCACCAGCCGCTCACTGTTTTTGTAGGCAATATCGATCAGCGGCTTGGCGCGCGCCGGCAACTCGCCGGCCACGCCACCCGCGAGCAGGCCAAGCGAACCGCGTATCGAAGTCAGCGGGGTTCGCAGCTCATGGCTGACCGTGGAAACAAATTCGTTTTTCATCAGATCAATCTTTTTGCGCTCGGTAATGTCACGCACGATGGCGACAAACAAGCCTTTTCCTTCACCCGTCTTCACTAATTGCAAAAATATTTCAACCGGAAAGTCATGGCCATCCTTATGACGATGCACCGTTTCGAACTGCATGGACGGCTTCTCGCCCGAAATCAGGGGCGCTATCGCGCCGCGAAATACGGACTCCGGCATCAGAGGCTTGATCTGGCAGGGCGTCATGGTAAGCAGCTCATCGCGCGTATAACCCATACTCTCCACCGCCCCCCTGCTCACATAAACAAAACGCAGGCTGTCCGGTTCAAACATGAAAATCATGTCGAGGGTGTTATCCAAAACATCCTTGAACCTATTCAGGTCATCCAAAATTCGCATACGTTCGGTAACATCATAAGCTATCCCCAAAAAACCTGTAATGACACCCTGGCTGTCACGTAACGCCGTCACCGACAAATTTGCTTTGAAACGCCCGCCATCCTTGCGAATACAAGACCACTGGTTTTCATCTGACTCGCCCAGACGTGCCTTGGCGACAAACACATCAAACCCAGGCTCAATATTGACGCCCAGCTCTGCGCTTAATCCCTGGGCACGACGCACAACCTCATCAGGGTCATGCAGAATAGCCGGGGTACATTTACCCACCAGATCTTGCGCGGCATACCCCAGCATGCGCTCGGCTGAGGCATTGAAAGTACTGATCACTCCACGCTGATCAGTCGAAATGATCGCGAAATCTGCGCTATCAAGGATGGCTTGCTGCAAAGTTGTTGTCTCGCGCAACACGGCCTCATTTTTCCTCAACTCACCCGTCATGCGGTTTGCCAGGGAAAGCGCCCTCACTCGATAAGTCGACAACATCCAGATAACCGTAGCAAGCAGGATGCTCAAAACCACCCCGCCAACCAGGATTATCCATGGCTCTTCTTGATCGACATCCGCATCAAAAGCCGAATCAGAGAAAAATCGCAATGTCCAGGGATGCCCGCCCACATCAATTGATACTGTTTGTGTAAAAAGAGGATGGTAATTTTCTTGGCCCTCGGGGGACTCTCCATAAAGACGCGCTTCTGGTGCAATCTGTCTGCCATCAAATACTTCAAGCCTGATGCCTGGCCATTCCCGGCCCAGGATGACCTGCATCAAATCATTAACGCGAAATGGGCTATAGATAAATCCCAGCATTGCCGCACGGCGCTCGGCCAGCGTGCCCTTAGGCAACCCGTTGGCGTAAAGAGGCAAATACATCAGGAAACCGGCCTGCTTATTCTGGCCGGTTTCCTGAACCAGCGTCACCTTCCCCGAAATCACTGCCGCCCCCGTATCCCGCGCCTGATCCATGGCAGCACGCCGCACACTCTCGGAATACATGTCATAGCCAAACGCGCGCAGATTGCGCCCTGCAAACGGCTCTAAATAAATGACCGGATAGTATTCAGGACGCTGGCCCTCAGGCTTGATACTATAATAAGGAAAACCCTCGCCACGCACGGAGCGCTCATGGATATCACTCTCCTGCGAAGTAATACGCTTGGCGAAACCGACACCCTGAATTCCAGGAAAACTTCTCGCCAGATCCAGCCCTGTGACATACTGACGCCACTCGCCACGCTCAACAAACTTTGAAGCAGAAAAATAGGCCACCCCGCCCCGCAGTACCTGCTCATAACCCTGCATGCGATTTTTTATGGCCAGCGTCATTTGACTCGCCTGTCCGTCAAAATACAGACGACCCTGTTCCAGGGCATTCTCCCTGGAAACAACCCATCCCCAAACCGTCATCAACAAGCAAACCAGCAGCACCATCCAGGCAATGAGATTACCTCGTACCCACTCATTTCTACCACTGTGATCAGTACTAGACATAAGGCCCCGCCAAAATTCCAACAAAAACAACCTGACATGCAATTTTAGCGCCGCTGATGGCGCACGACTCTCGAACAACAATGACAATGAGGATATAATGGCCCCATACATCTCCAGCACCCTGTCAGTCCGCCCCGCGCCGGAAGGCAGCATTATCCTGGCACACCACCCGCAATGAATAATGGGCAACTAACATGACGCAGGCCTCACCCAAAGTTGGCTTTATCAGCCTCGGCTGCCCCAAGGCGCTCGTTGATTCAGAACAGATCCTCACCCAATTGCGCGCCGAAGGCTATGCCATTTCCCCCACTTATCAAGATGCCGACCTGGTGGTCGTCAACACCTGCGGATTCATCGACAGCGCGGTAGAGGAATCGCTGGACGCCATCGGCGAAGCACTGGCGGAGAATGGCAAGGTCATTGTCACAGGCTGCCTGGGCGCGCGTGAAGAGGTTATCCGCGAGGCACACCCTCACGTCCTGGCCGTCACTGGCCCCCACGCCATGCAGGAAGTCATGCACGCCGTGCATAAACACCTGCCACCTTCACACGACCCATACACCAGCCTGATACCGCCCCAGGGCATCAAGCTGACACCAAAACATTACGCCTACCTGAAAATATCTGAGGGCTGCAACCATCGCTGTAGCTTCTGCATCATCCCCTCCATGCGCGGCGATCTGATAAGCCGCCCCATAGGCGAAGTCATGCAGGAAGCCGAGCATCTGGTCAATGCGGGCGTAAGAGAATTACTGGTAATCTCGCAAGACACCAGCGCCTATGGCGTTGATACCAAATACCGCACCGGTTTCTGGAAGGGCAGGCCACTCAAGACACACCTCACGGCGCTCGCAGATGCGCTGGGAGATCTCGGCGCATGGGTGCGCCTGCACTATGTATACCCTTACCCCCATGTGGACGATCTCATCCCCCTCATGGCCGAAGGCAAACTCCTGCCCTACCTGGACGCCCCCTTGCAGCATGCCAGCCCGCGCATACTCAAAGCCATGAAACGTCCCGCCAACAGCGAGAACACCCTTGAACGGCTGCGGCTATGGCGCAGCATTTGCCCAGACATCACGTTACGCAGTACCTTCATCGTCGGCTTTCCGGGGGAAACGGGGGATGATTTCAAATATCTGCTGGACTTCCTCCATGAAGCCGAGCTGGACCGTGTCGGATGCTTTGCTTATTCCCCCGTGGAAGGCGCCAGCGCCAACGCTTTGCCGAACCCGGTCCCTGAAGAGATCAAACAGGAACGCCTGGAACGATTCATGGCTGTCCAGGCCGGAATCAGCGCAGCAAAACTGCAAAACAAAATCGGAAAAACGTTCAAGGTGCTGGTAGATGAAGTTGGGAGCGGAGGCGCAATCGCCCGCTCCGCCGCAGACGCGCCGGAGATTGATGGTCAGGTGTACATCGAAGATGCAGCGGGTCTAAGCCCAGGAGAATTCGTGGAAGTGGAAATTATCGACGCTGACGAACATGACCTTTGGGGCGCTATCAAGGGCAAGAGTTCAGAGTAAAACAACCCTTAGCCACAGAGAGAACTCTGCGGCTAATTGCTTTTTTCCACGAAAAACACGAAACTCACGAAATATTTTCGTGTTTTTCGTGGATAACTGAGTTTTTAGTTTATAGGCCTACTCTACTTATAAACCTGCAAGAACGACTTGGCATCCTTGAACTGAGACTCATCGGCGAACTGTCCGAGGTGGAAAACATATTGCTGCTTTTTGCCGGATAAATCCAGCCCGGCCAAGGCGAAACTCTTGCCCGCAAAGTCCGCGAAAAACCGCACACCCTTCACCAGATCCACCTGCGTACCGCTGCGCAACTCCAGGCGCACGCGCTGCTTGCCGATATCGATGGCAACCGGCGCCGTCGGCAATATCATCAAGCGGGTTTTGAGGATACGATTGGCGCCCGTGAGCAGGAAAAAAGTGGCCACGCCATCTTTGTCGATCACAAACGTCCAAGGGTCACCTTTCACGCGAAAGGCAATAAAGGCTTCGGTATTTTGATATTGATCCATATGCAGGAAAAGCACTTGAGACTCATATTTGGTAAGCAGGGATTTTAACATTTGCAACTGCACATCGCACACGGTGCAATGACCGGGCGTGGCAAACTCCAGAACAATGGGCTTACCTGTTTTAAGCGCCTCATCAATCGAATACTGATACATCCGCTCATCGGGCTGACGATAACTGGTGATCTTGCTAAAATCCCCGCCAACATCCGCCAGGGTCTTGGTCCTGAGGCTGGGCGCTTTCTGGCCAACCAGCAGGGTGTCTTTGTTATTTCCGCCGTCACACCCGGCAAGCATCAAGCCAACAAACAGCGCGCAGGCGATACTCGTGCCCTTTAGGGCATAATGCTGGTTGCCGATCTGGTTGTTCACATGACCACCCGTCACTTTCATTGACGCTCTTTCCATCCCGAGCACGTGCGAAAGATGTTGTATGCCCAAATACAATTGGCCAGCAGTACGATCGAACCAAACACACCAACCAGTATCATAAAGGGTTTTACGATCGTTTTAACCTCATCAGGCGGCATTTCCATGCTCGCCAGTCCGCCCATTGTACCTGCGGCGACAAAAAACACTACCATACCCAACAGCCCAAGATTGTGCGTCCAGAAATGAACCTTCACCAGCTTTAGACTAAAAATGGGCCGTTTCACTAGGCGCGGCACGATGAAGTACACAGACCCGAAAATGGCCATCTCTACCCAACCCAGCAGATTGATATGTCCATGACCAAGCATGATCAAGTGAGCGTGGGGACGGTTATTAATGAAATCTCGCAGATCCGGCAGCATTCCTACCACCACACCCCAGGAAAATCCGATCAAACTATATATTACGCAGGCATAAAAAAACCATAATGTATAACGCCTGTATTCTATTTCATTCTGATGCAGCCAGGGTTCGTTGTTGCTCATTAGTGCTGATGTTCCTCTCCGGCAGAACCACTACCCTGTGGCTTGTCGCGTATATCTTGATATTTATCCTTCCAGGTTTCCGGTGCGAAGGTTCCCACCATTCCATCAATAAATCCGGAGCGTTCCTTCGGAGGCTGGGCCGCCGCAGCAGAGCCTCGATCCGCCCGCAGCTCCGAAAGGAAGACGGCAATCTTATGTAAATTCTCTTTAGGCAACGATGTTACATAGGCGGCTTCTTTGGGCGGCAAGCCATGATCGACCGTCGGCCCGCCATAAGTCTTTTCCGGATCAATAAAAAAACTTTCAATCCATTGTATAGAGCGTCTGGAGCCAATGCCATCGAGGCTCGCGCCCATGTTTGTGCCATTGCGCAACGCCCGGTGACAGGAGTTGCAGCGGGCTTCACGATAGAGCGCGGAACCTTCCAGCCCCAACGGCGAAAAATCGAAGTGGGTGGTTACGGCAAACATCGGGGCTTCAGAGCGTGAGCGCACTACTTCCATGGCAATGAACGCAATGATTCCCAACACAAAAAACGCACCGAAAATACTGAACAGTATCTTTTCGCCGGACTTGAGACGTTGTTTACCCATGTGATTCTAGCGCCTTTAAAAGTATCGGAAATCACCAAGCACCGCGAACACATGCGTGATTCGCGCCGCCAGTAAATGCAACCTAAAGTACAAGACGACGTTAGTGAGACAAAACCACAGACATGAAGTTCAGGCGACCCGCTTAAAATTAAGGGTGAGGAAGTATTCCCCACCCCTAAATAATTACCTAGTAAAAACCAGCGAACGCCGGTCTAGTGCGGATCGTAAGCGTGGCGCGTATTACCGCTGGAGTAAAATGAAGTAATTGCCAGGTAGGCGGCTGCATTATTGATGTCATCATCGGACATCTTTTGCGCAACAGCACGCATCGCACCCTTAGGATCATTGGCACGGCTGCCATCACGCCATTTTTTCAATTGATTGACAAGATATACGTAACGCTGCTGACCAATCATGGGAAAGACCGGCGGGGCACCCATACCATTATATCCGTGGCATGACTTACAGGCAGTGATGCCTTTCTCATTACCGCCCCACTCGACCAGCGATTTGCCCTTGTGTGGCAAGCCAACCACTTGACCTGCGGCCTTCAACTCTTCAAGGTTGGAGACCTTGGTGTCGCCATGCTTGCGCAGGCTCGCCAGATAGGTCGCCACATCCTTGCGGTCCTGCTCGCTCAGACCCTTGGCGTTGGTGTTCATGACGAACATGGTTGTGTCTGTACGTTTGTCGGTTGCGAAATCTTCCAGCTGCTTCAAGAGGAAATTATAAAACTGGCCGGAGATACGGGGTGTGCCCATGTTGTCGTCGCCCAGCCCTTCGGGGCCGTGGCATGAATTACACGCGGGAACACTGCCCTTGCCTTCCGTGAAAATCTTTTTACCATTGGCAAGATCACCGTCACCCTTGGGCCACGCCACACTTGCCATGACTACCGATGGCAACATTGCCGCCATAAGTACCGCCGCAGTCGAAACTATTACACGTTTCATCTTAAAGACACCCTCCCAAGTATTTAACCATTCTTATCATCCCGTGGCTCAAGCCCAGCAGGCGGACAGATCCAGCATGGGATCGCCAACCATAAACGGAGCCGCCCCGCAGGATTCCCACCCGCACGACAAACCGCCTCTTTGTGTTTAAAGCCCCCCCGACCCATCAAGCGGGATCAGGAATTCATCTTAACCAAAAGTGCCGCAAAAACAAACGCTCCAACAAACCAGATCGCGTAGATAGTAAAGATTTCAGCTGAATACATCATATTTAATCGCCTCCACTTTTATGAGTCGCCCTATAACTAGAGCTTGAATATTATATTGTTTTATCCAAGCTTGAGGATATATAACATGACAGATAATATTAATGCAAGTACTATCCCCTCCAATCCATGCGTGATAGTTTTAGCTAATTTAAAATATCCTCCCATCCTGCTGCTGTCATAATAGGACGGATGCTTCCAGCCGCATATCAGCTCAAACATGTTACGCTAAAATACCAAACCAATACAAAACCAATACAAAACCTCAAATTCCAAAGGAAAGTCAATGCAATACCGCATCTCAGACCGCCATCTGGGTCTGCTAGCCATGATTATCTGGGGCGGCGCGATACTGGCGCTGGGCCTGGTCAGATTTGAACCCTACGGGCTGGATGAAGGCGCCGCCAGGGGGCTACTGCTAAATTGGTCTGTCGTCGACAACATTGCCAGTCCCATTGTTATTTTTGGACTCCCCGACTTCCGGGCATTGTTTTTTGTTCCGCTGGGGCTTTATTGGTCGGGCAGCATTATCGCGGCCAAGGTATATACCTTAATGATGGCTTTCTCTGCCATCCTGCTTCTCTATTCCTGGAGCCGCCGGGCCAGCGGCATAGAAGCTGCGCTGATTGCCAGTGCATTACTGGCAATCTCACCGCTCATGATCACGCAGATTGACGCCATCGGCGCGGGCCCGTACCTGCTTTTGACCTTTGGCCTGGGTGTTTGGCTGGACAAGACTTATCGCGCGGCACAACGTCCACTGAGCGGCTGGTATTTCCTGCAACTCTTGGCCGTCGGCACTAGCGTTAGCCTACACCCTGCCGGACTGGCTTACCCGCTGGCTCTGATGTGGCGGTGGCATAAAGACCCCGCCGATGCCCGCCAAAAAAGACATGTCCTTATCGGCGTCACCCTAATCACAACCATCATCTTGATCATGCGGCTGGGATGGCCCGACATAGTGTGGTGGAACAATCCTATCACCACACTTGGCCTGGCGAATCTGGGCAACCAGATGGAAGAACCAAGCTGGATCGTCGGCGCCTTGTCCGCAGCGTTATTGCTGCTGGTGCTGTGGCTGGAGAGACGTACGCTACTGAATGACCTGATGGGCACCATACTGCTGCTGGGCCTGTTGATCGGCCTTGCCGCCGCTGACGCTACATGGGCCATGCTGGCGCTGGTGCTGGTTTTATACCGGGGAGTGCCGCGCCTGATCGCCGCAAACAAAAAGAGCCTGGCGGGCCGTTATGGGTTGGTGATGATAGTAATGCTGGTTGTTTCCATGTCGTTCATGCTTGCGGATAAAAGCTATGCGCGTATCGTGAAAGACGGCGAATTAAGCCCCGAGGATCAGCTCATCAAGCTGCTCGCCGTGGAGGCATCGGACACCAAACAGCCTTTCCGCGCCGCCAGCCAATGGCCGGCCCGCAGCATGATCGCGTGCAAGCGTGACGTGCTGCCGTTGCCGCCGCCCGCCAAGGACGGGGAAGCCCTGCTCAAGACGATCAAGGGCATTACGCACCTTACCTTCAACCCCTACAATCCCGCCTATCGTGAGCTTGGACGCAACATCGCTCAATTGGGCGCCGCAACGCAAACGCTGGCGCTGCAACAGGGGGGGGTGATTATTAAAATACGGCAGCCAGCCAAGCCGGCTGCCCAATAGGACTGTCTAACAAACGATAGCGCCGCCGCTTTTTTGCGAACCTTTTGGGAGCGTGAAGCCTGTCCTCGGGCACTTCCAGGCTCCCAAAAGGGACAAGGTAATTGGCGGCACTATCACCCCCAAAATCATTCCGGCGCTTTTTCTTGCGATGCGGCGGGCTTGTTCACCATATCAGCCATCCGCCTCTCGCGCTGATACACTACCACCGAACCAATACGCAATATGGTCAGCACCAGCATCAGGGCGCTTAGCGCGTAGATTTGCTCAGACGGGATTTTGTGCTCAAACAGACCAATCATCAATTCCCGCAAAACAAACACAATGCCGGCATCGACGATAAACGTCATACGCAGACGCTGGGTGTGGAAGTACTCCACCAGCGAACGCGATAGCTCGACCAGAATGAAGAGGGTCAAGACATCGGAGATGATCTTGGAGTAGTGCTTGCCCAGCTCTTTCTCGACCATCAGATCACCGACAGACATGAACAGGTGCAGCACGCCAATGATCATGCCCAGCGTAATGAATAACAACATGGCACCGAACACTACGCTGATAACTTTATTGAACAGTTTCAGAAAATCGATTTTCATCATATTGAATCTCTCATCTTTTTTTGTATATCAACGCTGGCATGCTGAGCAGAAAAATGTCGAGCGCTGCCCCTGTTTAATTTGCACAATAGCGCGCCCGCAGCGAACGCAAGGCTGGTCCGTCCTGCCGTACACCTTGAGCTGCTGCTGAAAATAACCCGGCTTGCCCTCGCCATTATAAAAATCGCGCAGCGTGGTGCCGCCCTGGGCAATCGCGTCGCTCAATACCTGCTGGATGGCCAGTGCCAGGCGCCGATATCGCTGTTGCGAAATGCGTCCCGCTTCGCGCAGGGGGTGGATACCGGCGAGAAACAGTGTCTCACTCGCGTAAATATTACCTACGCCCGTGACAATATGACTATCCATAATAAATTGCTTAACGGCAAGGCTGCGGCTACGGGAACGCTGGTGCAAATAGCTGCCATCAAACGCATCGCTGAACGGCTCAGGACCGAGATCGCTCAACAGGGCATGCTGTAGTGGATTTTCCCGCGTCCACAACACGGCGCCAAAGCGCCGTGGGTCGCGCAAGCGCAGGCAATCGCCGCTGGCGAGCGCGATATCCACATGATCGTGTTTTTCGGCCGGGCTTGAGCTTGGCAGGATGCGCAGACTGCCCGACATGCCCAAGTGGATGATCACGCTGCCCACCGGAGAACGCAACAGCAGATACTTGCCGCGCCGCTCTACTGCCTGCAGTGTTTGCCCGGCCAGGTCGCCAGCAAGTTCCGGGGAGACGGGCTGCCGCAGACGGGCATTGCGCACGACAATATGCGAGACGCGCTGGCCCACAACGTAGGGGGCAATACCTCGGCAGGTGGTCTCGACTTCGGGAAGTTCAGGCACGTTATTGATCCCGACCGTTGCCCTGGCGATCCTTGGAAGACTCGCGCAAAAACAGACGCTGCGCCTGTTCCACAGTAAAATGATACTGCATACCGATGTCGCGGCGGGCCAGAATCAATTCCGGCTCTCTGGCGACAATTTCAAAATGCAACTCTGTCGCCGGCTCAAGACGCACCACAATCTCACCTAGCGCCTTGCCATCCGGGGCATACGTCTCAACGCTGTGCGCCTCGGTGCGCTGCCATTCGTCCACCAGACGCTGCACCACATCTGCGGAAAGATCCGCCCTTGCGGGCGCGACCGTCCAGCGCCCATCTTCCGCGCGGCTGATCGTGGCATCAGGCAGCTTGATCTCCATCTGCTTGAACCCTGCCGGAAGCAAGGCAGGACTCACCAGCGCCGCCAACGCGATGTTTGCATCCCGGTAGCCGCTATCGGCGATCAGATGTACGGTCTGCCCCACCTTCACGTATCGCCGCCCCTCCAGTGGTTCGGTGCTACCAAAGGCAAGCTCCAGACCATCGAGTTCCACATAAAGATCGGGGGAGTCAAGCTTGAATTTTGCCAGATCCACGCCACGCACATCGAGTTGCGCGTAACTCGGGGCGCGCGCCAGCTCCAGCAATCGCTGTACATTTTCGCTATTGGCGGGCACGCTGATGGGTTGGTTGAGGCGCCAGCCCTGATTACCCTTAACCAGGCTTATAACTTCACCATCCTTGTGGTTGATACGGATTTGGCTGATCTTGCCGGGATCAATAACCGTCAGGGTGGATGACTGTCCTGGCGACTCCTTGCCTCTCCCATAAAATGCGAACAGGGCCAATCCCGCCAGGATGACAAACAATGCCAGATTGAACCAGGCACGCGAACCTATTTTCATGTCTTCGTCACCATCACAGTTTGCGGCGCCGCAGCCAGATCAGCAAACCGCTGCCGGCCAACATGGCTGGAATGGCGACGAGGAAGCCGATACCAATAACGGCATAGTGCGTTTGCGACAAATTGAGCGACAGATCAGGGGCAGTCTTAACGGGGATGGCGATGAAGGCGTCATCATGAGACAGCCAGTTCACGATATTCATTCCCAGATTCAGATTGCCGCCATTGCCGAGATAGGCATTGGAGAGAAAGTCGCCATCCCCCAACACCACAACACGCTGCTGCATGTCCTTGCCGCCAGCATCCTTGACTGCACGGTTCAAGCTCACACCTATGGCCAGCGGCCCTGCAACATCACCACCTTGATTAAAGCTGATCTCGCCGGAAAGCCTGCCGCTTTCCGACCAGCTGCGCTCTCCCGTCATTAGAAAAGGCTGGCCATCCCAGCCTGCGGGCACTGTTAATTTCAGACCGCTCGCCAAGGGAAACAAAGTGACCACATTGAAGCCCTGCGTGACAGGATGGTCGCCATAATCGGCCACCAGCGCAAAGGCGGGATTGTTGATCGAAAACGCCTGCGTGGCGAGATCAACAATCACGCCCGGCAGAAATTCAACGCCAAGCTGTTGGGCCAATGGCTTCAGACCGTGCAATGAGCCAGGATCGCCCAGCCACAGGAGGTTGCCGCCGTGCGCCACGTAATCCTGGATCAACTTCACCTCGCCCGGCAGTAGATCCACTTGGGGGCTGGCGACAACCAGGGTCGCGGTGTTGGCGGGGATCTGCGGCTGGCTGGCCAGATTGATGGTTTGCGCCTTGAAACCCTTGGTCTCGACCTGGCCGATCCACGACCCCAGGTCGTGATTGGCCCGACCATGCGGGTTGCGCTCGCCATGCCCTTCCAAAAACACGATCCAGCGTTCTCCGCCGCGCGCGAGACGCTGCAAGGCATTGGTCAGGCTCTGCTCGCCAAGATCCTTAATCTTTTCCGTACGCCCCGCGTACTGGATGACCATCTCGCCATCCGCAGTGATACCCTGTTCACGCACCTTATCCGGCTCGGCATTGGGATTGACGAAGGTAAGGCGCATATCGCTTTTGTGACGCTGGTACAGGGCCACGACTTCGGAAATACGCTTGCGCAGCGGCTCCGCCTCACGGGCGAAGGCGATGACAGTGACAGGCCCCCGCACCTCTTTGAGCAGTGCTACGCTCGCCTGGGAAAGGGTGTTGCGCCCCGTGGCCGTCCAATCCGCCTGGTAGTGATAGCGCATACTCAACCAGGCCAGCAGACCGAGCACGCCCATAAAGACCGCCACGAACAGGATGTTTTGCAGCCGCACTTGACGACGGGATTTGTGTGTAACCTCCATGAGATATTTCCAATTAATGCTGCAGGCGATCGGCATCCAGACGACGCACGCTCAATCCGAGAAAGAAAACAATAAACAACAGGTAATAAATCACGTCGGCGCTGTCAAACACACCTTTGAGCAGCGGCTCATAGTGGCGCAGCAGAGAGAGATAGGCGAGCATGCCGCTGATTTTTTCATCCATCGCGCCAGCCCCCGTGTTGCCCGCCCAGTCCAGCACCCACAGCATGAGCAACATGCCGAAACTGCCAACGGCGGCGATGGCAGGCTGCACGGTGAGAGTGGACATGAACAGACCTACGGCAGCGAAGCTGGCCAGCAGCAAGGTCAAACCGAGCAGGCCGGACAGAAACATACCCATGTCGATAGAGCCGCCCAGCAGCAGGGCGAGCGGCATCACGGCGATCATCACAAGCACCAGCAGTAGAAACGCCATGATTCCAAGATATTTTCCAACGATGATCTCACTCATGGAGACTGGCGCGGAAAACAGCAGGCTGATGGTCTGCGCCCTGCGCTCCTCGCTGATCAGACGCATCGTCACCAATGGCACCACCAGCAACAGCACAACGGCAGCACTGCCAAACAGTGGCGCGACAATCAGTCCGGTGACGCCGGGGGCGCCCTCCAGCCCCACGAGGCGCGGCTGGATCTGCATGAATGTATCGATCTGGGCCAAATACAAATACGCCAGAATAAACTCGACCACGGCCATGATGGACCAGGCCAGTGGCGAGAGGAACATGCTGCGCAACTCGCGCGCGGCTATCGTGAATATCATCACGCCGCTTCCTCCGCAATGACGGCATGCTGCTCCGTACGCGTGATGTCGACAAAGATCTGCTCCAGTGACATGCGCTCGGGTGTCAGCTCATACAACCCCCAGCCGCGCTGCACGGAACGTTCGACAAGAACCTGCGCCGGGCTGGCATCGGGCAAATAGTGCAACTGCATGCGGCCGTCCGGCAGGGACACGACCGACCTGACGCCGGGCAACGATTCCAGCTCCAACACTGGGGGAGGATTGCGCAACGCCACCAGCATGCTGGAAGACTGCATGCGCGCCAGCAATCCATCAATGCTATCGTTCAGCAGCAGCCTGCCCTTGTTGATGATCTGCACCCGGTCACACGTCGCCTGCACCTCGGGCAGAATATGTGTCGAGAGAATCACGCTGTGCTCGCCGCTCAACTCCCTGATCAGTGCGCGGATCTCGCGCACCTGGATCGGGTCCAGCCCCACCGTCGGCTCGTCGAGTATCACCAGCGCAGGCGTATGAACAATCGCCTGGGCAATGCCCACGCGTTGCTGATAACCCTTGGAGAGATTGCCGATCAGACGCGCGCCCACCTCGGTCAGTCCGCAGCGCTGCTTGGCCTTATCGACTGCGGCACTGCGTCTGTCACGCGGGATGCGGTTGAGACGCGCGCAATAGTTCAGATATTCATCGACGGTCAGTTCACGGTACAGCGGAGGCTGATCCGGCAAATAACCGAGCGCAGCCTTGGCGAGCTTCGGTTGATCCAGGATATCGACGCCGTTGATCCACACCCTTCCCGCACTGGGTGCCAGATTGCCACTGAGAATTTGCATGGTAGTGGACTTGCCCGCCCCATTGGACCCCAGCAACCCCAGCACCTCACCTTTGCCGATGTCAAAAGTGACATCGTGCAAAGCGCAGATATCGCCGTAATAGCGAAAAAGGTGTTCAACACGTACCAGAACGTCGTTACTCATGGAGCCATTATACATGAAGCACAGCCGCTCCATAGCCATGAACATTGCCCTGACGCCAATGTGCGGCACCTGCTGGACGTGTCGCCCGATCTCACAAATTGAACACGCCCAGATTCGGCACCATCAACTTCCAAGGCGCATGGTAAGGCCTTTCAGAAAATTCCTGAGCAACTGATCACCACACTCCCTGTAGTTTTTTTGTCCTTTTTTTCTAAACAATGCGCTCAACTCGGACTTTGACACCTGAAAGCCTGCCAGCGCCAGAATTCCATGCATATCATCTTCTTTCAATTCAAAAGCAACCCTGAGTTTTTTCAATATGTCGTTATTTGTCAACAAAGAAGCTGGCGCTTTATGCTTCTCCAGCCCACGCTCACTCTTGCCTCTCTTGTGAATAATTAACCCATCCAGAAAAGACTCCATGACATCATTATCACACTCAAGGTAGCCCTCTTCATCTTCCTTTTTCAAAAGATTAGCTACATTTGCCTGATCAATTTCACGGCCTGACAGTTTTATTATCTCGACCATTTTTTCGTCGCCAATATTCAGCGCGTACCGGAGCCTTCGTAACACATCATTATTTACCACGCATACCTCCGCTTATTGAAAATTCAACCTAAAAACGACCCTTACTTAGGAGTAGACTGGCAATAAAAATGCCATATTACAAGATAACAGACCCAAGGCATAACGCACGCTAAAACGACTTGTTCACAGCTTGTCGCAGGATGGCGGTGCTTGCGGTTGCCGATATATCTGCATGTTACACGAATGGTATAATCCTTATTTTTTTGAGTAGACGATATATGGGTAACTTTGACGAAGAACTCCGGCCCAAGCTTAACGCCGAGACCGGCAAATTGGCATGGCATGAGCTTGAACGGCATTTTGCCTGCGGGGTAGTGGTCAAGGTTTCGATGGAACTTGACTTGATCGAGGTCGCGGCGTCTATGGTCAAGGATGACAAGGCCGTCATTGAGCGCCTGATACATGCCGATAAGCTGTCGCGCGCGTCGGTGGAAGACGCCAGGGACTGGCATGAGCGTAATCCGGCATTCTGGGCGGTAGTCGCCGCGCCTTGGGTACTCATCCAGGAAATCAAACCCCAATACTCTTCCTGAGCGCCACAACCCCGTGGCCGAGACTCGGCACAAACTCAAGCAGGTATCCTATTGGACAGCATGCGTTATAAATACCTTTTCTGGGCTATGAACGCCTTGCTCTGCCAATACGTACCAAGCGTAGCTATGGCGCAGGTAGCCACCGCCAACCAGGCTGATTCCGTGCTGCTTGTCGCGGGCGATGTCGCTCAGTGCAGCGTGCGCGGCGCGCAACTAACGGCCGGCCTGATTGATCGAACAGCAGGCACAGTGCTGGCTCCCGGCGATTTAGCCTATCAGAACGGATCCCTCAAGGATTTTACACAGTGCTACGAACCGGCGTGGGGAAAATTCAAGGAGCGCACATGGCCCGCCCCCGGAAACCACGAATACAACACGCGCGACGCGGCGGGTTACTTTGAATATTTCGGTAGCCGCGCCGGGGAGCCGGACAAAGGCTACTACAGCATCACCATCGGCAAGTGGCATGTGGTGGCGCTGAACAGCAACATCGACACCGGCCCGGATTCGGAGCAAGTCCAGTGGCTGCGCAAAGTTCTGGCCTCACATCCAGCCACCTGCACGCTCGCGTTTTGGCACCATCCACGCTTCAGCTCCGGCCTGCATGGCAACCATCGCTCGATGGCCGCGCCGTGGGAAACACTCTATCAACATGGAGCAAGCATCGTGATTGCAGGCCACGATCACCACTATGAGCGTTTCACCCCTCTCAATGGCAAGGGTGAACCTGACGACACCCGAGGTATCCGCTCGTTCGTTGTTGGCACCGGTGGGGCGAGGCTCTACAATTTTGGCATGCGCAACAGCAACAGCGTCGCCTGGAACGGTACTGTATGGGGCGTGCTGAAGCTTACTCTGCACACAAACAGTTATGACTGGGAATTTCTACCGGTAGAAGACGGCGCGTATCATGATGCCGGAACCGCCCAGTGTGTGGGCAAAAAATGATCCTAAAAAAAAGGGGGGTAGTTCACCCCCCCTCGAATCATCCTAGAACAGCAGACCCACGAACTTCCCCGGAGGTCTGCCAGGGCATTTACAAGCCCGACACAGGCGTGCTGAACACTTCCTCAGCTTCACTGCCAACCGCTTGCGGTGCCACCTTGGCGGCATGTCCCTCCGCCTTGTACAGATCACGCTTGCGGCGCCGTTCGGTGTGATAGGCCAAGCCTGTTCCGGCCGGTATCAAACGTCCGACAATCACGTTTTCCTTCAGACCGCGCAGGTCGTCACACTTGCCGCTCACCGCCGCTTCCGTCAAGACGCGGGTGGTCTCCTGGAAGGAGGCTGCGGAGATGAAGGATTCCGTCGCCAGCGAGGCCTTGGTAATACCCATCAGCAAGATTACATAGGATGCCGGCAGCTTACCTTCGGCCAGGACACGTTCGTTTTCTTCAAGTACGCGCGGCCGGTCAAGCTGCTCGCCCTTGATGAATTTTGTGTCTCCAGGGTTGGTGATTTCCACCTTGCGCAGCATCTGACGCACGATGACTTCGATGTGCTTATCGTTGATCTTCACACCCTGCAGGCGATACACATCCTGCACTTCATTGACAATGTAGTTGGCCAGCGGCGCAACACCCAGCAGGCGCAGGATGTCGTGCGGGTCGGGCGCGCCGTCCACGATAACTTCACCGCGTTCGACATACTCACCTTCGAACACCGTCACGTGACGCCACTTCGGAATCAACTCTTCATGCTGCTCACCATCCTTGGCAGTAATGACGAGACGGCGTTTACCTTTGGTTTCCTTGCCGAAGCTGACGGTGCCCGAAGTCTCGGCAAGAATCGCCGGGTCTTTGGGCTTGCGGGCTTCGAAGAGATCGGCCACGCGCGGCAAACCGCCGGTAATGTCGCGGGTTTTGGTGGTTTCTTGCGGGATACGTGCGATAACATCGCCCACACCCACTGCCGCACCATCTTCCAGGTTGATGATGGCACCTGCGGGCAGGAAGTAGATCGCCGGGATCTCTGTGCCTGCAAGACGCAATTCCTTGTCATCCGTGCCGACCAGCTTGATCATGGGACGCAGATCTTTGGCGGTGGCGCCACGCTGCTTCGGATCAATGACAACCAAGCTGCTCAACCCGGTGATGTCATCGGTCTGACGCTGCACGGTAATACCGTCAATAACATCACTGAACTTGAGGCGGCCTTCCACCTCGGTGACCACGGGGTGGGTATGCGGATCCCAGTTGGCAACGACTTGTCCGGCTTCGACCAGATCGCCATCGCTCACAGTCAACACTGCACCGTAAGGGATCTTGTACCGCTCACGCTCACGGCCGAACTCGTCGACCATAGTCAACTCGCCGGAGCGCGATACCGCCACGTTGTTACCGCTGGCGTGCTGTACCAGCTTGATATTGTGCAGACGCACTTTACCTTTAGTCTTCAGCTCCACGCAGTTGACTGCTGCGGAACGCGACGCCGCGCCACCGATATGGAAGGTACGCATGGTGAGCTGGGTACCCGGCTCACCAATCGACTGAGCTGCGATAACACCCACCGCTTCACCGCTGTTAACCTTATGCCCGCGCGCAAGATCACGCCCGTAACACGCGGCGCAAATCCCGTAACGCGTCTCACAGCTAATGGGCGAGCGCACCTTGACCTGATCAACGCTCATTGCTTCGAGCCTGTCCACCCAGCGCTCATCGAGCAGCGTACCCGCCGGCACCGCCACTTCGTGTTCCTTGCCAGGCGTCATGACATCAGTCACTAGAACACGGCCCAGCACACGCTCGCGCAGCGGCTCTACCACGTCGCCGCCTTCGATCAGCGGGGTCATCAGCAAACCATGAACCGTGCCGCAGTCAACCTCGGAAATCACCAAGTCCTGCGCAACGTCTACCAGACGGCGGGTCAGGTATCCCGAGTTTGCAGTCTTCAGCGCGGTATCGGCCAGACCCTTACGGGCACCGTGTGTAGAGATAAAGTACTGCAACACGTCAAGCCCCTCACGGAAGTTAGCCGTGATGGGTGTCTCGATGATGGAGCCGTCAGGCTTGGCCATCAGGCCGCGCATTCCCGCCAACTGACGAATCTGGGCCGCGCTACCACGCGCCCCGGAGTCGGCCATCATGTAGATGGAATTGAAGGAAGGCTGTTTGACCTGGTTACCCTTGGCGTCGGTCACAATGTCCGACCCCAATTTGTCCATCATGGCCTTGGCCACCTGGTCGTTGGTATGCGACCAGATATCCACCACCTTGTTATACCGCTCGCCATTGGTGACCAGACCGGAAACATACTGATTCTCGATCTCCTTCACCTCCTGCTCGGCGGCATGGATAATAGCCTCTTTCTCATCCGGAACCACCATGTCATCCGCGCCAATGGACACACCCGAACGGGTAGCAAAGGCAAAACCGGTATACATGAGCTGATCGGCGAAAAGCACAGCTTCTTTCAAGCCCAACTGACGGTAACAGCCATTCAAGAGGCGCGAGATCGACTTCTTGGTCATGTTCTGATTGACCAGATCAAAGGACATCCCATCGGGCAAAATTTCAAACAACAATGCACGGCCCACCGTGGTATCGACACGGCGAATGCTCTCGTGCTTCGCTCCGTTCTCATCAATGGACACTTCACGAACACGCACTTTGATTTTGGCCTGCAGCTCGACGAGCCTGCCCTCATAGGCGCGATGCACCTCGGAGATATCGGCAAAAATCATGCCCTCACCGCGTGCGTTGATACTTTCGCGCGACATGTAGTAGAGTCCAAGCACCACGTCCTGCGAGGGAACAATAATGGGTTCACCATTGGCGGGCGATAGCACGTTATTGGTGGACATCATCAGGGTGCGCGCCTCAAGCTGCGCCTCCAGCGACAGCGGCACATGCACCGCCATCTGGTCACCGTCGAAGTCGGCGTTGAATGCAGTACACACCAGCGGATGAAGCTGAATAGCCTTGCCCTCAATCAGAACCGGCTCAAACGCCTGAATGCCCAGACGGTGCAGCGTCGGCGCACGGTTCAACAACACCGGATGCTCGCGGATTACCTCTTCCAGGATATCCCAGACCTCCGGACCTTCACGTTCGACCAGTTTCTTGGCAGCCTTGATCGTAGTTGCAAGGCCTCGACGCTCGAGCTTGCTGAAGATAAATGGCTTGAACAATTCCAGCGCCATCTTCTTCGGCAAACCGCACTGATGCAACTTGAGCGTTGGCCCCACCACAATCACGGAACGCCCCGAGTAATCGACGCGCTTACCCAGCAAGTTCTGACGGAAACGGCCCTGCTTACCCTTGATCATGTCGGCCAACGACTTCAAGGGGCGCTTGTTGGAACCTGTGATCGCCTTGCCACGGCGGCCGTTATCCAGCAATGCATCCACGGACTCCTGCAACATGCGCTTCTCATTGCGCACGATGATGTCTGGCGCGCTAAGATCGAGCAGACGCTTCAGGCGGTTGTTACGGTTGATCACGCGGCGATACAGATCATTCAGATCGGAGGTTGCGAAACGCCCGCCATCCAGCGGCACCAGCGGACGCAATTCGGGAGGCAGCACTGGCAGCACCGTCAACACCATCCATTCGGGGTGGTTACCGGACTCAAGAAAAGCCTCCATCAACTTGAGGCGCTTGGCGAGCTTCTTGCCTTTGGTCTCGGAAGTGGTAACAGGGATATCTTCGCGCAGTTTGGCAACCTCAACCTTGAGGTCCATACCCTTCAATAATTCATAGATGGCTTCGGCGCCCATGCGCGCATCGAATTCATCGCCATATTCTTCGATAGCTTCCAGATAGGTTTCGTCGGACAGCAACTGACCGCGCTCCAAGCGCGTCATGCCCGGATCGATCACCACAAAGGCTTCGAAATAAAGTACGCGCTCGATATCGCGCAACGTCATATCCAGCAACAGTCCCATCCGCGAAGGCAGTGAGCGCAGGAACCAAATGTGAGCCACCGGGCTGGCCAGCTCAATGTGGCCCATGCGCTCGCGGCGCACCTTGGCAAGTGTCACTTCCACGCCACACTTTTCGCAGATCACGCCGCGGTGCTTAAGGCGCTTATACTTGCCACACAGACATTCGTAATCCTTGATCGGCCCGAAAATTTTGGCGCAGAACAAGCCATCACGCTCGGGCTTGAAGGTACGGTAGTTGATGGTTTCGGGCTTTTTGACTTCGCCGAATGACCAGGTGCGGACTTTATCAGGCGACGCCAAGCCAATGCGGATCGCGTCAAATTCTTCGACCTGGCCTTGTTGTTTCAATAAATACATTAAATCTTTCAATGCCGTATCTCCTAACTCATAAGGGATGGGGCAGGAGGCTCACACGCATGGCGTGCCGCTTCTCCCTGCCTGTGCATTACGCCGCCCGCTTAGTTTTGCTCCAACTCGATGTCGATGCCCAGCGACCGGATCTCTTTGATCAGCACGTTAAAGGACTCCGGCATCGCTGCCTCCATACGATGGTCGCCATCCACGATGTTCTTATACATCTTGGTACGTCCCATGACATCGTCCGACTTGACAGTGAGCATTTCCTGCAGGGTGTAAGCGGCGCCATAGGCTTCCAGCGCCCACACCTCCATTTCACCGAATCGCTGCCCACCGAACTGCGCCTTGCCGCCGAGGGGCTGCTGGGTCACCAGACTGTAGGGGCCAGTGGAACGCGCATGCATCTTGTCATCCACCAAGTGGTTCAACTTGAGCATGTACATATAACCCACCGTCACCGGACGATCGAAGGCATCGCCAGTACGTCCATCAAACAAGGTTGTCTGCCCGCTGGGCGGCAAATCAGCCAATTCCAGCATCGCCTTGATCTCCGCTTCGGTCGCACCATCAAACACCGGTGTCGCCGTCGGAACACCTTTGGACAGGTTTTGGCTAAGCACGACAATCTCGTCGTCCGTCAGCGAGTTCAGATCTTCCTTTTTGCCGCTACTGTCATAAATACGGCCCAGGAAGGTACGCACCTCGGAGACTTTGCTTCTGGCCTCCAGCATGCGTCCAATCTTCAGCCCCAAGCCCTTCGCCGCCCAGCCAAGATGCGTTTCGAGGACCTGACCGACGTTCATACGCGATGGCACACCCAGCGGATTCAGCACAATATCGACCGGCGTACCGTCCGCCATGTACGGCATATCTTCAGCCGGGACAATCATGGACACCACACCCTTGTTGCCGTGCCGCCCAGCCATCTTGTCACCAGGCTGAATGCGGCGTTTAACGGCCAAATACACCTTGACCATCTTAAGCACGCCAGGCGCCAGATCGTCACCCGCTATCAGCTTGAGACGCTTTTCTTCAAGCTTGGCTTCAAAATCCTTACGCTGCTGCTTAAGCTGTTCGCCGAGCAGCTCCAATTGCTGGTTGGCATCCTCGTCGCGCAAGCGGATCTCAAACCATTTGTCACGCGCCATGCCTGACAAGTACTCAGCGACAACCTTGCCGCCCGCCTTCAGGCCCTTGGGGCCACCTTCCGCGACCTTGTCCAGCAATAGCTGCTCGACGCGCTGATAGGTATCGTCTTCCAGGATACGGTACTGGTCATGCAGATCCTTCTTGACGCCCTCCAGCGCGCTGCGCTCGATATCCTGAGCGCGCTTATCTTTTTGCACACCATCACGGGTAAACACCTGAACATCAATCACCGTGCCGTTCATGCCTGAGGGAACACGCAACGAGGTGTCTTTCACGTCGGAGGCCTTCTCACCAAAAATGGCCCGCAACAGCTTCTCTTCCGGGGTCAACTGAGTTTCGCCCTTCGGGGTCACCTTGCCGACCATAATATCGCCCGGCACCACTTCCGCGCCGATATAGATAATCCCGGACTCGTCCAGCTTGGATAGCGCCGATTCGCTCACGTTCGGAATATCCGCAGTGACTTCCTCGGGTCCCAGCTTGGTGTCGCGTGACACGCAGGTCAGTTCTTCGATATGGATGGTGGTGAAACGATCCTCCTGCACCACCCGCTCCGAAATCAGGATCGAATCCTCGTAGTTGTAACCGTTCCATGGCATAAAGGCGACCAGCATATTCTGCCCAAGCGCCAGCTCACCCATGTCGGTCGAAGGCCCATCCGCCAGCACATCGCCGCGCGCCACCACATCACCCACATTCACCAGCGGACGCTGATTGATACAGGTGTTCTGGTTCGAACGGGTGTATTTCGTCAGGTTGTAAATATCAACGCCCGGCTCGCCCGGCACCGTCTCATCATCATTGACACGCACCACGACACGACCAGCATCGACAGAATTGATCACACCGCCACGCAGCGCAACCACTGTCACGCCGGAATCAATGGCCACGATCCGCTCCATACCGGTACCTACCAGCGGCTTTTCGGCGCGCAAGGTCGGCACAGCCTGACGCTGCATGTTGGATCCCATCAAGGCGCGGTTGGCATCATCGTGTTCCAGGAACGGAATCAGCGAGGCCGCCACCGACACAATCTGCTTCGGCGAAACGTCCATGTACTCGGCCCGGTCAGGGGTTGCGAGCGTAAACTCATTTTGGTGGCGGCAGGACACCAGCTCATCGATCAGGTTACCTTCCGCATCCAGCGTCGCACTGGCCTGAGCGATCATGTATTGCCCTTCTTCAATGGCCGACAGATACTCGATCTGATCGGTCACCTTGCCATTCAGCACCTTGCGATAGGGCGTTTCCAGAAAGCCATAACTATTGGTGCGGGCATACGCCGCCAGCGAATTGATCAGCCCAATGTTAGGACCTTCCGGCGTTTCAATCGGACATACCCGGCCATAATGGGTTGGGTGTACGTCGCGCACTTCAAATCCAGCACGCTCACGCGTTAAACCACCCGGCCCCAACGCCGATATACGCCGCTTGTGCGTAATCTCGGACAGTGGATTGTTCTGATCCATAAACTGCGACAACTGGCTGGAACCGAAGAACTCCTTGATCACTGCCGACACGGGCTTGGCATTGATCAGCTCCTGCGGCATCAAACCTTCGGACTCAGCCAGACTGAGGCGCTCCTTGACGGCACGCTCAACGCGCACCAGGCCGGCACGGAACTGATTCTCCACCATTTCACCGACACTGCGGATGCGGCGGTTACCAAGATGGTCGATATCATCCACGGTGCCATTACCGTTCTTGATATCGATCAAGACCTTCATGACATCGATGATGTCTTCGTTGGAGAGTACGCCGGGGCCGGTAATCTCGGTACGTCCCACGCGCCGGTTAAATTTCATGCGCCCAACAGGCGAAAGATCGTAACGCTCAAAACTAAAAAACAGGTTGTTGAACAAAGCCTGCGCCGCATCCTTGGTCGGCGGCTCACCGGGGCGCATCATGCGATAGATTTCAACCTGAGCATCCAGATCGCTACGCGTATGGTCAATGCGCAAGGTATCGGAAATATAAGGGCCGCGATCCAGATCGTTGGTATAAAGCGCCTGGATCTCCCGAACACCCGCCTTGATCAGCTTGTTTAGCAGTTCGGCAGTAAGCTCATCGTTGGCGTTTGCCAGGACTTCACCTGTGACATGATCGATTACATCATGCGCAACCACCTTGCCCATCACATACTCGGACGGCACGGTGAGCTGCGTGATATTGGCCTTCTTCAGCTCATTGATATGACGAGCCATGATGCGGCGGCCTGCCTCAACAATCACTTTGCCCTTGGCATCTTTAATATCAAACCCTGCGCTCTCGCCACGCAGCCTGTCGGCTACCAGCTCCAGATGGATACCATCCTGGTCGAACCTAAAGGTATTCATCTCAAAGAACAGGCCAAGCATCTGCTGGGTGTTATAACCCAGCGCGCGGAGAATCATCGTCGCCGGCAACTTGCGGCGGCGATCGATACGCACGAAAACACAATCATTGGGATCGAACTCGAAGTCCAGCCAGGAACCACGGTAAGGAATAACCCTCGCCGAGAACAACAATTTCCCGGAAGAATGGGTCTTGCCCTTGTCGTGCTCAAAAAACACGCCGGGCGAGCGGTGCAACTGAGACACCACAACACGCTCGGTGCCATTGATCACAAAGGTGCCGTTACCCGTCATCAACGGCAGCTCGCCCATATAGACTTCCTGCTCCTTGACATCCTTGATAGCCTTGGCGCCGGCAGGTGCTTCCTTGTCGTAAATCACCAGGCGCACTTTGACACGCAGCGGAGCCGCATAGGTCATGCCGCGAGACTGGCACTCTTTGACATCGAAAACCGGGGTGCCCAAGCGATAGCTGACATACTCAAGCGCAGCATAGCCGGTGTAGCTAACAATCGGAAATACTGATTTGAACGCGAGATGCAAACCCTTATCCAGGCGACTTTCCAGGCTAACGCCTTCTTGCAGAAAGTCACGATAAGATTCCACCTGAATCGCCAACAGATAAGGCGTCTCCAGGATGCTGGGCCGCTTTCCAAAATCCTTGCGAATTCTTTTTTTCTCAGTAAAGGAGTAGGACATCAGAGTTCCTCAGATTCAATCACCAAATCGGGCAGAAGCCATAAACATACGGCAAACTAAATAATTCGCTGAAAAGTCCGTTCACGGGCCTTTTCAGATCGAAAACAAAAGGCATGTTTTGCTTTAATCCATGTTCAAACATGCAATACGTTTAAACAGGACAACGCTTCACTACACCACAAACAACCAAAAAACAGATCGTCTGGGCATTATTGAAACAAGAAAAGGCCGGTGGCGCCGGCCACCAGCCAAAAAAACTTATCCCGGCATCACATTGAGTGGGCCTGCCGGGCGCCCAGCTATTGATAACTCGTTCAGTGTCAGATTTAATTCGCCTGAATACTTTACAAATCTTCCCGTCAAGCACACCCGAAAAACTTCATCCCCAAGTATTTCAGATCGGCTAGTCAAAAAAGATCCCATGTTTATCAAGAATCAACGGGGACAAGCGGCGAAATTAATACACGCCGGTCCACTACACATAAGAGAGCCTACCATCAACAGCAACTCTCAGCGGCCAGACGGCAGCCCTTACGAGCTGCCGTCTATGCCAGTTCACTTCTTTTGCTTTAAATCCTGCACCAAGGGAACGCTGGCAGGCTGATTGAAGTCCGCCCACACATTCAATCCCTCAGTTTACAGGTGAGGAAACGCAACGCTTACTTAAGATCAACTTTGGCGCCGGCTTCTTCCAACTGCTTCTTCATCGCTTCGCCATCAGCCTTGCTCACGCCTTCTTTGACTACAGCGGGAACGGCTTCCACCATATCCTTGGCTTCTTTCAAGCCAAGACCAGTGATGGCGCGGACTACTTTGATGACGTTGACTTTATTGTCACCAAAGCCGGTCATCACAACATTGAACTCGGTCTGCTCCTCGGCAGCCGGGGCAGCGCCTGCAGCAGCAGGAGCGGCCACCGCTACAGCGGCAGCGGAAACGCCGAATTTCTCTTCCATTGCGGAAATCAGATCAACGATTTCCAACACGGTCATGTTGGAAATGGTATTCAGAATATCTTCTTTGCTTACAGCCATGTTACGCTCCTAAATAAAAATGTATGACCGCGGTTTATGACGCGGATAAAAATAAATTGGAATCAAGCCGCCTGCTTTTGATCGCGGATGGCCGCCACGGTACGGACCATTTTGCTGGTAGGCTCGGCCAAGGTACGGACAAATTTCTCCACGGGAGCCTTCATCACCGCCATCAACAGACTGATCGCCTGATCGCGTGTCGGCATGTTGGCCAATGCCTCGACATCACCCGGGGTCAACAACTTGCCGCCAAGCGCAACAACCTTGACGACCAGTTTGTCATTACCCTTCATGAAATCACGCATCAGGCGGGCAGCGGCAGCAGGCTCCTCTGTAGAGAAGGCCAGCACCAGTGGACCAACCATTGAGGACTGCATGCAAGCAAAGCCAGTCCCCTCGAATGCACGCCGGGCAAGCGTATTCTTGACAACGCGCAGATAAACACCCGACTTGCGCGCCTCAGAGCGCAACTTGGTCATCTGCTCTGCTGTCAAGCCACGGTACTCGGCCGCAATCGCAGCTTGAGCGGTACTCGCAACTCCGGCCATTTCAGCAACAATGGCCTTTTTATCTTCTAGTGTTAACAAGAGAACTCCCCTGTATATAAACGCAACTGAGGCCACCGCCAACTCTTCAACAAGTCAACTGGCAACCTTCTCACGCTTACCACGTAAACCACGAGGCACTCATCGGCAGATCGTAAAAGCCATCAGCCAAGAAGATACCCCACCCTTACGGCAACCGTCGCCAGGGAAAATCCTGTCTCGGGTACGCCATCTGCGTAGGCGGGGCCAGCTTCAACCAACCCCATTAAGCGAAACACCTACGGTCTTTGACGGCCAGCGGCGTTGCCGCCGCCAACCCAAAGTCTTACATTCTTACTTAGGCTGTAGCCGCCAGTGAAGCCTGATCTACAACAATGCCCGGACCCATGGTGCTGGATACGGAGATCTTCTTCAAATAAACGCCCTTTGCGGTGCTCGGCTTTGCCTTATTCAAATCGGCAAGCAGCGCGTGAAGATTGCCGCGCAATGCGTCAACATCAAAGCTCACCTTGCCGATTGTGCATTGGATAATTCCGGCTTTATCAGTACGATAACGCACCTGGCCACCTTTGGCATTTTTCACCGCCGTGGCGACATCAGCCGTCACTGTGCCAACTTTCGGGTTAGGCATCAATCCACGGGGACCCAGGATCTGGCCCAACTGGCCAACAACACGCATGGCATCGGGCGTGGCAATGACTACATCAAAATCCATGCTGCCCGCCTTTACGGATTCCGCCAGATCATCAAAACCTACGATGTCGGCACCTGCAGCCCTGGCTGCGTCGGCATTCGAACCTTGCGCAAAAACAGCAACGCGCACGACTTTGCCGGTACCGTTAGGCAACACCGTGGAACCGCGAACCACCTGATCTGACTTACGAGGATCAACACCAAGATTGACGGCGACATCGATTGATTCGTTGAATTTCACCGATGAGAATTGCTTGAGCAAACCCAGCGCCTCATCAATTGAATATTGCTTACCCGGCTGCAATTTTTCCCTGATGGGTTTAAAACGTTTTGCAAGTTTAGCCATGTTATACCCCTTCCGTCTCAATACCCATGCTGCGTGCGCTACCTGCAATAGTACGCACCGCTGCGTCCATGTCAGATGCCGTCAGGTCAGACATTTTGACCTTGGCGATATCTTCCAGTTGCGCACGAGTCACCTTACCAACTTTATTGGTGTGAGGGGTTTTGCTGCCACTTGAAATGCCAGCCGCTCTCTTCAGGAGAATCGACGCCGGCGGGGTCTTGGTAATAAAGGTAAAGCTGCGGTCACTATATACCGTAATGACCACAGGGATCGGGGTGCCCGGCTCTATGCCCTGCGTCTGGGCATTGAAAGCCTTGCAGAATTCCATGATATTTACGCCACGCTGACCCAGTGCCGGGCCGACGGGGGGACTGGGGTTGGCCTGGGTGGCCTTGACCTGCAACTTAATGTAGGCCGTAATTTTCTTTGCCATTTTCTACTCCGCGGGTGCAAACGCCTTGCGGCTCCCCATTAAAAAGATTATTGCCTGCTACCACAACGCGCCCCGAGCCGCTGGTTACGACCCGAAACTTCCCGAGACTATCCTTTCTCGACTTGCCCGAACTCCAGCTCCACCGGAGTCGAACGTCCAAAAATCAAAACTGCCACGCGCAAGCGGCTCTTCTCGTA